>NZ_CP151473.1:0-305989 GCF_048755855.1 Curtobacterium sp. L1-20 | reverse complement strand
TGCGCCACCGACGCCCGGAGCGCCGCCTCGACCGCGGTGCGGAGGGCCTCGGTGCGCTCGGACGGCGCCCCGGCCTTCCGGAACGCCTGGTACGAGCGCGACAGCGCCGAGCGGGCCTCGTCGAACCGGGAGAGCTCGAACAGCGACCAGCCCTCGAGCTCCGCAGCGGCGCCCTCGAGCTCCGGCCACTCCTCGGTCCGGGCGGTGTCGCGGGCGAGCGCGGACTCGGTCGCAGCACGCTCGTAGCGGCCGAGGTCGTGCAGGACGTGGGCGCGCCGGATGCGGGCGGCGACCTTGTCGGAGCGCTCCCCGGTGAACATCGTCAGACGGAAGACCTCTTCCGCGATGACGAGGGCCTCGTCCAGCCGTCCGAGCAACCGCAGGAGCTCCGCACGCTCGGCGAGGGCGTCGGTGCTGCGGCTCTGCCCGAGGTCCCGCAGTCGCTGCTGGACCGCGTCGGCGTCCACGGCGGGGCGGAGGCTGATCGGGGCGAAGGTGCTGCCCGGGCTGACACCGGCCGTCACGGGCGCGGCATGACGGGGTTCCCGAGCGCGGTCGGTGCGGTCGGGCTGCTGGCGGTCGTCGGGCGGGAGGGACATCGGTTCGAGGGTAGCCGCGCCGCCCCGAGAGCGAGCGGTGCCACGCGCACGGGGGACGTGCACGGTGACCAGGACGACGACGGCCCGCCGTGCCGGAGCACGACGGGCCGTCCCGGCAGGCCGGTCGTCAGTTGCCGCCGCCCACGGCCGCCGCCGCAGCGACGCCGATGTACGTGGCGAAGGTCGCGATGGTCGCCACCGCCGCGAGGACGACGGCGAAGACGCCCCATCCGCGGCCGCGCTTCGTCGCGATCGCGATGATGCCCTGGACGAGGGCCCAGAGGCCGAGGAGCGCGGCGACGCCGGCGACGACGGCTCCGACCCCGAGCTGGGACACCACGTTCGGGTCGTTCATGAGCTGTTGCTGGAGCTGCCCCTGGTCGGGCGTCGAGCCGTCGGTGGGCACCAGCTTCGAGATCGCGTCGCTGTTGGCCAGTGCGGAGCCCATGAGGTACCCGCCGACGACGCCGATCACCAGGGACGCGAGACCGAGCACGAACGCGACGACGCCGACGGTCTTCTTCTTGCGCTTCGGTTCCTCGTAGCTCTGCCACGCCGGGGCGCCGGCGCTGGTCGGCGCGGAGGACGCGGCGTACGGCTGCTGACCGTACTGGTGCTGGTCGTGCTGCACCTGCCCGTACCGTCCCTGCTGGTCACCGTCGGACGGCGCGTCGTACTGCTGCGCCCCGTACTGCGGCGTGTGGCCCTCGGGTGCGCGCTCGCCGTAGCGGGGTGCGTCGGCCTCGGGTGCGCGCTCGCCGTACCGCGGCGCGTCGTGCCCGGGCTGGTCGGCAGGTGCGGACGCGGGCTGCTGGCCCTCGCCCCAGTTCGGCACCCGGCCGTCGCCGGCGCGGTCCTGGTCGTTCCGGTCGTGGTCCGTCATCGGGTTTCCCATCACTCGGTCGCGCGGCTGCACGGTCGTCCTCCCCATCCTGGCAGCCGACCGTGGTCCGTGCCCGGGATCGGGTGGACGCGACGAGGTCAGCCGCCGAAGACGCTCCGGTTCGGCTCGGGCGACGCCACCGCGGTCTGGTCGGTGACGATCGGCGCTCCGGCGACGAACGACCGCAGTTCGGCGCCGTGCACGACCTTCGCGGGCATGGGGTCGGACGAGTACCGGCGCGGCATCTCCGCCACGGGCAGGTCGGTGGGGGAGCCGAGCAGCACGATGTTCCCGAACCGCCGCCCCTTGAGCATCCCGGTGTCCGCGACCGCCGCGACCGACGGCAGCACGGACTGCAGGGTCGACGCCTGCCCCCGTGCGAACGCGAGGCCGGCGCCGTCCGCCACGTTCACGGCGACGATCCCGGTGGGCGACAGGAAGGACGCGACGGAGCGGTAGAACTCCACGCTCGTGACGTGTGCGGGGATCTGCGACCCGCCGAACACGTCGACGACCGCGAGGTCGACGGTGCCGCGCAGACCGGCCGGCAGCTTCTCGAGCACCTCGCGCGCGTCCCCGTACCGCACCCGGATCGAGGCGCCGCGGGGGAAGGGCAGCGCGTCCCGCACGTGGTCGACGAGGTCGCGTTCGAGTTCGATCACCTGCTGCCGCGAGCCCGGTCGGGTGGCGGCGACGTAGCGCGGGAGCGTCAGGGCCCCGCCGCCGAGGTGCAGCGCCGTGATCGGTCCGTCGGGCAGCAGGTCGATCGCGTGCCCGATCCGGCGGATGTACTCGAACGCCAGGTGCGTCGGGTCCTCGAGGTCGACGTGGGACTGCGGCGTGCCGTCGACCACCAGGGTGAACGACCCCGGTCGGTGTCGGTCCGGTTCGACGACCGCGTAGCCCGCACCGATCCGGAACCCGTCGAACGCATCAGCCATGCCCCCAATGGAACACCACCGAGCGGCCGCCCACGATCACCACCCGTGCCCCCACCCCTGGTTGGTGTGCCGGCCGACGCCCGCCGCCGAGGCTGGTGTCACCGGTCGGGAAGGCCCCGCCGGACCCCCTCGGAAGGAACACACCATGTCGGTCCAGCTCGTCGCGGACGTCCTCATCGGGATCGCACTCGTCGCGTTCCTCGCGTACCGCCAGACCACCTGGCGGTACCTCGACCCGGCACGGATCTGGCGTGGCCCGCTCGTCATGGGGATCATCGGGGTGGTCCTCCTCGTCCAGACGACGGCGACGATCACCAGCACGGACGTCGTGTTCCTCGGGATCGAGGCCCTCGTGACGATCGGCGTCGGCCTCACCACGGGGCGCATCACCCGCTTCCGCACGGTCGGCACCCCGGACGAGAAGGGCCGCACGCTCCAGTCCCGGACGGGGTGGCTCGGTGCGGGCCTGTGGATCGTCCTCGTCGTCGTGCGCGTCGGACTCGACGTCGTCGGTGGGCACCTCGGCGCCCACCTCCTCACGTCGACCGGCACGGTGCTGCTCGTCCTGGCGCTGAACCGCGCCGCCCGCGCCGTCGTCCTCGACCAGCGGATCCCCCGCGGCGAGCACCGGGTGCGCGGCATGATGGTCCGGTGACCCCGTTGCCCGGCCGTGGACCGACCGACCTCCCCGGGGGCCGGTCGCGTCCCGGTGCCGCGTGGGGCCTCAACGCCCTCGGCATCGTGGTCGTCGCGTTCTGGTTCGTGCGGAACGGCCTGCAGCTCGAGCACCCGGCGTGGGTCTGGGTCGTCGGTGCGGTCGCGCTCGCCGCGTGGGCGCTGCGCGAGTCCGGTCGGTCGCCGCGGGTGGTGACCGTCGCGGCCTGCGTGATGATCGCCGCCGGGGCGTCGGTGGTGGTGCAGACGGGATCACTGATGATCGTCCCGGTGATCGTCGGGATCGTCGTCCTGGGTGCCGCCCTCACCCTGCCCGTCTGGACGTCGGCGGTCGCCGCGCTCGCCGCCCTGGTGGTCATCGCCGTCTGCGCCACCGTCGAGCACGCCTCCGTCCAGTTCGTCCTCGGCGCGGGCGGCGGACTGCTGCTCGGACTCCTCGTCGGCTTCAGCCGCCGACAGTTCCGCGTCGCGGCGGTGCGGGCCGACGAGGCGGAGCGGGAGCAGCAGCGTGCCCGGCTCCTCGCCGACCGCGCACGTGCGGCCCGGGACGTCCACGACGTGCTCGCGCACTCGCTCGGCGGCCTGGTGCTCCAGCTCGACGCGGTCGAGGCCCTCCTCGAGGCCGGACGCGTCGAGGACGCGAGGACGCGCGCGGGTGAGGCCCGGACCCTGGCCGCCGAGGGGCTGGCCGAGGCCCGTCGCGCGGTGCACGCGCTCCGTGACGACACGGACGGACCGGACGCCCAGGCGACCGAGGCGACCCCGGCGGTGGTGCCGGCCACCCCTGCGGACGCGACCGGGTCCGTCGGCGCGGTCCGCGCCTCCCGGCCTGCCGACGACCACCTGGCGGGCCTGGCGGCCCTGGTGGACGCGCACCGCTCGTTCGGCGGCGAGGTGGTGACGCAGGGCGACACGACGTTGTCCGTCCTCGACGCGGCCCACCGCGCCGCCGTGGTTCAGGTCGTCCGGGAGGCGCTGAGCAACGCGCGCAGGCACGCGCCGGGCCGCCCCGTGTCCCTGTCCGTCATCCGGGACGGCGACGCCGTGGACGTCGTGGTGGCGAACCCGCTGTCCGGCGCCGGACACGGGCTGCTCGGGATGCGCGAGCGGTTCGCGGAACTCGCCAGCGGCGCCACTCTGGCGGCACAGCGGGACCACGACGAGTTCATCGTCGCGATGCACGTGCCGACGGCCACCGCCGGTGCCGAGAGTGGGCGCCCGTGACCGTCCGCGTGCTCGTCGTCGACGACCAGGCGATCGTGCGGGACGGCCTCGTCACGGTGCTGTCGCTCGTCCCGGACCTGCAGGTGGTGGGCGAGGCGTCGGACGGGGCGGAGGCGCTCGCCGCGGTCGCGCGGGAGGAACCCGACGTCGTCCTGATGGACCTGCGGATGCCCGGCGTCGACGGTCCCACCGCGACGGCGCGCATCGCGGCGAGCCACCCGTCGGTCGCCGTCCTCGTCCTCACCACCTTCGCCGACGACGAGTCGATCGTCGCCGCGCTCCGTGCCGGCGCGCGCGGGTACCTCACGAAGGACGCGGGACGCGCGGAGATCGCGACCGCGATCCGAGCGGTCGCGTCGGGCCAGTCGACCTTCGACGCCACGGTGGGTGCGCGCCTCGTCGCGCGGCTCGGGGACGCGCCGCCCGCCACCGACGACCACGGACAGGTGCCGACCGCCGGGCTGCGGACCCGGTTCCCGGAGCTGACCCCGCGCGAGGCGGACGTCCTCGCGCGCATCGCCGAGGGCCGCTCGAACCCGGACATCGCCGCCGAGCTGTTCCTCACGGTGCCGACCGTGAAGTCGTACGTCAACCAGGTGTTCGCGAAGCTCGGGGTGCGGACCCGCGCGGAGGCGGTGGCGCGGGTCCTGCGCTGAGGCGGAGCTCGGAGTCCGGAGCTTGCCGCTCCGGCGTTCATGCGTACGCATGGACGTCCAGCGGACGCCAAGGCGCAGCGGCTACCGTCCTCCGGGTCGTCACCACTGGTGCGTCGACCCGCGCAGTGCCCCACACCTCGCGCGTCCGCACCCGTCGTGACCACGACGTGGACCGACCGGCGACCCCACCGCCGCGTCCCGGTGCGCGTCGTCGGCGTGCCGGGCCCCACCCGCGCCTGCGCGCCGCCCGCGGACGGCCACGAGCTGTCCGCTGCACACCGTGCCGTGCCCGCGTCGACCCCACGACGCCACCGCACACCGGACCACGAATCCGCAGGAGCCCGCAGCCCGTGACCGACACCATGAACCTCCCGACCCACCGCACCGCCCCGGCCACCCGGACCCTGGCGCCCAGGCGCGCGGCGTCGCACGCCGTCCCCGCCTTCACCGACCTCGAGTCGGCACCCACCTGGATGCGCGCCGTCGGAGCCGCGCTCCTGGTGGGCGGACTCGGACTCACCGCCGCGGTCCTGGGCTGGCCGGGGGAGGCGCCCGAGGCCGCCCTGATCGTCCCGGCGCTCGTGGCCGTCGGCGCCGGGTTCCTGCTCCTGGTCGCCCGGTCCGGGTTCACGGTGACGGACCGCGACGTCGTGCTGCACTTCCGGCCGCTGCCCGCCCGGCGCGTCGCCCGACGGCGGATCGTCGCCGCGCGGCTCGTCGAGGCGGACGCGACGACCTACGGCGGG
The DNA here is from genome assembly GCF_048755855.1 of Curtobacterium sp. L1-20. Lineage (GTDB taxonomy): Bacteria > Actinomycetota > Actinomycetes > Actinomycetales > Microbacteriaceae > Curtobacterium. The sequence continues at coordinate 300,265 of NZ_CP151473.1, read as the reverse complement.
GTGGGACTGCGTCTGCGCCGCGGCGTCCGGGCGCTCATCCTGACGCCGGGCACCGGGGTCGAGTTCACCGACGACCGCGGGCGTGTGACGTTCGTGCGGACCCGTCGACCCGAGGCTGCTGCGAGGGCGTTCGGCGCGGTGCGCTGAGGCGGCTGCTCGGCCCTCGGGTCGTCCGGCACGGTGCGCTGACACGCGTGCTCGGGCCCGGGCCGCGGGAATGCCGACGGCGCTTGCGGGCTTATACACGCCACTGCTGAAATCGGTCAAGCCAGGACTGGACACCGCTGTCCAGGCCGACCTATGATGGCAGTTCGCGCTCCCTGGCATCAGTGTCGTCATATTGCGGTCGACACAGCGTTCATCAGAACGTGTTCTCTCGAACGTGCCGCGGTGGTGCCGGTCCCGTATATGTCGGCGGGGCCCGCTCACCCAGATCATCGCACACGTGCACAGCTCACCGGCCGTCACGTGATCGCGTGTCCTCGAGGGTGCGCCGAGCGTTCAATCCACTCACCTACGTGCTGCTCGTCAGTACCGGCCCGACGGGGCCTACCGGAGGTCAAACCCTTGGCTGCTGCGCCCAACGCATCCACCAACCCCAAGAACGGTCGCAACCACTCGCGACTCTCGTTCGCCAAGATCACGGACACCCTCACGGTTCCGGATCTGCTCGCGCTCCAGACGGAGAGCTTCGACTGGCTCGTCGGCAACGACGTCTGGAAGGCCCGCCTGGCCGAAGGTCAGGAGCAGGGTCGCACCGACCTCGCGCTGCACTCCGGCCTCGAGGAGATCTTCGAGGAGATCTCCCCGATCGAGGACCTCGGCGAGACCATGCAGCTCGGCTTCACGTCGCCCGAGCTCGAGGACCCGAAGTACTCGATCGACGAGTGCAAGGAGCGTGGCAAGACCTACGCCGCGCCGCTCTACGTCAACGCCGAGTTCATGAACCACATGACCGGTGAGATCAAGACGCAGACCGTCTTCATGGGTGACTTCCCGCTCATGACCGAGCGCGGCACGTTCATCATCAACGGCACCGAGCGTGTCGTCGTCTCGCAGCTCGTCCGTTCCCCGGGCGTCTACTTCGAGCGTCAGCAGGAGAAGACCTCCGACAAGGACATCTACTCCGCTCGTGTGATCCCGTCGCGTGGTGCGTGGCTCGAGTTCGAGATCGACAAGCGCGACCAGGTGGGCGTGCGCATCGACCGCAAGCGCAAGCAGTCGGTCACGGTCTTCCTCAAGGCGCTCGGCATGACGAGCGAGGAGATCCTCGACGAGTTCAAGGGCTTCGCCTCGATCGAGTCGACCCTCGAGAAGGACGCCATCCTCACCAAGGAAGAGGCGCTCAAGGACATCTACCGCAAGCTGCGTCCGGGCGAGCAGGTCGCCGCCGAGGCCGCGCGTGCGCTCCTCGACAACTTCTACTTCAACCCGAAGCGCTACGACCTCGCGAAGGTCGGCCGCTACAAGGTCAACCGCAAGCTCGGCATCGACGCGGCGCTCAGCGACTCGGTCCTGACCGTGCAGGACATCGTCCGCACGATCAAGTACCTCGTCTCCCTGCACGCCGAGCGCACGACGCTCGACGGCGTCCGTGACGGCGAGCCGGTGCAGCTGCGCCTCGACGTGGACGACATCGACCACTTCGGCAACCGTCGCATCCGCGCCGTCGGCGAGCTCATCCAGAACCAGGTCCGCACGGGTCTGTCCCGCATGGAGCGCGTCGTCCGCGAGCGCATGACCACGCAGGACATCGAGGCCATCACGCCGCAGACGCTCATCAACGTGCGTCCGGTCGTCGCCGCGATCAAGGAGTTCTTCGGGACGTCCCAGCTGTCGCAGTTCATGGACCAGAACAACCCGCTCGCGGGTCTGACGCACAAGCGTCGCCTCTCGGCCCTCGGCCCGGGTGGTCTGTCCCGTGAGCGCGCCGGCGTCGAGGTCCGTGACGTCCACCCGTCGCACTACGGCCGCATGTGCCCGATCGAGACCCCGGAAGGCCCGAACATCGGCCTGATCGGTTCGCTCGCGTCGTTCGGTCGGATCAACTCGTTCGGCTTCATCGAGACCCCGTACCGCCGGGTCGTCAACGGTGAGGTCACGAAGACCATCGACTACCTCACCGCCTCGGAAGAGGACGAGTTCGTCGTCGCGCAGGCCAACGCCCCGCTGACCGACGACTTCCACTTCCAGGACGACAAGGTGCTCGTCCGCAAGAAGGGCGGCGAGGTCGAGCTCGTCGCCAAGGACGAGGTCGACTACATGGACGTCTCGCCGCGCCAGATGGTGTCGGTCGCGACCTCGCTCATCCCGTTCCTCGAGCACGACGACGCGAACCGCGCCCTCATGGGTGCGAACATGCAGCGCCAGGCCGTCCCGCTCCTCCGTTCCGAGTCGCCGCTCGTCGGCACCGGCATGGAGGGCTACACGGCCATCGACGCCGGCGACGTCGTCACCGCCGACAAGGCCGGTGTCGTCTCCGAGGTCTCGGCCGACGCCGTGACCCTGCAGCTCGACGAGGGCGGCACGCAGACCTACTACCTGCGCAAGTTCGACCGCTCCAACCAGGGCACGAGCTACAACCACCGCGTGGTCGTCTCGGCCGGCGAGCGTGTGGAGCAGGGCGAGGTCATCGCCGACGGCCCCGCGACGGAGAACGGCGAGCTCGCGCTCGGCAAGAACCTCCTCGTCGCGTTCATGCCGTGGGAGGGCTACAACTACGAGGACGCGATGATCCTGTCGCAGAACCTCGTGAAGGACGACACGCTCTCCTCGATCCACATCGAGGAGTACGAGGTCGACGCCCGCGACACCAAGCTCGGCAAGGAAGAGATCACCCGCGACCTCCCGAACGTCAGCCCGGACCTCCTGGCCGACCTCGACGAGCGCGGCATCATCCGCATCGGTGCCGAGGTCCGCCCCGGCGACATCCTGGTCGGCAAGGTCACGCCGAAGGGCGAGACCGAGCTCAGCGCCGAAGAGCGCCTCCTCCGCGCGATCTTCAACGAGAAGTCGCGCGAGGTGCGCGACACCTCGCTGAAGGTGCCCCACGGTGAAGAGGGCACGATCATCGGCGTCAAGGTGTTCGACTCGCAGGACGGCGACGACGAGCTCGGCTCGGGCGTCAACCAGCGCGTGGTCGTCTACATCGCCCAGAAGCGCAAGATCACCGCGGGTGACAAGCTCGCCGGTCGTCACGGCAACAAGGGCGTCATCTCGACGATCCTGCCGGTCGAGGACATGCCGTTCCTCGCGGACGGCACCCCGGTCGACATCGTGCTCAACCCGCTCGGCGTCCCCGGTCGCATGAACTTCGGCCAGGTCCTCGAGATCCACCTCGGGTGGCTCGCGAAGCAGGGCTGGAACGTCGAGGGCATCCAGGAGTGGGCCTCCGCACTGCCCGAGGCCGCGCACAGCGCAGCCCCCGGCACGAAGGTCGCCACCCCGGTGTTCGACGGTGCGTACGAGCGCGAGATCGAGGGCCTCCTCGACTCCACGCTCCCGAACCGCGACGGCGAGCGACTGATCGGCTCGTCCGGCAAGGCGCAGCTCTTCGACGGCCGCTCCGGCGAGCCGTTCCCGGAGCCCGTCTCGGTCGGCTACATGTACATCCTCAAGCTGCACCACCTGGTCGACGACAAGATCCACGCCCGTTCGACCGGTCCGTACTCGATGATCACGCAGCAGCCGCTGGGTGGTAAGGCGCAGTTCGGTGGCCAGCGCTTCGGTGAGATGGAGGTGTGGGCGCTCGAGGCGTACGGCGCCGCCTACGCCCTCCAGGAGCTCCTGACGATCAAGTCCGACGACATCCTCGGCCGCGTGAAGGTCTACGAGGCGATCGTCAAGGGCGAGAACATCCAGGAGCCCGGCATCCCGGAGTCGTTCAAGGTCCTCATGAAGGAGATGCAGTCGCTCTGCCTGAACGTCGAGGTCCTCTCGGCCGACGGCCAGGCGGTCAGCCTCCGCGACACGGACGACGAGGTCTTCCGTGCCGCCGAAGAGCTCGGCATCAACATCTCCTCGCGGTTCGAGTCGTCGTCCGTCGACGACATCTGATCCCGCCCGTACTCGTAACGAACCCAGCTAGAGAGAAGAACATTGCTCGAAGCAACTTCATTTGACGCACTGCGGATCGGTCTCGCCACGGCCGAGGACATCCGCCAGTGGTCGTACGGCGAGGTCAAGAAGCCGGAGACCATCAACTACCGCACCCTCAAGCCCGAGAAGGACGGTCTGTTCGGCGAGCAGATCTTCGGTCCGTCCCGCGACTGGGAGTGCGCCTGCGGCAAGTACAAGCGTGTCCGGTTCAAGGGCATCGTCTGCGAGCGCTGCGGCGTCGAGGTCACCAAGTCCTCGGTCCGCCGTGAGCGCATGGGCCACATCGAGCTCGCCGCGCCCGTCACGCACATCTGGTACTTCAAGGGCGTCCCGTCGCGCCTCGGCTACCTCCTCGACATGGCGCCGAAGGACCTCGAGAAGGTCATCTACTTCGCGGCGTACATGATCATCGACATCGATGAAGAGGGCCGTCACGCGGACATGCCCGGTCTCGAGAACGAGATGCGTCTCGAGATCAAGACCCTCGAGGGCCAGCGTGACTCGATCATCGCGGACCGCCTCAAGAAGCTCGAGGACGACCTCGCAGCGCTGGAGGAAGAGGGCGCGAAGGCCGACGTCAAGCGCCGCACCAAGGACACCGCCGAGAAGGAGATGTCCCAGGTCCGCAAGTCGTTCGACGAGGACATCACCCGCCTCGAGCGCGTGTGGGAGGACTTCCGCAACCTCAAGGTGGGCGACCTCAAGCCCGAGGACGCCGTCTTCCACGAGCTCCAGGACCGCTTCGGGATCTACTTCGACGCCTACATGGGCGCCGAGGCGATCAAGCTGCGGCTCGAGGCGTTCGACCTGGCTGCCGAGGCCGAGGCGCTGCGCCTGCAGATCGCCGAGGGCAAGGGCCAGAAGAAGATCCGCGCGATCAAGCGTCTGCGCGTCGTCAGCTCCTTCCTCGCCACCGGCAACTCGCCGGCAGCGATGGTGCTCGGCGTCGTGCCGGTCATCCCGCCGGAGCTCCGCCCGATGGTGCAGCTCGACGGTGGCCGCTTCGCCACGTCGGACCTCAACGACCTCTACCGTCGTGTGATCAACCGCAACAACCGTCTCCGCCGCCTGCTCGACCTCGGTGCCCCCGAGATCATCGTGAACAACGAGAAGCGCATGCTGCAGGAAGCGGTCGACGCGCTGTTCGACAACGGTCGTCGTGGGCGTCCGGTCACGGGTACCGGCAACCGCGCCCTGAAGTCCCTGAGCGACATGCTCAAGGGCAAGCAGGGTCGGTTCCGCCAGAACCTGCTCGGCAAGCGCGTCGACTACTCGGGCCGTTCGGTCATCATCGTCGGCCCGCAGCTGAAGCTGCACCAGTGCGGTCTGCCCAAGCAGATGGCGCTGGAGCTCTTCAAGCCGTTCGTCATCAAGCGCCTCATCGACCTGTCGCACGCGCAGAACATCAAGTCGGCCAAGCGCATGGTCGAGCGTTCGCGTCCGCAGGTGTGGGACGTGCTCGAGGAGATCATCCGCGAGCGCCCCGTCCTGCTGAACCGTGCGCCGACGCTGCACCGTCTGGGCATCCAGGCGTTCGAGCCGCAGCTCGTCGAGGGCAAGGCCATCCAGCTGCACCCGCTCGTCTGTGCTGCGTTCAACGCGGACTTCGACGGCGACCAGATGGCCGTGCACCTGCCGCTGTCGGTCGAGGCCCAGGCCGAGGCCCGCATCCTGATGCTCGCCTCGAACAACATCCTCAAGCCGTCCGACGGCCGCCCGGTGACCCTGCCCGCACAGGACATGATCATCGGTCTGCACCACCTCACGACCGTCCGCGAGGGCGCCGTGGGCGAGGGCCGTGCGTTCTCCTCCGTCGCCGAGGCCATCCTCGCGAAGGACCAGGGCACGCTGCACCTCAACGCGCTCGTCAAGATCCGCATGGACGACGTGTGGTTCGCCGAGGGCGAGGCTCCCGAGGGCTACGAGCAGGGCGACACCGTGCTGCTCGAGACCACCCTCGGCCGTGCGCTCTTCAACGAGACCCTCCCGGCGAACTACCCGTTCGTCCAGAAGGTCACCGACAAGGGCGTGCTCTCAGCGATCGTCAACGACCTCGCCGAGCGCTACTCCAAGACCGAGACGGCCGCCGCGCTGGACCGGATCAAGGACGCCGGCTTCTACTGGGGTACGCGCTCCGGTGTGACCGTCGCGCTCTCGGACGTCGTGACGCCTCCTCGCAAGAAGGAGATCATCGCGGGCTACGAGGTCCAGGCGGCCAAGGTGCAGGGCGAGTTCGACAAGGGTCTGATCACCGACGCGGAACGTCGCGCCGACCTGATCAAGATCTGGACCGAGGCCACGAACGAGATCGCGCAGGAGATGCGCGACAACTTCCCGGTCGACAACACCATCAACCGCATGGTGTCGTCCGGTGCTCGTGGTAACTGGCTGCAGGTGCGCAACATCGCCGGTATGCGTGGTCTGGTGAACAACCCGAAGGGCGAGATCATCGCCCGCCCGATCATCAACTCGTACCGCGAGGGCCTGACCGTGGCGGAGTACTTCATCGCCACGCACGGTGCCCGCAAGGGTCTGGCCGACACCGCGCTCCGGACCGCGGACTCCGGGTACCTCACCCGTCGTCTCGTGGACGTCTCGCAGGACGTCATCATCCGCGAGGACGACTGCGGCACGAGCCGGGGCCTCGAGCTCCCGATCGCGACCGTGGGCGCCGACGGCACGCTGGTCCGCGACCCGCGCGTCGAGAACACCGTGTACTCGCGCACCCTGGCCACCCCGGCCACGGACGCGCAGGGCACGGTCGTCGCCGAGGCCGGTGAGGACGTCGGTGACGTCCTGATCGACAAGCTCATCGCTGCCGGTGTCGAGAGCATCAAGGTGCGCTCGGTCCTGACCTGCGAGTCGAGCGTCGGTGTCTGCGCCAAGTGCTACGGCCGTTCGCTCGCCACGGGCAACCTCGTCGACATCGGCGAGGCGGTCGGCATCATCGCCGCCCAGTCCATCGGTGAGCCCGGTACCCAGCTGACGATGCGTACCTTCCACACGGGTGGTTCGGCCTCGGCCGACGACATCACCCAGGGTCTGCCGCGTGTCACGGAGCTGTTCGAGGCGCGTACCCCCAAGGGTGCGTCCCCGATCGCCGAGGCCCCCGGCCGCGCCACGATCGAGGACACCGACAAGGGTCGTCGCATCATCCTGACGCCGGACAACGGCGACGAGCCGTTCATCTACCCGGTGCTCAAGCGTGCGACCCTCCTCATCGAGGACGGGCAGCACGTCGAGCTCGGCGAGCAGTTCATCGCCGGCACGGTCGACCCGAAGGAGGTCCTCCGGGTCAAGGGTGTGCGTGAGGTCCAGAAGCACCTCGTCAACGGTGTGCAGGACGTGTACGGCTCGCAGGGCGTGCCGATCCACGACAAGCACATCGAGGTCATCGTGCGGCAGATGCTCCGCAAGGTCACCGTCGTCGACCACGGCGACACCGACCTGCTCCCGGGCGAGCTCGTGGACCGTTCGCGGTACAACGAGCTCAACCGTGCGGCGCTGCAGGAGGGTCGCAAGACCGCTTCCGCTCGCCAGGAGGTCATGGGCATCACCAAGGCGTCCCTCGCGACCGAGTCGTGGCTGTCCGCCGCGTCCTTCCAGGAGACCACCCGCGTGCTCACGCAGGCGGCCATGGAGGGCAAGCAGGACCACCTCGTCGGCCTCAAGGAGAACGTCATCATCGGTAAGCTCATCCCCGCCGGGACGGGCCTCAGCCGGTACCGTGACGTGGACGTGAACGCGACCGAGGAAGCGAAGGCGGAGCGGTACCCCAACCGCATCTTCGCGGACGACTCGTCGTTCTCGGACGCCGACCTGAGCTTCGTCGACTTCGACAGCTTCTCGTCGGACGACTTCACGCCGGGCACCTACAACTGAGCCTGAGCTCCACCGGAACGGCCCCCGCATCCTCGGATGCGGGGGCCGTTCCCGTTCCTGCCCACCGGTGACGTGGCAGACGGGAGACGTGGCGGACGGGAGGCGCGGCTGGGGTCGGCACCGCGCCTCCAGGCCGGTGGGTGGGCGCGTCTAGAGCCGGCGGTCCGCGCCGTTGTCGCGACCGGAACCGCGGCCGGTCTCGTCGACGAGGGAGAAGAGGCTGAGGACGTTGCCGTCCGGATCGCGGACGTCGAACCAGTCGACGGCGCCGTCGACGCACTCGACCGGGCCGACGTCGATGCCGAGGGCGCCGATACGGGCGTGCTGGGCCGTGACGTCGTCGACGCCGAAGCGCACGCTCACCGGGTTCTCCTCGGCGTCGTCGTCCTCGTAGAGCTGGATCCAGATGCCGCCGACCTCGTACTCGGCGATGCCCTCGTCCGGCTCGAGGTCGGGTTCGGTGCGTTCGAACACGGCGCCGTACCAGAGGCAGGACGCCTCGATGTCGGTGACGGGCAGCCCCACGGTCACACTCGTGATGTCCATGACTCATCATGTCCCGGGTGGTGCCCGCGCGTCGAGGGTCGGCTGGCGTCAGCCGCGTCGAGCGGTGCTTCTGGCAGGCTGGTCCGATGGCGACGCTGCGCGAACGGATCACGGCCCCGGCCCACCTCGAGCTCCCGGTGCCGGTCGGGGGACTGGTGTTCCGCGCCGGTTCGCGGCAGGACCTCGACGCGGTGCACGCCCTGGCGGTCGCAGCCGCGGCCGTCGACGACCCGCACGCTCGTCCCTCCACCGACGACTTCGAACGAACGTTGTCCACGGAAGGGCTCGAGGTCGAGCGGGACACCGTCGTCGGCGTCGATGCTGAGGGGCATGTGCAGGCGTTCGGCATCGTCATCGACGTCCCCTCCCGGGTCACCGCGGCGCGGGTGTTCCTCGAGGGGACGGTCCACCCCGCCGTGCGCGGGCTCGGCATCGGCCGTCGGGTGTTCGCGTGGCAGGTCGGTCGCGCCCGCCAGCGGCTCGCGGCGCTCGACGTCGACCTGCCGGCGAGCATCGACGTCGGAGCGCCGCAGGGAGCCTCCGCCCTGCGGCTCGCGGCGCGGTTCGGGTTCTCGCCCACGCGCAACTGGATCGACATGGAGGCCGTGCTCGACGGCTCCGACGGCTCCGACGGCTCCGGCCGCTCCGCTGTCCCGCCGCTGCCCGAGGGCTTCGTCGTCCGACCGGCGACCGCCGACGACATCGAGCCGCTGCGGCTCGCGAAGAACGACGCGTTCCGCGACCACTGGGGTTCGCAGCCGATGGTCGAGTCGGACTGGCGCGGCTTCCTCACGGCGTCCAAGAGCCGGCTGGACCTGTCGCGCATCGTGGTCGGTCCCGACGGAGCGATCGTCGCGTTCGCGATCGTCGAGGTCGACCCGGACGCCTTCGCGGCACGCGGCCGCTCCTTCGCGTACGTCCACTGGGTCGGGGTGGTGCGGTCGGCACGCGGGCTCGGGCTCGCACCGGTCGTCACCGACGCCGCACTGCGGGCCGTCCGCTCCGACGGTCTGTCGGCGGCGGTGCTCCACGTCGACGCCGAGAACCCGAGCGGTGCCGGCCGCATCTACGAGCGGCTCGGGTTCGTCTCCGGGGCCGTCGAGGTCACCGCGTCGACACCGCTCTGACGCGCGCAGACGCCGTGGTCGATACCCGCGGGTACCCCTGCACTGGGGCCAGTCGACACCCCCTCGCCCCCTCGTTGTGGGACTGCGGAGGTCCTCCGCCCCGGACGTAGCGTGGTCGGGCGCCGATTCCCTGCGGCGCTCGTCCCCACGAACCGCGCGCGACCCGAAGGAGGCTCCGCAGCACATGGCCACGCTGTCCGAGATCCTCATCCTCAACGGAGCCCTGCCGATCGAGCACCTCGACTCGATGACCGGCGACGAGGAGATCGACGACCGTTCGATCCGCTCGCTCGTCGACCAGGGGCTCGTCAGCGAGGCCCAGTACATCACCGCCCGCGCCGCGTCGAACAACTCGAAGACCGTGCCGCTGACGGACTACCCGGTCGACGGCACCGCGGTCTCGATGCTGCCGGCAGCGCTCTGCCGCCGGCACGGCGTGCTCGGGGTCGGCTTCGAGGGCGAGGTCCTCGTCCTCGCCATGGTGAACCCAACCAACGTCCTCGCGATCGACGACGCCCGGACCGCCTCCGGCCGTCCGGTCAAGCCGCTGCAGGTCGAGGAGCGCGACCTCGCCGCCGCGCTCGACCGCTACCTGCGTGCCGACGACGAACTGAACGACCTGACCTCCTCCCTCGAGGAAGAGGCCTCGGCGCAGTCGCAGCAGCAGGTCGACCTGACCGACGGTTCGCTCGACGACGTCCCGATCGTCCGCTTCGTGAACCTGCTCGTCTCGCAGGCCATCCAGGACCACGCGTCCGACATCCACATCGAGCCCGGCGAGCACGAGGTCCGTGTCCGCTACCGCATCGACGGCGTGCTGCACGAGATGGCCCCGGCGCCGAAGAACATCCAGAACGGCGTCATCAGCCGCCTGAAGATCATGAGCGACATCGACATCGCCGAGCGTCGGAAGCCGCAGGACGGCCGCATGTCGGTGCGCCACGGCGGTCGTCAGATCGACCTCCGCGTCGCGACGCTCCCCACCGTGTGGGGCGAGAAGGTCGTCATGCGGATCCTCGACAACACCAACACGTCGATGTCCCTGAAGGACCTCAACCTCCTCGAGCAGAACTTCCAGGCGTACCAGCGCTCCTACTCGAAGCCGTACGGCATGATCCTCGTCACCGGGCCGACCGGTTCGGGCAAGTCGACCACGCTGTACACGACGCTCAACGCCGTCGCCCGACCGGAGATCAACGTCATCACGGTCGAGGACCCGGTCGAGTACCGCATGGGCGGCATCAACCAGGTGCAGGTCAACCCGAAGGCCGGGCTGACGTTCGCGTCCGCACTGCGCTCGATCCTCCGGTCCGACCCCGACGTCGTCCTCCTCGGCGAGATCCGCGACCACGAGACAGCGCAGATCGCGATCGAGGCCTCGCTCACCGGGCACCTGGTGCTCTCGACCCTGCACACCAACGACGCCCCGTCAGCGATCACCCGACTCACCGAGATGGACATCGAGCCCTTCCTCGTCGGGTCCGCCCTCGACTCCGTCGTCGCCCAGCGCCTGGCGCGCCGGCTCTGCGACCGCTGCAAGGCGCCGGCGCACTACACGCCCGCCCAGCTCGTCGCCCTCGGCTTCATCCCGTCCGAGGACACCGCGGTGCCCGAGTTCCACGGACCGGTCGGCTGCGCCGTCTGCTCGAACACCGGGTACCGCGGTCGCATCGCCCTGCACGAGGTGATGACCGTGACCGAGGAGATCGAGCGGCTCGCGGTCGCACGGGCCTCGAGCGCCGAGATCAGCCGCGTGGCCCAGCAGCAGGGCATGCTCACCCTCCGCCAGGACGGGTGGGAGAAGGTCAAGCTCGGCATGACGAGCATCGACGAGATCCTGCGCGTGGTCGCGTAGGCGTGGGAGTGGAACGATGACTGACTCCGTCTACGACATCTCCGTACCGGGAGACGAACCCGTCGCGGGCTGGCACCCCGGTCGCCCCGGCGCCGAGATCGGTGGCCGTCGCGCTGCACGGCTCGCCGCCGCCGCGGCCCAGCAGCCCGTCTCGCCCGCCCTGGAGACGCGGATCACCACCGCCTCGGCCGGACCCGTCCACGACCTGTCGAACGAGACCACCGCGTGGCCTGCTCCGTCGGCGCCGGTCCCGCCGGCGTCGGCCGCGACGTGGCCCGTGCCGGCCGGTGACCCCGTGGCCGTGCCGGTCGCGCAGCCGCAGGCTGCGCCCGCGACGCCGCCCGCAGCCGTGCCGCCGTCGACGGCGTCCTACGGCTACGCCGACGCCGTGACCCAGCACCTGCCGGTGGTGCCCGCGGACCCGACCACGATCCTCCAGACCGTGCCCGCGACCACCCCGCGACCGAACGCGACCTACGCGCCCGCTCCCGAGGGGCAGGCCGAGATCAACTTCACCCGCCACGCACGCGAGGTCGCCGACCCCGACCTCATCACCGCACTGGCGCAGGTCGTCTACCAAGGCGCCTCCGACCTCCACCTCACCGCCGACGCCGCGCCCACCGTGCGCGTCGACGGGTCGCTCCGTCCCGCCGTCCCGGGCGGTCCGTGGGCGCGCAACAAGGTGATCGCGGCGCTCAAGACGCTGCTGTCCGTCGAGCAGGCAGGTCAGTTCGACCACGAGCAGGAGCTCGACTTCGCCTACTCGCTGTCGCCCGAGTACCGCTTCCGCGTGAACTACTACCAGCAGCGCGGCAACTGGGGGGCGGCGTTCCGCATCATCCCCACCAAGATCAAGACCCTCAAGCAGCTCGGCATCCCCGAGTACGTGGGCGACTTCGCGAAGCTGCCCCGCGGGCTCGTGCTCGTCACCGGCCCCACCGGTTCCGGCAAGTCGACCACCCTCGCCGCGCTCATCGACCTCGTCAACGAGACCCGTGCCGACCACATCGTGACGGTCGAGGACCCGATCGAGTTCATGCACGACCACAAGAAGGCGATCATCAACCAGCGCGAGGTCGGTGCGGACACGCACTCGTTCGCCGCCGCCCTCAAGCACGTGCTGCGTCAGGACCCGGACGTCATCCTCATCGGGGAGCTCCGCGACCTCGAGACCATCTCGGTCGCCCTCACCGCTGCGGAGACCGGTCACCTGGTGTTCGCCACCCTGCACACGCAGAGCGCCCCCGGCACCATCGACCGCGTCATCGACGTCTTCCCGCCGCACCAGCAGGGGCAGATCCGCACGCAGCTGGCCTCGACCCTCGAAGGCGTCGTCTGCCAGACGCTCGTGCCGAAGGCCAACGGTGCCGGGCGCGTCGTCGCCACCGAGATCATGAAGACCACGCCGGCCATCGGCAACCTCGTCCGCGAGGGCAAGACCTACCAGATCACCTCCGCCATGCAGGCCGGGCGTGACATGGGTATGCACACGATGGACCAGGACCTCGCCGAACTCGTCAACGTCGGCACCATCACCCGCAAGGCCGCGCTCGAGAAGGTGCACGACCTCGAGGGCTTCGACCGGCTCGTGCAGCGCGTCGAGTCCCCGTCCGATTCGTCGGCCGCCGCGATCGCCGCGTCCGAGATCGACTTCGGCGACAAGTACTCAGGAGGCCACTGATGTCGCTCGCCTACGACTACCGCGGGCGCGACGGCGCCGGCAAGCTCGTGAAGGGGCGCCTCGACGCGTCGTCCGAGGGGGCCGTCGTCCAGCGCCTGCGCGGCATGGGCGTCTCGCCGATCGCGATCACCGAGGCGAAGGCCGGCACCGGCCTGCAGACCGAGATCAAGATCCCCGGCTTCGAGAAGGGCGTCGGGCTCAAGGACCTCGCGATCATGTCGCGGCAGGCCTCGACCATGCTGTCCTCCGGGCTCTCGCTGCTCCGGGCACTGTCGATCCTCGCCGACCAGACGGACAACAAGAAGCTCAAGGAGATCCTCGGCAAGGTCCGGGACGACGTCGAGCGTGGTGTCTCGTTCTCGGACGCGGTCGCGAAGTACCCGGTGGACTTCCCGCCGATCATGATCAACATGATCCGGGCGGGGGAAACCGGTGGGTTCCTCGACCAGGCGATGGACTCGATCGCGACGAACTTCGAGAAGGAGCACAAGCTCCGGTCCACGATCAAGTCGGCGATGACGTACCCGGTGGTCGTGTTGTGCATGTCCCTGATCGCCGTCGTGATCATGCTCGTGTTCATCGTGCCGATCTTCCAGAACATGTTCTCGAGCCTCGGGGGGCAGCTGCCGCTCCCGACGATGATGCTCGTCTGGCTGTCGCACGCGATGGTCTACGTCGGGCCGGTCCTCGCCGTCGTGATCGTCCTCGGCTGGTTCTGGTGGCGCGCGAACCGGAACTCTGATCGCGTCCGCGGAGCCATCGATCCGTTCAAGCTCCGGCTCCCGGTCTTCGGCCAACTCAACCGCAAGATCGTGATGGCTCGCTTCGCTCGGAACCTCTCCAACATGATCGGTGCCGGCGTCCCGATCCTCGAGGCGCTCCAGATCGCCGGTCAGGTCTCCAACAACATCGTCGTCGAGCGGGCACTGCAACGCGTTTCGGAATCGGTGCGAAAAGGTGAATCAATCGCAGCTCCACTCGAACGTGAGAACGTCTTCCCGACAATGGTCGCGCAGATGATCGCGGTCGGCGAGGATGCCGGTTCGATGGAATTGATGCTGGAACGAATCGCGGTCTTCTACGACAACGAGGTGGAAGCATCCACCGAGGCTCTGACGTCATTGATCGAGCCGCTGCTCATCGGGTTCCTCGGCGTCGTGGTCGGCGGAATGATCGTCGCCCTGTACCTGCCCATCTTCCAGATCTCCTCGCTCGTCAAGTAGCTTCAGCAGCCGCGGGCCACCCCTTGTCGGGGGTGGTCCGCGGTTCGCACACCCCCGGTACTGGGGGCATTTCGCACCCGCGATCACCCCCGTTCTCGGGATTATGCCCGGAAAGTTGGGTGAATACGCTCGTCAGCGGCGGCAGAGCAAGCCCCGAATTACTCCCCAATCACATTCTCGGAAGAATGGAACCATCATGTACTTCGCTCTCATGGGCAAGCTGAACGCTCGCCGCAAGGGCCTCCTCGAAGAGAACGAGAAGGGCTTCACCCTGATCGAACTCCTCGTCGTCGTCATCATCATCGGCATCCTCGCTGCCATCGCCATCCCGGTGTACCTCGGGGTGCAGAACAACGCGAAGGACTCGAGCGCCAAGTCCGACGTCTCGAACTTCAAGACGGCTGTCGTCGCCATCCAGTCGTCGTCCGGTGCTCTTCCGGCCGCTGGCACGTTCGGCAGCGGCACCGGCGCCACTGCGCTCACGGACCCGCTGAAGACGAATGGTGCAAGTCTGAGCGGCAACACCACTTCTCTCGCCTACACGACGACGGCGGGTTCGTCGACCACCTCCCCGACCTTCAAGGTCGTGGGGACGAGCTCGACCGGGAAGACCTTCTGCGCCTCTGACTCGTCCGGCGTGGTTGACGGCTCGACCTGCTGAGAGTGATGAAGAGACGGGCCGTGACCTTCGTCACGGCCCGTCTCTGCACCACCTACGATCACCGCGCACACGAGAGAGGCTGAGCATGCTGTTGCGCATCGTCGACCGCCTCCGCGCGGCGCGCGAGTCCGATGAGGGCTTCTCGATCATCGAGGTCATGGTCGCGATGACGGTCTTCGCGATGATCGCCGCGGGCGTGGCAGCCGGGATCGTGTCGACCCTGTACCTCACGCAGGACAACCGCTCTCGAGAAGCCGCGCTGAACCTGGCGAACCAGGCGCTCGACGCCGCGCGGAGCACCAAGGACGTCTTCACCCTGGACGACGACACCTCAGCGCAGCGGGTCGGCAACCAGGACTACACGATCAAGCAGACCACGAACTGGATCAACTCGGACGGATCTGACAACTCGTGCGGAGCAGGCTCCGGGGTGCTCGCGTACAAGCGCGTCGCGATCACCGTCTCGTGGACGAGCGGGACCTCGCCGCGGCAGAAGAACGTCGTCCTCGACACCCTGATCGCTCCGTCGTCCGCGGTGTCGAGCGCGACGGCCTCCACCATCGTCATCGGGGTCCGTACGGCCACCGGTGGACCCAACACCGGCGTCGCGGTCACGATCACCCCCGTGTCCGGCGGCGCCACGAGCCTGTCGAACCCTCCGGCAGCGACGGACGCCAACGGCTGCAGCTACGCCGTGGGCGTCACCCCCGGCACCTACAAGGTGACGATCGCGAAGGCCGGCAACATCGACACGACCGGTGACGCGACCCCGGACGCGAGTGTCGCGACCGTCGCCGGCGGGGTCGGCAACAAGTCCTTCCTGTTCGACCGTGCGGTCACCGCGACCGCGGGCGGCCCCCTGAACCTGAAGGACGGCGTCGCCGCGAAGCTGCCGACCACCCTCCCGATGACCTACCGGTACAACGACACGCTCGTGACGTCCTCGACGACCACGGCGACCCTCTTCCCCTACCCCTGGACAGCCATCGCCGGCACCTACTCGGACACCTGCAAGAACGTGGACCCGACAGCGTGGCCGACCGCGAACAACCTCGCCACGTCCCCCAACATCTTCAACGCGACGGACGGCTCGACACCCGGGTACAACCCGACGACGCCGCTGACCGTGACTGCTCGCGCTCCGATGGGTGTGTTCGACGTGAAGATGAGCGGTCTCGACACCGTCCTCGTCGCGACGGTCAAGAACACCAGCGCGGTCGGGAACGGCGACCCCGGGTGCTCGCCCACGACCACCTACTACTTCACGGGGATGTCGGCCGCGACGAAGACGACCGTCGCCCTGCCGTTCGGAACGTGGACGCTCCGGGGGTCCACCAGCCTGCTCGGCCTCCTGAGCAGCAACTCGCAGACCATCTCCTCGAACCCCGACGTGAGCAACCTCAAGGTGTCGTCCAGCGGCAACGTCGTGACGCTCGACCCGCGAACGGTGCCGACGTCGTGATCACCGCCATCCGACGAGCAGCGGTCCGTGCCCACCGAGACGAACGGGGCATCACCCTGGCGGAACTCCTCGTCGCGATGAGCCTCTCGCTGGTCGTCCTGACCATCGCCGGCTCGTTCCTCGTCGCGTCGCAGAAGGCGTCGGTGACCGCCGGATCGGTGAGTCAGAACACCCGGGCCGCCTCGGTCGCGATGAACGAGATGGGGCGTGTCCTCCGCGCCGCCACCGACAACCCGGTGCCGACGGGGGACGACTCCCAGTACGCCTTCCAGTACGCGAGCGCCACGTCGGTCCGCTTCTTCGCGTACGTCAACCTCGACTCGACGCTCTCGCAGCCGGTCCAGGTGCAGCTGACCCTGGACCCGGCCACCAAGCGCTTGACCGAGACGAAGTGGGCCGGTACGGCGGTGTCCGGCAACCTGTCGTACTACACGTTCCCCCTCGCCGGCGGGTCGACGCTGTCGGCGGCGCCGACGTCGAGGCGGACGCTCGCGTCGTCGGTCACGAACAGCGCCGCGTTCACCTTCCAGGACGCCTCGGGCAACGTGCTCGGGTCGTCGACTTCTCCCGTGGCGGCGACCGATCTGCCGAACATCCGTACCGTCACCGTCACCGTCAGCGTCGGGGCGAGCTCGACGGACCCGAACACCGTGACGCTCACGAACACCGCGAGCATGCCGAACATCGTGATGGGAGCGTCCTCGTGATCCGCCTCTTGCGCGCCGTCCGTGCGCACGACGACGAGCGGGGCATCGCCCTCGTCGCGGTCGTCGGCATCGGCACGGTCGTCATGCTCCTCGTGGCGACCATGGTCGCCATCGCGACCTCGGGTGCGACCGTCACGTCGACCGACCGATCGTGGAACCGCGCCATCGCCGCGGCGTACGCGGGGGTGGCCGACTACCAGTCGCGCCTCAACGCGGACAACACGTACGGCAACTACGGGCAGTCGAGTGCACCGTTCAGTGCGGCATCGAGCAGCACGTTCACGAAGGGGACCGGTGACAACCCGGCCTTCAACTACCGTTCCGGGCAGCCGTGGGTCTCCGTCCCGACCGGGGACGGCTCCGCGAGCGACGCTTCGTTCCGGTACGCCGTCGACAACAGCAAGCTGTCGTCCCAGGGCGTGATCCGTCTCCAGTCGACGGGTCGGTCGGGAACGACGACCCGGACCGTCGTCGCGAACGTCCGCCCCGACGGCTTCTCGAACTACCTGTACTTCACCAACTACGAGTCCGGCGATCCCACGGTCACGAACGAGAAGGCCTCCACCGGGAGCTCCGCACTGTGCACGTCGGCCTACCGCCCGGTGGCGACGAGCACGAGTTGCGATCAGATCCAGTTCGGCTCGGGCGACGTCCTCCGGGGCCCGGTGCGGTCGAACGACCAGATCAAGGTGTGCGGGGCGCAGTTCCAGAGCACGGTGCAGAGCGTCTACGGCGTGTCGAGCAGCGGCTGCACGGTCGGCCGGTACGCCTCCAACCCGACGACCTCCTCCACGCTGACCCCTCCGGCGACCATCGGCGACCTCCGCGACTTCACGCGCTCCGACCTGTCCTCGACGACCAGCACCGTCGAGGGGGTCGGCTGCCTGTACACCGGCCCGACGAAGATCACCTTCAACGGTGACGGCACCATGACCGTCCGGTCACCCATGACGATCGCGACCCAGGTGACCGGTGCGACGGCCGTCTCCGGGGCGGTGATCAACGGCGTGAACCCGGACTCGGGGGCAGCCGCCACCAAGTGCGGGTCGCCCACCGCGTTGCGGAGCGCCGCCGGTGCACGGGTCACGATCCCGAAGAACAACCTGATCTACGTGCAGAACGAGCCGAACGCCCGCGCCGCCGGTTCGACGCAGGACCCGAACTACTGGAAGGGCGATCCGACCCTCAAGACCGTCGCGACGGCCTGCGACGCGACGGCAACGGCCAGCGGTGCGACGACCCTGAAGCCGAACGGCGTCGGGTTCCCCTACGTCGGCTCCTCCACGAGCAACTCGGAGACGGACCCGACTGCCGGCGACGGACAGAAGGTGACCAGTCCGTACGCTTGCGATCGTGGCGACGCGTTCGTGCAGGGAACCGTCGACAAGGCTGTCACCATCGCTGCGGAGAACTACCTCTACGTCACCGGCGACATCACGTACCCGGCCAACCGCAGCGCATCGACGGTCCTCGGACTGATCGGGCAGCGGGCGGTCTGGGTGTGGAACCCGATCAACTCGAGCAACGGCGCGATCCTGCCGAGCGGTCGAGAGATCGACGCCGCGATCCTCTCGAACACCGGGACCTTCGTCGTGCAGAACTGGACGCGCGGTTCGGCGTCAGGCCGGGGCACCCTGTCCGTCAGCGGATCGATCGCGCAGAACTTCCGAGGAGCGGTCGGCCTGGCCAGCGGCCAGGGGTACACGAAGTCCTACTCGTTCGACTCCAGTCTCGCCACGTACACCCCACCGAAGTTCCCGCAACCGACCGTCACGACCTACCGGGTCGCCACCCAGGTCGAGTCCAAGACGGCCTACGACGCGAACGGGGCGCCGGTCTCGTGACGAGCTCGCTCCCCTCGCTCACGGTGGCCCTCGCGGTCTTTGCCGGCGCGTTCGGGCTCGCCGTCGGATCGTTCCTCAACGTCGTCGTGTACCGGGTGCCGGCAGGCTTGTCCGTTGTCGCTCCGCCGTCGGCGTGCCCGCGGTGCGGGAGCGGGATCCGCGGTGTCGACAACATCCCCGTCGTCTCCTGGATCGCGCTCCGAGGGCGCTGCCGCAGCTGCAGCGAGCCGATCTCGACGCGCTACCCGATCGTGGAGGCCGTGACGGCCGGCTTGTTCCTCCTGGTCGGACTCCGGTTCCTGCCGCAGACGGGGACGTCGGGTCCGGCATTCGTCGGGCAGATCGTGCTGCTCGCGGCGCTGCTCTACCTCATGGCTGCGAGCGTGGCGCTGGCGCTCATCGACGTCGACACGCACACGCTTCCGAACCGGATCGTGCTGCCCATGTACCCCGTGCTGATCGTGCTCCTCACCGTGGCCAGCGCCCTCACCGGTGACTGGGCAGCGCTGATCCGCGCGGTCGGCGGCATGGCCGTGCTCGGCGGCGTGTACCTGGTGCTCGCTCTCGCCGTACCGCGTGGAATGGGCTTCGGCGACGTGAAGTTGGCGGGCGTGCTCGGGCTGGTGCTCGCGTACCTCGGATGGGGACCCCTCACTGTGGGTGCTTTCGGCGCGTTCCTCCTCGGAGGTACCTTCGGCATCGTCCTCCTCGCCGTCCGGAGAGCCGGCCGATCGACCGGCATCCCCTTCGGACCGTGGATGCTCCTCGGCGCGTGGGTGGGCGCGTTCGTGGGCGCCCCGATCTGGGACGCCTACCTCCACCTGCTCGGTCTCGTCTGACGAGCCGCCCCCACCACTGCCCTGCGCGACCGGAAGGAACTCGACATGGCGAAGAACATCGTCGGCATCGACATCGGCGCGGAGACCATCCGCGCGGTCGAGGTCGCGGACGCCGCGAAGGCGCAGCCCACCATCCTCCGCGTCGCCGAGGTGCCGGTCCCGATGGACGCGACCAAGCACGGTGAAGTCCTCGAGGCCAACACCGTCGCCACGGCGTTCCGCGAGCTCTGGTCCATCGGCCGGTTCCGCACGAAGGACGTCGTGCTCGGCATGGGCAACCAGCGGGTGCTCTCCCGAGACCTGACGGTGCCGCGGGCACCCCTCGCGCAGATCAGGGAGTCCCTGCCCTTCCAGGTGCAGGACATGCTGCCGGTGCCGGTCGTCGACGCGATCCTGGACTTCTACCCCACCGGCGAGGGCATGGGCGACGCGGGTCCCGTGGTGCACGGTCTCCTCGTCGCGGCGATCAAGGACGCCGTGCTGGCGAACGTCAGGGCCGCCGAGCTGGCAGGCCTGAACCCGGTCGGCGTCGACCTCATCCCCTTCGCGCTCACCCGCGTCCTGGCGCCCCGCGTCGCCGGATCGGGCACCGTGGTCATCGTCGACTGTGGTGCGAACACGACGTCCGTCGTGGTCGCTCACGACGGTGTCCCGAAGTTCGTCCGGATCATCCCGACCGGTGGCGACGACGTGACGAAGACCATCGCGGCTCGGCTCGAGATCCCGTTCTCGGACGCCGAGGCCGTGAAGCGCCACTTCGGCATCGTCGGCCGGACGCAGACCCCGGACGACGCCCGTGCGCTCGCCGTGACGCGTGAGACCGTCGGGGAGCTCATGACGAGCATCCGGAACACGGTCACCTACTACGCGAACACGCGACCGGACGACGTCGTCCGCGGTGTCGTGCTCGTCGGAGGCGGCGCGAGCCTCCCGGGCTTCCGAGAGGGTCTCGGCGACGTGTCCGGGCTCCCGGTGGCGCTCGGCGACCCGTTCGTGTCCGCTCGGACAGCACGGGGGCTGACGCCGGAACTGCTCCGTGAACGATCGGCGTCGATCTCCGTCGCCTGGAGCCTCGCGGTCGGAGGCCGCGCAGCATGACCGAGACGATCGAGAACCCCACGAAGAACCGCCGCCGTGTGCCGAAGGCCGGCCGCGGCGCTGCGGCCGCTCCCGTGAGCGGTCCGCAGCCTGCTCGGTCGCGACGGAACGATCGCGTCCTCGTGATCGGTGGAGCGCCGCGCGTCGACCTCCTTCCTCCCGAGGTCCACGCGAACCGACGGCAGCGGGCAACGGGTCGCCGGGCGTGGGCAGGCGTCGTCGTGGTCGCGGTGGGCGTCGGGCTCGTCGCCGGATGGGCGACGACGGAGCGGATGTCCGCCGAACAAGACCTGGTGGCTGCGCAGAGCGAGACGACGACGCTCCTGCAGCAGCAGGGGCAGTACCGCGACGTCAGGACCACCGAGGCGGAGAGCGCTCTGCTCGGAGCGGCGCAGCAGGTCGGAGGATCCACCGAGGTGGACTGGTCCGCGACGTTGCAGGCCGTCCGGGCGAAACTCCCCGCCGGCGTGCAGATCACCGGTGTGACGGTGGACTCTGCTTCCGCGACCGAGGCGTACGCCCAGTCGGACGACCCGCTCCAGGGGCAGCGCATCGCCACGCTGACGTTCGACGCCAAGAGCGCGGCACTCCCCTCCATCCCGGACTGGCTCGCGGCGGTCGGGACCGTCCCCGGCTTCGTCGATGCCAACGCGAACTCCGTGGCCCTCGCGGACGATGGCTCCGGGTACGCCGTCAACATGACCATCCACCTCGACGAGAAGGCGTTCGACGGCAAGTACGCCGACGACGCGAAGAAGGGCTGATCGATGTCCCGCACCCGACTCAGCCTCCTGCTCGCTGTCTTCGCCATGGCTGTCGTCGCGGTCGGAGGGTTCTTCCTCGCGGTCCAGCCCCAGCTCGCGCAGGCCGCGGCAGCCCGCGCTCAGACCCAGACCGTCAGCCAGACCAACGACTCCAGCCGGGCCGAGCTCGGGCGCCTCCGTGAACAGGCTGCGAAGCTCCCGGCCATGAAGCGCGAGCTGACGGCTCTCTCCACGTCGGTCCCGGACACTGCCAGCATCCCGCCGTTCATCGACGAGCTGAACGCGCTCGCCGCGGCCGCTGGCATGAAGGTGTCCTCGTTCACGGCGAGTGACGCCACGGCCTACGCACCTGCTGCTGCAGCGGAAGCGCCCTCGAGCAACGCCACGGGAGCCGCTTCGGCGCAGCCGTCGGCGACCCCGTCGGCATCCGCCGTCCCTGCGGCACCGACCGCGCCGAGTGCCGTCACCAACGCGGCGATCACAGGACAGAACCTCTCGGTCATCCCGGTGACGGTCGCGGTGGACGGGACCTTCGACCAGGCGCTGTCCTTCGTCAAGGGCGTGCAGAACGGACAGCGGCTGTTCCTCGTCACGACGATCTCCTCGGCGCAGAAGAGCGGCGACGACGGTGCCGTGAGCGGTACGTCGACGTGGACGTTCGGTGGGTCCGTCTACGTGCTCGACCGCACCTCGACAACGCCCGCGGCAGCCGCCACCAACGGCTGACCCGCCCCACCCGGACGCCCCTCCCACTGGGGTGTGACACGCCACGCCGACACCACTTCCGTGACGCCCGTCGCCGTGCGTACGATGCTCCTGACGCCGCGATCGCGGCTGCTCATCCCCCTCTCGGACGGCCGCTCGAAATGGCCGTCCCTCGTCGTGCCCGGAGTCGCGCGTGTTGTACGGAATCGTCGAGTTCCTCGGCTGGTTCGGAGCCGTAACCGTCCTAGCTGGTTACATCCTCTTCTCGACCGGCAGGCTGCCGAACGGCCCGCTGTACCAGCTGTTCAACCTCGTCGGCGGTCTCGCCGTGGCCATCAACGTCGCCGCCCACCACGCCATCCCCTCGACCATCGTGAACGGCATCTGGGCGGTCGTCGCGGTCGTGGTGCTCGTCCGGATGGGACGGGCGCGTCGCGCCGCGAGGCGCGGCGTCCCGGCCGCCGAGCCGTCGGTCCTCCACGCCGAGCCAGCGGCGACCACGGCGGTGCTGCCCGTCATCGGGCCGGCGCTCCGCGACCACGAGGCGGGGGAGCGCGCCGACGGCGGGGCCGACACGCGCCTCCCGGCCGAGACGGCCCCGATGACGGACGGGGCCGCGACGCACGCGAGCTCCGAGACGCACGCCGCCGAAGCCCCCACCGCTGCCGCCCCCATGACCGAGTCCCTCCCGGTCATCACCGCGACCATCGCCCTGGCCCTCGTGGCCGCGGCCCAGGAACGCGTCGACCAGCAGCACGCCGACGAGCGGCACGCCGACCAGCAGGCGGAGCCCGCCGAGCAGCACGCGGAGCACGCCGAGCAGCACGAGGATCCCGCCGACGGGACCGAGACGCTCCACGCGGTCCGGCCCACCCACGCGGCACCGTCCGAGCCGGAGCGCGCGGACTCCGCCACCGCCTGAGCCACCAGCGGTACGATCGCCGCATGTCCCGGTGGTTGATCGCGACGATGACGTCGGTGCTCTTCATCGCGCTCGTCATCGCGGTGACGGGCTTCGAGGCCCTGCTCGCCGACGTCGAGGTCATCTCGCAGCCGGACGCCACCCCGTACCTCGGTCCGGCCATGGTGCTCGGCGGTGCGGCGGTGGTCTTCCTCGCCACGGCGGTCGGCGCCCGCGAGGGCAACCCGGGCGTCACCGGCCTCGTCGCGGCCGCGACCGCCTACCTCGTCATGCTCGGCGTCGGCGCGGTCGGGTACACGCTGGTGCGTTCGGACCCGACGGAGCTGCTGGTGTTCCCGGCCGGGTACGCGCTCGGGCCGTTCGTCGTGGGGTCCGTGGTGGTGGCGCTGCTGTGCGTCATCGGCGGCATCGCTGCGGCCCGGCACCAGGCCCGGACGCCGTCGGTGCCGGCGCCGGGGGACGACGGGGCCCAGCGGTAGGATCCTGGCAGCAACGCCAGCACCGCGACGGGGGACCGATGACCGACCAGCACGAGCCCGACGGTTGGGGAGCCGTCCCGACCGTCGACGCGATCAGCGGGACGCGCGACGCTCCGCTCGAGGGGACCGCTCCCGCGCCTCGGCCGCGCCGACGGCTCGGACGCCGTGGGCTCGTCGGTCTCGTCGCCGGCGGTGCGGTGATCGTGCTCCTCGCCGTCACCGGTGTGGTCGGTTACTCGATCGGCACGGCGGAGCACTCCGCCGACCGCCCGGTCCGGGCCTTCCTCGACGACCTGACGGCCGGTCGCGTCGACGACGCGGTCGAGGCCGCGGGGATCGAACGCGACAAGGGCGACGTCCTGCTCACCGACGCGGCCTACGCGAAGGCGACGGGCCGGGTCACGGGGTACCGCATCGCAGCGACCCGTGACGACGGCGACACCGCGACGGTCACGGCGTACCTCAAGCAGGACGGGCGCGACGTCTCGTCGACGTTCACGCTGGACAAGACGGGGACCGAGTGGGGCGTGTTCCCGGTCTGGAAGCTGCAGGCGCCGGCGCTCGGGTCGGTCGACGTCCGCGTCCAGGGGCCGTCCGGAGCGAAGGTGACGGTCGGCGGGCAGGCCGTGACGACCTCGAAGGACGGCACGGCCGAGCTGACGGCCCTCCCCGGGACGTACGCGGTCGCGCTCGACGGCGGCAAGTGGTTCGCCGCCGACGCGTCGACGGCGACGGTGTCCGGTTTCGGCGACGAGGTCTCGACACCCGTCTCGATGACGACGAAGCTCACGGCCGCCGGCGAGCAGTCCGCCAAGGCCGCCGTCGACGCCTGGGTGAACGGCTGCATCGCGTCGACCGAGGCGTCGCCGAAGGGGTGCAGCTTCTACGCCTACGGCGAGGACCCCGCCTACACGTACACGAACCAGAAGTGGACCCTCGACACCCGTCCCGCCGTCTCGGTCGGCGGGTGGGTCTCGTCCGGCTGGCTGGTCACGACCACGACGTTCGGCCGCGCGACGTTCACGGCGGACATCTCCGGGCCGGGTGGGGTGGGCACCGCGACGGCCGGGCCCATGAACGTCAACGCCAGTGGCTACATCACCGGCTTCACCGACCAGGGCGCGACGTTCCGGTCGGCGATCGGCAACGGTTCGAGCGACACCGGGACCTGATCCGCGGCCCGTCCGGCGGCCCCGCCGTGGTCGGCCTGGAGGCGCGGCGCGGGTCCGCGACGGACGGCCGGCCGGGTGGACGGTCGCGCCCTGCGCGCACGGTGCGGACGCGGACGACGGGTGTTCGCCCAGGGCGGTCACCACGGGCCTCCAGGGCGACGCGCCCGGATTGATTTCGCTGTGTGACGCGGGTAGTCTCTTCCGGGTGTGCGCCCTAAGGCGCGCCCGAAAAAACCGGTCCGGCCCTCGGCCGACCGGGATCCGTCCCCCACTCGTCGTCCGCCGTCAGGCGGTGATCAGCGTGGGACGAGGAAGCCGGCGGTCCGCGCCGGCCAGAGGACACGAGCAGGACCAGGAGAACAGTTGCCTACTATTCAGCAGCTCGTTCGCAAGGGTCGTTCGCCGAAGGTCACCAAGACCAAGGCGCCGGCACTGAAGGCGAACCCCCAGCAGCGTGGTGTGTGCACCCGCGTCTACACCACCACCCCCAAGAAGCCGAACTCGGCACTGCGCAAGGTCGCTCGTGTGAAGCTCTCGAACGGTACCGAGGTCACGGCCTACATCCCCGGTGAGGGCCACAACCTCCAGGAGCACTCGATGGTGCTCGTGCGCGGCGGTCGTGTGAAGGACCTCCCCGGTGTCCGCTACAAGATCATCCGCGGCGCGCTCGACACGCAGGCCGTGAAGAACCGTAAGCAGGCGCGTAGCCGCTACGGCGCGAAGAAGGGTTGAGCCAATGCCTCGTAAGGGTCCCGCCCCCAAGCGTCCCGTCGTCGCAGACCCGGTCTACGGCGCACCGATCGTCTCGCAGCTCGTGAACAAGATCCTGCTGGACGGCAAGAAGGGCCTCGCCGAGCGCATCGTCTACGACGCACTCGAAGGCGTTTCCGCCAAGAACCAGCAGGACGCCGTCGCGACGCTCAAGAAGGCGCTCGACAACGTCCGTCCGACCCTCGAGGTCCGCAGCCGCCGCGTCGGTGGCTCGACCTACCAGGTCCCGGTCGAGGTCAAGCCGCACCGCGCGAACACCCTCGCGCTCCGCTGGCTCACCTCGTACGCCAAGGCCCGTCGCGAGAAGACGATGACCGAGCGTCTGATGAACGAGATCCTCGACGCGTCGAACGGTCTCGGCGCCGCGGTCAAGCGCCGCGAGGACACGCACAAGATGGCCGAGTCGAACAAGGCCTTCGCCCACTACCGCTGGTAAGCCCGGCGCTGGTAGTCCCGGCCCTGTCCGGGCGCCGGTGGTCATGAACCGTCGGCGCCCCGGACGGACGCCAACCTCTCCTACAACTCTTCCGGAGGAACCCTGTGGCACAGGACGTGCTCACCGACCTGAACAAGGTCCGCAACATCGGCATCATGGCGCACATCGATGCCGGCAAGACCACGACGACCGAGCGCATCCTGTTCTACACGGGCATCACGCACAAGATCGGTGAGGTCCACGACGGCGCCGCCACGATGGACTGGATGGCGCAGGAGCAGGAACGCGGCATCACGATCACGTCGGCCGCGACGACCTGCTTCTGGGACAACAACCAGATCAACATCATCGACACCCCCGGACACGTGGACTTCACGGTCGAGGTGGAGCGCTCGCTCCGCGTCCTCGACGGTGCGGTCGCCGTGTTCGACGGCAAGGAGGGCGTCGAGCCCCAGTCCGAGACCGTGTGGCGTCAGGCGGACAAGTACGACGTCCCGCGCATCTGCTTCGTCAACAAGATGGACAAGCTCGGTGCGGACTTCTACTTCACCGTCGACACCATCGTCAACCGCCTCGGTGCGGAGCCCCTCGTGCTCCAGCTCCCGATCGGCGCCGAGAACGACTTCGTCGGGATCGTCGACCTCATCGAGATGCACGCCAAGGTGTGGCCGGGCGACGCCAAGGGTGATGTCACCATGGGCGCCCAGTACGAGGTCCAGGAGATCCCCGCGGACCTCCAGGCCCGTGCCGAGGAGTACCGCGCGAAGCTGATCGAGCGCGTCGCCGAGACCGACGACGCCCTGCTCGAGAAGTACTTCGGTGGCGAGGAGCTCACCAAGGACGAGATCAAGGCTGCGATCCGCAAGCTGACGATCGCGTCCGAGGTCTACCCCGTCCTCTGCGGCTCGGCCTTCAAGAACCGCGGTGTCCAGCCGATGCTCGACGCCGTCATCGACTACCTCCCGTCCCCGCTCGACGTGCCGCCGATGATCGGCCACGACGTCAAGGACGAGGAGAAGGAGATCATCCGCAAGCCGGATGCCTCCGAGCCGTTCTCCGCCCTCGCGTTCAAGGTCGCGGTGCACCCGTTCTTCGGTCGCCTCACCTACGTCCGCGTGTACTCCGGCTCGATCGAGTCCGGTGCACAGGTCATCAACTCGACCAAGGGCAAGAAGGAGCGCATCGGCAAGATCTTCCAGATGCACTCCAACAAGGAGAACCCGGTCGACAACGTGACCGCCGGCCACATCTACGCGGTCATCGGCCTCAAGGACACCACCACCGGTGACACCCTGTGCGACCCGACCAACCAGGTCGTGCTCGAGTCGATGACGTTCCCGGAGCCGGTCATCGAGGTCGCCATCGAGCCGAACACGAAGGCCGACCAGGAGAAGCTCTCCACGGCCATCCAGAAGCTCGCCGAAGAGGACCCGACGTTCCGCGTCGAGCTCAACGCCGAGACCGGTCAGACGACGATCAAGGGCATGGGCGAGCTCCACCTCGACATCCTCGTCGACCGCATGAAGCGTGAGTTCAAGGTCGAGGCCAGCGTCGGCAAGCCCCAGGTGGCCTACCGCGAGACGCTGACCAAGGTCGTCGAGCGCTACGACTACACCCACAAGAAGCAGACCGGTGGATCCGGTCAGTTCGCGAAGGTGCAGATCGCGCTCGAGCCGATGGAGGTCACGGCCGAGAAGGTCTACGAGTTCGAGAACGCCGTCACGGGTGGTCGCGTCCCGCGCGAGTACATCCCGTCGGTGGACGCCGGTATCCAGGACGCCATGCAGGTCGGCATCCTCGCCGGGTACCCGACCGTGGGCGTGAAGGCCATCCTCAAGGACGGCGCGGCGCACGACGTCGACTCGTCCGAGATGGCGTTCAAGATCGCCGGTTCGATCGCCTACAAGGAAGCGGCCCGCAAGGCCGGTCCGGCGATCCTCGAGCCGATCATGGCCGTCGAGGTCCGTACTCCGGAGGAGTACATGGGCGACGTCATCGGTGACCTGAACTCCCGTCGTGGCCAGATCGCCTCGATGGAGGACGCGTCCGGCGTCAAGGTGGTCCGCGCGAGCGTGCCGCTGTCCGAGATGTTCGGCTACGTCGGCGACCTGCGGTCGAAGACCTCTGGTCGTGCCGTCTACTCGATGACCTTCGAGACCTACAGCCAGGTCCCGGCCAAGGTCGCCGAGGAGATCATCGCGAAGAACGCGGGGGAGTAACGCTCCAGCGTTCCTCCACAGGCGGGGGCGCCCGGCGACGGGCCCCTCGCCACCAAGTAAAGTAAAGACACACACCGCGCACCAACGAACCCGTGCCCCACTGGGGCCGGTCGGGGGTGACGCTTCCGAGTCCTGAGGAGGACCCCAGTGGCCAAGGCCAAGTTCGAGCGCACCAAGCCGCACGTCAACATCGGAACCATCGGTCACGTCGACCACGGCAAGACGACGCTCACGGCGGCGATCACCAAGGTTCTGCACGACCAGTACCCGGACCTCAACGAGGCCCGTGACTTCGCGCAGATCGACAGCGCTCCCGAGGAGCGCGACCGCGGTATCACGATCAACATCTCCCACGTGGAGTACCAGACCGACAAGCGCCACTACGCGCACGTCGACGCCCCCGGCCACGCCGACTACGTGAAGAACATGATCACGGGTGCGGCGCAGATGGACGGCGCGATCCTCGTGGTCGCCGCCACCGACGGCCCGATGCCCCAGACGCGTGAGCACGTGCTGCTCGCCCGCCAGGTCGGCGTCCCCTACATCGTCGTCGCGCTGAACAAGTCCGACATGGTGGACGACGAGGAGATCCTGGAGCTCGTCGAGCTCGAGGTCCGCGAGCTGCTCGGCTCGCAGGAGTTCGACGAGGACGCCCCCGTCGTGCAGGTCTCGGCGCTCAAGGCGCTCGAGGGCGACGAGAAGTGGGTCAAGTCCGTCCAGGACCTGATGTCCGCCGTCGACGAGTCCGTGCCGGACCCGGTGCGCGCCACCGACCAGCCGTTCCTGATGCCGATCGAGGACGTCTTCACGATCACCGGTCGTGGCACCGTCGTCACCGGTCGTGTCGAGCGTGGCACGCTCGACCTCAACTCCGAGGTCGAGATCGTCGGCATCCGCCCGACGCAGAAGACCACGGTCACGGGCATCGAGATGTTCCGCAAGCTGCTCGACAAGGCCGAGGCTGGTGACAACACCGGTCTGCTCATCCGTGGCCTCAAGCGCGAGGACGTGGAGCGCGGCCAGGTCGTCGTCAAGCCCGGTTCGGTCACGCCGCACACGGACTTCAAGGCGAACGCGTACATCCTGACCAAGGACGAGGGTGGGCGTCACAACCCGTTCTACGCGAACTACCGCCCGCAGTTCTACTTCCGCACCACGGACGTCACCGGCGTCATCACGCTGCCCGAGGGCACCGAGATGGTCATGCCCGGCGACACCGTCTCCATGACCGTCGAGCTCATCCAGCCGATCGCCATGGAGCCGGGCCTCCGCTTCGCCATCCGTGAGGGTGGTCGTACGGTCGGCGCCGGTACGGTCGAGGAGATCACCAAGTAACTCCGGTTACCTGCACGAGCGGGGTCGGACCTTCGGGTCCGGCCCCGTTCTGTGTTCCGGGGGCGGTCGTGCTTGTGGGGGACCGCTGGTGTACCCCGGAGTGGGTGCAGCGGCGGGAAACCGCACCTGGATACCGTGGAGTCGCGAGGCTGAACCGGCCTCCCGTGGTGACCCGAACACCGCCGCAGCTCGACCCGGGGGATCCCTGCCCTCGGTGTGATCGTGCTGCCCTGCGCTCGGCGTCATCCGACGACGACCCGAGAGCACTCCCCGATGCGCCCTGCCCTGTTCCCCGCCCGTCCGCGCGCCGTCGCGATGGCGGTGGTCGTGAGTCTCCTCGCCGCACTCCTCTCGGTGTTCGCCGTCGCAGCACCGACCCAGGCGGCGGACTCGCTCGTCTCGGCATCCGTGCAGGCCGACGGTTCGGTGCTGAACGGTGCCCCCGCTGGCGTGACGATCACGGCGAAGAACACCACGGGCGCCGGGAGCGGCACAGCGCTCTACAACCTCGGCTACTCCTACCGGTTGCCGGTCGGCGCGACGTACGTGGCCGGGTCTGCGGGGACGCAGACCGGCGAGCCCGCGATCGCGACACTGTCCGCGGCGCAGGGCGGCGGCATGCTGCTGGTGTGGTCGAACGTGTCGGACCTCGTCGCGGGGGACCAGAAGTCGATCTCCTTCTCGGTGCAGTCCTCCGACGGCACCTTCCCGGTGGGCACCTCCTTCGCGGGCACCGCCCAGGTCGCCGCCAGCACGGACGCGCGCACGCTGCCGGTCTTCGGCGCGACGGGGACCCCGACCGCCGGCACCGGCATCAACGCGGCATCAGCACAGTCGAATGCCACCACGGTGTCAGCCCTGAGCGTCTCGAAGGGCGAGCAGAGCCCGGAGTACGAGCTGGTCCGCGGCGTGCACGCGCACCCGACCGTCTACACCCTCACGGTGAAGAACACCGCGCAGGCTCCGACCAACGGCGTCCTGGTCACCGACCACCTCCCCGCAGGACTGGAGTTCCTGCAGTGCGGTGCGATCGACAACACCACCTCCGGTGCCGAGTACGCCGGGGCACCCGCGCTCACCGACACGACCCCGTCACGAGCGACCGGCACGTGGGACGCGACGAACTGTCGGACGCCGCAGAGCGTCGAGACGGTGGACTCCGTGCCCGGACAGGGCTCCTCGGTCTTCACGAAGGTCGTCTGGAACCTCGGTGACCTCGCGAAGGGCGCCACCGTCAGGATCACGTACCTCGCCGCGGTCCCGTTCCGCGAGAACACGATGTCCTTCGCCGGCCAGCCGGGCCGGCCCGCGACCACCACCACGGCGCCGTCCGCCGCCTCGCTCGGGCAGGCCGCCGACCTCGACAACAACAACGGCGCGTCCACGCGGCAGGACACCACGGACAGCACCTCGAACGGACACGGCCTGACCAACCTCGTCGATGCCCAGGGGACCTACACCGGTGCCGTCGGCGCCGGCGCCTCGGCGGCGCAGCAGGCGACCGACTCCCTGACCGTCGAGGCGATGGACCTCGCCGTGGCGAAGAGCGTCACGCCGACGAGCTTCGCCGCGGACAGGCTCGCGACCTACTCGCTGCTGATCCGCACGAGCGAGTACGAGTCGTCGGCGGGCATCGCCCTCACCGACACGATCCCGGACGGCCTGTGCCCGGCCTTCCCCGCGGGCACGCCGACCACCGGTGCCGTCCCCGCCGACTGCGACCCTGCGAAGGACGCGCGACTCGACCAGCAGATGACCGGGGCGACGGTGGACTCCGTCGCGTACTCCGCCTCGGCGGGCACCTTCACCGTGCGCTTCCACATCGCCGACCAGGCCACCGACGCCGCGCCGACCGTGACCTACAAGGCCCTCATGCGGCAGAGCTACTCCGTGACCGGCAGCGCCGGTCCGACCGCCGCGGGTGACGACTTCACGAACACGGTCGCCATCGCAGGGACCTCCACGGGTGTGCACGGCGACACCGGCACGCAGAAGGTCGTCGACGACTCGCGGGCCACGATCACCTCGAACAGCCCGCAGATCGCGAAGTCGGTCCTGCCGCGCAGCACCACCTCGCCGGTGACGAGCGCGGCCGACTGCGCTGCCTCGACCGGGACCTACTCGTCGACGACGCCTGCCGACCCGTTCACCGTCAACGACCTCGTCTGCTTCCGACTGCAGGTCACCTTCCCCGCCGGCGTGCAGAGCCGCAACGCGACCGTGACGGACATGCTCCCCGTCGGGACGACGGCGTCCGCTGCCCAGTGGGTCCAGGGCACGGACTGGGCGTACGGCTCGGAGAGCACCGTCCCGGCCGCACAGGTGAAGCTGACCGGCTCGAGCACGTCGATGGCGTCGTTCGCCATCGGGTCCCCGGCGAACGGTGGCACCTACGTCGACGGCGACACGTCCGGCGCGACGGTCGTGCTGTACGTGGCCGCCCGGATCGCGAAGTCGGGGTCGAGTGCCACCACGCCGGACATCACCGCGAACCTCATGAAGTTCGCCCAGCAGAACACCGCCGGTTCGGTCACGAGCCTCCGGTCCTCCGCGAACTACCGGGTGGCGGGCCCGGCGACCGCAACCCTCGCGAAGAACATCGTGCAGACCGGCAAGGACGCCGCCAGCCTCGCCGCGAACCCGAACCCGGCGAACACGACCGAGGGACAGGTGCTGCAGTACAAGGTCAGCGTGACGAACCCGACCGGCACCGGCGGCTCGTACCCGATCAGCAACGTGGCCGTCTGGGACGCCCTGCCCGCAGGCATCGCGTGCAGCGCGGTCGATGCGTCAGCGAGCAGCGGGACGTGCACGGACACCCCGCCGACCGGCGCCTCGTCGACGTTCTCCAAGCGGTCGTTCGTGGTCTGGACCGGCGTCGGCCCGATCGCCTCCGGCGCGACGCAGGACCTCCTCTACACGATGCAGGTGCCCGCCCGGTCGTTCGCCGGCACCGCCTACAAGAACTCGGCTTCGGTCGTCCGGTTCGACACGACGGCCGACACCGGCACGGCCCAGACCTGGGTGCCCGCCCCTGTCGCCGGGACGAGCACGCACGCGTCCGGGGCCACCGGTCCGCAGCTCGTGGCCACCACGGCGGACGCGCAGCGCACCGTGACGATCACTCCCGTCGTGGTCGCGAAGACGGGCGGAACCGACGGCGGCGCGACGAACCGCTCCGGTCTGAACGCCGTGCCGGGGCAGCCGGTCAAGTACACCTACTCCGTCACCGTGAAGGCCGGCACGAGCGTGGGAGCCGCGTCGCTGGTCGATCCGCTGACCAAGGTGGCCGGGTTGCAGACCACGAGCGCGACCACGTGGACGCTGAGCCTGCCCGGCACAGCGAACGCAGCGACGCGCGGCGTGACCGACGGGGACACGACGGTCAGCTACGGCGGCCAGGACTTCACGTTCACGGGCGGTGCGACGACCAACACCGACGCCGGCGCGGGTGCGATCGTGTTCCCCGCGGTCTTCGACAACACCACCGGCAGCGACGTGACCTTCTCGGTGACGGTCTCCGGGCTCGCGGTCTCCGCCGGCACCGGCGCGTACCCGAAGTCCGACGGCACGACGTTCTCGTCCGCGAAGGTCACGAACACGGCGACCTTCCGCAGCACGGACCCGGTCACGGGCGCGTCCGTCGCTCCGACGAAGCAGGTCGTGGTCGGCGTCGACGCCCCGAACCTCGCGATCACGAAGACGGACGACCGGAACGGCGCCGTCGTCTCCGGCCAGGACGTCGTGACGTGGACGCTCACCGCGACGAACACGTCGACCACGACCGACGCCCGCAGCGTCCTCGTCGCCGACTGCTTCCCGTCGTCCCTGCAGTTCACGGGCTCGTCGCGACCGGAGGTGACCCCGACCCAGGCGCAGCGCGATGCGCTCGGCACGTGCGGGACGGACCGCACCCTGCACACGTGGAGCGTCGGCACGCTGGCCCCCGGCGCCTCGACCGCCATCACGGTGACCGGCACCCTCGCTGACGAGGCACCGGCGGGCACGAGCTACGCGAACACCGCGAAGGTCGTGGGCTCGAGCCTCGACACCGACTACGCGACGGCCGGCGCGACCTACGTGCAGACCGCCAGCGCCGACGACACCATCACGGTGGCGTCCCCGACCGTGACGAAGCAGCTCACCGCCCCGACCTGGTCGAACACGGACGGTGCCGCGGGCACGCCCGCGACGACGGACCCGACGAACCGGACCGCGCTCCCGGTGCGCCCGGGTGACGCCGCCAGCTACCGGATCACCGCGACGATCCCCGCGAACGTGGCCGTCTTCGACGCCCGGCTCTCGGACGCGCTCCCGGCCGGCCTGACGGTCGACGGAGACCCGACGGCCACGGCGTCGGACCGCACCGTCACGACGACGGCCACCGTCGACGCCGCGACGAACACGGTCCGTTTGGGCCTGAGCGACATCGCGACCGGCCGCCCGCAGGCCGTGGTCGTCACGGTCGACGTCCCGGTCCGGGTGGCGACGAGCTCGACGGCCGGCACGGCGCTGGCGAACACCGCGACCTTCGCGTGGGACAAGTCGGCCAAGGGCACGGCCCCGACCGACGGCAGTGCCACGTCGAACCCGGCGAACGCCACGGTCGTCGCGCCGTCGCTCACGATCGACAAGACGGCCACGGTGCTCGGGACGACGAGTGACACCCTCGCCGTCGAACCGGGTCAGACCGTCCGCTACACGGTCACCGTGAGGAACGCCGCGACTGCCTCGCCGGCCTACGACACCACGGTCACCGACTGCGTGCCCGCGGGGATCGTGGTCGACGGCGATTCGGTCTCGGACGGCGGCTCCCTGCGCACCGGCTCGGCGGAGTGCGGCGGGGGCGTCATCACCTGGCCGACCACCGCGGTCGCCGGAGCCGGGGGATCCGTGCAGCACACCTACCGGGCGACGCTCGACGACGACGTCTCGCTCAGCGGTGCTCCGCTCGTGAACACCGTCTCGACGGGCCAGTACAGCAGCCTCCCGGCCGGCGGCGCGACCTACGAGCCCGCGACGGACAGCGCCAGCGTGACCCCGGCGTTCCCGGACGTCGCCGTGGCGAAGTCGAACGACACCGTCGGTGGACTCTCGTACGTCGGCGTCGCGTCGGACTTCTCGGTGACCTTCACGAACCGCGGCAGCGCCGCGACGACGGTCTCCGCAAAGGACGTCCTGCCCGCCAACTGGGAGTACGTCGCCGGCAGCGCCTCGCTCGTCCGTGACGGCGGAGCCGCGGTTCCGGCGGGAGACCCGACGGTGACCGGCAGCACTCTCAGGTGGGCAGACCTCGGCGCGCTCGGCGCGAACGCCACGATGACGCTGCACTACCGGGCGGCCCCCGAGGCGGACGCTGCCGCCGAGACGCCCGGGGCGGGCAGCGGCGTCGAGCACACGAACCACGTCACCGCGACCGTCACGGACGCCTCCGGCGGCACCGAGTACGACGGCGGCGACGGCTCGTTCGTGTCCTACCCCGGCGGCGGCGACGACGCGACGGCCACGGCCCGGATCGACGCGGCCGACCTCTCGCTGACGAAGAGCGCGACGACGGCGAAGGTCGTCGCCGGCGCCACCACCGCGAAGGCCTGGACCATCACGGTGACGAACACCGGCGACGACGCGGCCCACGGCACCACCGTGGTGGACGCACCGACCGGCCTGCCCACGGGCGCCACCCTGGCCTTCACGGGCAGCGGATGGACCTGCACGTCCGCGGACGGCACGTGGTCCTGCGTCAACGGCGCCACGGTCGCGACGGGCAGCTCGTTCCCCGCGCTCGACGTCGCCCTGACCCTGCCCGCGAACGCGCCGCTCGCCGCGATCCGCAACACCGCCACGATCCACCAGGGCACGGGCCAGACGTTCGATCCGGACGCCGGGAACGACAGCGACACCGCGAGCGTGACCCCGGTCGCGATCGCCGACCTCGCGATCACGAAGACCGGCCCCTCCGAGCAGGCCCAGGCCGGCCGGACGATCTCGTGGAACCTCTCGGTGCAGAACCGGAAGGACGCCAGCGTCCAGAGCGTCTCGGACGCCCGTGGCACGGTGACGGTCACCGACACGCTGCCCGACACCGTGACGCTGGTCGGCGCGACCTCGACCGACCCCGCGTGGACCTGTGACACGGACGACGACACCGTGACCTGCACCCGCGACGGCCTCGCCGCCGGCACCACCGCCGGAGCGATCACCGTCACCGCGACCGTGCACCCGGACGTCACCGCTGCACAGGCGATCGTCAACACCGCCGCGGTCGCGGTGGACACCACGAAGACGACCGACCCCACGTCGTCGAACGACGACTCGAAGGCGACCACCGCGGTCGACGACACGACCTCGCTGACGATCGACAAGGCCTTCGGCTCCGAGGGCCTGGTGGCCGGCGACCCGGCGGACTGGACCGTCACCGTGACGAACACCGGGACGGCCGACGCCCGCGCAGTCCGGGTATCGGACACCCTCGAGTCAGGCACGCGCCTCCGGTCGGACGCGCCGGTCGACGAGGCGACCGACACCATCACGCAGACCGACGGCCGCTGGACGTGCACGGCCCCGGCGGCCGAAGGCACCGAGGTGACCTGTGTGCTCGACGGCAGGCTCGCCGCCGGGGGGAGCACGACGTTCACGATGACGGTGACCACCCCGTCGTCCTTCACCGGCACCCTGGTGAACACCGCCGTGGTCACCGCGGACAACGCTGCGACCGCCGAGGACCAGGCCCGCAGCGACGCCTCGCAGACCGCGGACCTGTCCGTGACGAAGACCGCGGACGTCGAGACCGTCGACGCCGGGAAGGACGTCACGTACACGATCACGGTCGCGAACCCGACCGGCCCGTCCGACCTGCCGGCCGGTGACGGCAGCACGCCGAGCGTCCGGGTGCAGGACACCCTGCCTGCCGGCGTCGAGTTCCGCGGACTGTCCGCGGAGACCCGGGAGCACTGGACGCTCGAGTCGGACGAGGGCGGAGTCCTGACGCTCTCCAGCGCGGACGGCATCGCCGCCGGGGCCACGAACCCGAACAGGATCGTCCTGACGGTGCACGTCCCGGCGTCGTTCCGCGGGTCGTCGATCGTGAACACCGCGACGGCCTCGCCGATCACGGCGAACGGAGCCGTCGTGCACGACGCCGCGACGGTCGACGTCACCACGCACGCCGACCTGTCGATCACCAAGCAGCGCACGAGCGCCCCGAGCGCCGATGCCGGCACGACCGTCACCTACGACGTCGTCGTGGCGAACGACGGCCCCTCGGACGCGCAGCACGCGACCTGGACCGACACCCCGCCCGCCGGCATGACGGTGACGGAGGTCACGACGGACGACGCCACCTGGCAGCAGGGGAGCGACCCGGCGACGTGGTCGACCGGCACCCTCGCGACCGGCGCGAGCACCGTGTTCCACGTGACCGCCTCGATCGCCTCCGGCACCCCCGCCGGCACCCTGCGGAACACCGCCACCGTGGCGAGTGCGACGCCGGACACCGATCCGGCGGACGACACCGCCGGTGACGACGTCTCGGTCACGACGCACGCGACGCTCGGCCTGACGAAGACCCCGGTCACGAAGGTCGGGTCGACCACCGCCGCGAAGCGCGTCACGGCCGGTGCCCAGCAGGTCTGGCTCCTCCAGGTCCGCAACGAGGGCCCGTCCGACGAGCAGCCCACCACGGTCGTCACCGATCAGCTGCCCGTGGGCCTCACCTTCACCGGAGCCTCGAGCGACGGTTCGGTGTGGATGTGCGACGGCACCACCGACGCGACCCTGGTCACGTGCTCGCTCCCGACGACGATCGTCGCCGGGACGGATGCCCCGGCACTGTGGATCACCACGGAGGTCGCCTCCGGACACACCGCGGGCACCGTCGAGAACCGCGCGGTGATCACCGGACAGGGCACGCCCCCGCCGACCGGGACGAACGAGGCGCCCGTGACCAGCCCGCTCGCCGTCGACGAGGTGGCGAACGTCGCGATCACGATCGGCCACGAGGGCACCGCCGTCATCGGCGAGGACCTGCCGGAGACGATCCAGGTCCGGAACGCCGGGCTGTCGGACGCCGTGGCCGTCAACGCGACGTACACGCTGCCGAAGGGCCTCACGTACGTGTCGACCGAGGCCGATCCGGCGTGGACGGTCACCGGTGTGACGCACGCTGCGGACGGTTCGACCACGGTGTCCTTCGCCCTCGCGGGGACGCTGCCCGCCGGCTCGCTCGCACCGGCCATCACGGTGCACCAGACGCCGACGGCGGCGGCCTACCCGGGCGTGCAGCCGAGCGCGACGGTCGCGACGAGCACGACGGAGACGACCCTCGCCGACAACGACACCGACGACGAGCTCGCGGTCGACCCCGCGTCCAGCCTGTCGGTGACGAAGACCCACACCGGTCAGGTCGTCCGCGGGAAGACCGTGGGCTACACGATCACGGTGCGCAACGACGGCCTCACGGAGGACCCGGGCCCCGTGGTCGTCACCGACGACCTGCCGGAGGGGCTCACGCTCGTGAGCGTGAACGACGGCGGTGAGGCGACGTGCACGACCGGGCAGTCGGTCACCTGCACGCTGACCGACGCGCTCGCGGTCGGCCGGAGCGTGGCCCTGCAGGTCACCGTCGCGGTCGCCGACGACGCACCGGACCGGATCACCAACGTGGCGACGGTCGGGTCCCCGACCACGCAGGTGGTGGCGGTCCCCGGCTCCGCCAGTCCGACGGACCCGATGCGTGCCGTCGACCCGGCACCCGTGCGGGACGCTCCGGGGCGGACCG
The DNA here is from genome assembly GCF_048755855.1 of Curtobacterium sp. L1-20. Taxonomy (GTDB): domain Bacteria; phylum Actinomycetota; class Actinomycetes; order Actinomycetales; family Microbacteriaceae; genus Curtobacterium. Next base: position 261,663 of record NZ_CP151473.1, on the reverse strand, counting down.
GCGAGCTCGCCTTCACGGGCGCGGCGGGACTCGGCATCGGCGCGCTGATCGCGGTCCTCGCGATCGCCGCCGGCGGCGTCCTGCTGGTGGCGCGCCGACGTCGGCCCCGCCGACGGGCCTGACGCCCTGACGGGAGGCGCGGTGCGGGCCCGCACCGCGCCTCCCGGCCGTCACCGGGCCGGGTCACAGGCGGCGGCGAGTTGCATCGACACGTGACTCGTCTCCGCCGTTCCGCGACCAACGGTCGCGGCTACCACCGCGTCCGCAGCGGCCGCGGGTTCTCCTTCCGTGACCCGGACGGGGCGACCGTGACCGACGCCGAGGTGCGCCAGCGCCTCGAGGAACTCGTCATCCCGCCGGCGTGGGACGACGTCTGGATCTCGCCGTACGACAACGGTCACATCCTCGCGACCGGCATCGACGGTGCCGGACGCCGGCAGTACATGTACCACCCGGGCTGGCGCGAGCGGATGGACAAGATCAAGTACGACCGCGCGCTCGCCCTCGCCGAGTCCCTGCCGTCCGCGCGCCGCATGGTGACCCAGGACCTCCGACGTCCCGAGCCGGACCGACGCCGGGCGCTCGCCGCGGCCTTCCGGATGCTCGACCAGGGGTCCCTGCGCGTCGGGTCCGAGCGGTACGCCACCGAGCACGGCAGCCGCGGACTGTCGACGCTGCTCTGCGCCCACGCCCACGTGTCCGGCGACGACATCGAGCTCGACTTCCCGGGCAAGAGCGGGCAGGAGTGGTCGTCCACGATCCACGACGCCGACCTCGCCAAGGTCATCGCGGGCATGAAGCGGCGCGGGCCGAACGCCCGGCTGCTCTCCTTCCGGGAGCGTCGGGGCGCCGAGTGGGAGCCCCTCGCCGCCGAGGACATCAACGAGTACGTGAAGGAGCGCGCGGGTGACGAGTTCACCGCGAAGGACTTCCGCACCCTGCACGGCACGGTCGCCGCGGCCGTCGACCTCGCGAAGACCGGGCCGCAGTCGTCGCAGGCGAAGCGGAAGAAGGCCGTCTCGCACGCCGTGAAGGCGGCGAGCGAGGAGCTCGGGAACACCCCGACCGTGTGCCGGCAGAGCTACATCGACCCGCGGTTGCTCGACGCCTACGACCACGGCGAGACGATCGACCCCGACCGGCTGCACGCGGCCGAGTCCGAGGTGCGGGCGCTGCTCTACCGGCAGTGACGCGGAACACGCCGTGATGACGTACCGTTGGTCCTCGTGCCCGACCACCCCCACACGGGCACGGAAGGACCCCCACCAGTCGTGACAGACGAGTGCATCCACGGATTCGAGACCGAGCTCTGCGACATCTGCGCCCCGCGCCAGCGTGCGGCGACGGAGACCCCCACCCCGACGCCCCGGCGTACCCGCATCACCACCTCGCTCCGGACCGTCCCCGGCCAGGCCGCCGCGCCGGCCTCGTCGCTCCGGTCCCCGGTGCCAGACCTCCCCGAGGCCCGTGACTTCGCGTCGCTCCGCGCCCACCACGTGACGCACGTGGACAACCTCGACGACATCGTCGGGTCGGGTGCGATCCTCGCCGCGGACGCCGTGACGCCGGTCGTGGACGTCGCGTCGGCAGCGGCCCGCGCCGCCCGTGCCGAGGCCACCGCGCCGGACGGGTCGTCCGTCGCCGGACACGTGCCGTTCACGCTCTCCCCGGACGCCACCCGGTGGGACGAGCTCCGCACCGGTGCCGCCGGCGACCGCTGGTCCGACGCAGCCCGCCGCACGAAGGCGACGGAGTACGTGATGCTCGTCGTGCCGGTCTCGGCCTTCGGTGCGTCCGTGATCGTGGCGGACCAGGACGCCGACGCCGAGGACGCCCGGTTCGCCGTCGGCCCCGAGGCCGCGACCAACCTGATCCGCCGCACCGACTTCACCGACCCCGAGATGCTCGGGCTCGAGCTGCTCGCCGGGCCGAGCGTGCCGTTCTCGGCCGTCGCCGTGATCGGCGTGCCGAACGACCGCGTCCGCCAGACCGTCAAGGCGGTGCTGCAGGACCACGGGGGCCACGCTCCCCGGGTCGCGGTGTTCCCGCCGTGGTTCGTCCCCCCGGTGACCGCCGAGTAGACGCTCCGACAGCTCCCGCGCATGCCCTCCGGACCCGCTCCGGAGGGCATGCTGTGTGTCCGGGCCGAGCCGCGCCTCCAGGCAGCTCGATCCCCGGGATCCCGGGGGAGTGAGCCGGTCCCGACACGCCGCCATTTCGCGACACGCCCGGGTTGCACGGATCGCCGTGCCTGTGCGAGACTTGTCCGGTTCCGAATTCCGCGCGCTTCGCGTGCGCAGGATCACTGCTCTGGCAGTGCACAACCCCTCTGTTCAGCAGGGCTGGGTTGGGCCGCAGGCAGCAGAACACGATCGAATCCCTCGTGAGCGCCCGGCCACAGCTGTGTCCGGACGTGGGGGAAGCGACATGCCCACGCTGGACGGCCCCGCCGCCCCGCGCGGTTGACAGGAGAACAGCGGTCATCCCCAGCGGATGCGGCCGGTTGGTTCAGGAAAACAGCCAAGTCGTGCAGGAATGCGCGGCGACGGCGGCGTCAGGCGGCCCGAGGGTGCGCGGCGCAGAGAGGACAAAGAGACACATGGCGGGACAGAAGATCCGCATCCGGCTCAAGTCGTACGACCACGAGGTCATCGACACGTCGGCCCGGAAGATCGTCGACACGGTGACCCGTGCCGGTGCGACCGTGGTCGGCCCGGTGCCGCTCCCCACCGAGAAGAACGTGGTCACCGTGATCCGTTCTCCCCACAAGTACAAGGACTCGCGCGAGCACTTCGAGAAGCGCACGCACAAGCGGGTCATCGACATCGTCGACCCGACGCCGAAGGCCGTCGACTCGCTCATGCGACTCGACCTCCCGGCCGACGTCAACATCGAGATCAAGCTGTAAGGGGGCTGCACTGATGGCGAACTCAACCAAGACCGTCAAGGGCCTCCTCGGCAAGAAGCTCGGGATGACCCAGGTGTGGGACGAGAACAACAAGTTCATCCCCGTCACCGTGATCGAGGTCGGCCCGAACGTGGTCACCCAGATCCGCAACGTCGAGCGCGACGGCTACGAGGCGATCCAGATCGCCGCCGGCGCGATCGACCCGCGCAAGGTCAACAAGCCTGCCGCTGGTCACTTCGAGGCCGCCGGGGTCACCCCGCGCCGCACCCTCACCGAGATCCGCACCAACGACTCCGCTGAGTACACGCTCGGCCAGGAGCTCACCGTCGACACGTTCGAGGCGGGCCAGAAGGTCGACGTCGTCGGCACGTCCAAGGGCAAGGGCTTCGCGGGTGTCATGAAGCGCCACGGCTTCGCCGGCGTCTCGGCCTCGCACGGTGCACACCGCAACCACCGCAAGCCCGGCTCGATCGGTGCTTCGTCGACCCCGTCGCGTGTCTTCAAGGGCATGCGCATGGCCGGTCGCATGGGTGGCGAGCGCGTCACCGTCCTCAACCTCACGGTGCACGCCGTCGACGCCGAGAAGGGTCTGCTGCTCGTCAAGGGCGCCGTCCCCGGTGCTCGCGGTCGCTCCGTCTTCGTCCGCACCGCCGTGAAGGGTAAGTGATCATGGCCACCACGACCGCAACCACGATCGACGTCCTCGACGCATCGGGCGCCAAGTCCGGCACCGTCGAGCTCCCCGCCGAGCTCTTCGACGTCGAGACCAACGTCCCGCTGATCCACCAGGTCGTCACCGCGCAGCTCGCAGCCGCGCGTCAGGGCACCCACAAGACCAAGAACCGCGGCGAGGTCCGCGGTGCCGGTCGCAAGCCGTTCAAGCAGAAGGGCACCGGCCGCTCCCGTCAGGGTTCGGTCCGCGCTCCGGAGCACACCGGCGGTGGCGTCGTCCACGGACCGACCCCGCGCGACTACTCGCAGCGCACCCCGAAGAAGATGATCGCCGCTGCTCTGCTCGGCTCGCTCTCGGACCGCGCCCGCGGTGGCCGCATCTCCGCCGTCGACGGCTTCGTCGCGGCCGAGGTCCCGTCGACCAAGACGGCTCGCACGCTGCTCGAGAAGGTCGCGCCCGTCAAGCACGTGCTCGTCGTGCTCGAGTCGGACGACGAGCTGACGCTCAAGTCGATCCGCAACCTGCCGAACGTCCACGCGCTCTCGTACGGCCAGCTCAACGCCTACGACGTGCTCAAGGCCGACGCGCTCGTCTTCAGCAAGAGCGCACTCGACGCCTTCATCGCGTCGAAGACCGCGAAGGAGATCTCCGCATGAGCGGCTTCAACAAGGACCCGCGCGACATCATCATCTCGCCGGTCGTCTCGGAGAAGAGCTACGGCCTGATCGACCAGGGCAAGTACACGTTCATCGTGGACCCCCGCTCGAACAAGACCGAGATCAAGCTCGCCATCGAGAAGATCTTCGACGTCAAGGTCGCGAGCATCAACACGCTGAACCGTCCGGGCAAGACCCGTCGCACGCGCTTCGGCATGGGCAAGCGCAAGGACACCAAGCGTGCCATCGTGACGCTCAAGTCCGGTTCGATCGACATCTTCACGGCTGTCGGCTGAGGACCAGAGGGATAAATCATGGCTATTCGTAACTACAAGCCGACGACCCCCGGTCGTCGCGGCTCGTCGGTCGCCGACTTCGCTGAGATCACCCGTTCGACGCCGGAGAAGTCGCTGCTTCGTCCGCTGCCGAAGACCGGTGGCCGCAACAGCTCGGGCCGCATCACCACCCGTCACATCGGTGGTGGCCACAAGCGCCAGTACCGCGTGATCGACTTCCGTCGTCACGACAAGGACGGCGTGGACGCCAAGGTCGCACACATCGAGTACGACCCGAACCGCACCGCGCGCATCGCGCTCCTGCACTACGTGGACGGCACGAAGCGCTACATCATCGCGCCGAACAAGCTCAAGCAGGGCGACGTCATCGAGCAGGGCCCCGGCGCCGACATCAAGCCCGGCAACAACCTGCCGCTGCGCAACATCCCCGTGGGTACGGTCGTGCACGCGATCGAGCTCCGTCCCGGTGGCGGCGCGAAGATGGCCCGGTCCGCCGGCGCCTCGGTGCGTCTCGTCGCGAAGGACGGCCCCTACGCGCAGCTCCGTCTGCCGTCCGGCGAGGTCCGCAACGTCGACGCCCGCTGCCGCGCCACGATCGGCGAGGTCGGCAACGCCGAGCAGTCGAACATCAACTGGGGCAAGGCCGGCCGCATGCGCTGGAAGGGCGTCCGCCCGACCGTCCGTGGTGTCGCGATGAACCCGGTCGACCACCCGCACGGTGGTGGTGAGGGCAAGACCTCCGGTGGTCGTCACCCGGTCAGCCCGTGGGGTCAGGCCGAGGGTCGCACGCGCAAGCCGAACAAGCCGAGCGACAAGCTCATCGTCCGTCGCCGTAACGCCGGCAAGAAGCGCAAGTAGGAGTTCAGAAGATGCCACGCAGTCTGAAGAAGGGCCCCTTCGTCGACGAGCACCTGCTCCGCAAGGTCGTCACGCAGAACGAGGCCAACACCAAGAACGTGATCCGCACCTGGTCGCGTCGCTCGATGATCATCCCGAACATGCTCGGGCACACGATCGCCGTGCACGACGGCCGCAAGCACATCCCGGTGTTCGTCACCGAGTCGATGGTCGGTCACAAGCTCGGCGAGTTCGCGCCGACCCGCACCTTCCGTGGTCACGTGAAGGACGACAAGAAGGGCCGTCGCCGCTAACGCGGCGACGCAGAGGAGGAACGAAATGGTGGAGTCGATCGCACGCGTGCGACACATCCGCGTCACGCCTCAGAAGGCCCGTCGCGTCATCGAGCTGATCCGCGGCAAGCAGGCCCACGAGGCGCTCGCCATCCTGAAGTTCGCCCCGCAGGGCGCTTCGGAGCCCGTGTACAAGCTGGTCGCCTCGGCGATCGCGAACGCCCGGGTGAAGGCGGACTCGACGAACAGCTTCCTCGACGAGCGCGACCTCTACGTGAGCCGCGTCTTCGTCGACGAGGGCACGACCCTGAAGCGGTTCCAGCCGCGTGCCCAGGGCCGCGCCTTCCGCATCAACAAGCGCACCTCCCACATCACGGTCGTCCTCGCGACGCCGGATGAGGTCGAGGCTGCGGCGACGAGCAAGAAGGCGAGCAAGTAATGGGCCAGAAGGTCAACCCGTACGGCTTCCGTCTCGGGATCACGACGGACCACGTCTCGCACTGGTTCACCGACAGCACGAAGCCGGGTCAGCGCTACGCCGACTACGTGGCCGAGGACATCAAGGTGCGCGAGTACCTGAAGAAGACCCTCGACCGCGCCGGCGTCGCCCGCATCGAGCTCGAGCGCACCCGTGACCGTGTCCGCGTGGACATCCACACCGCGCGTCCGGGCATCGTCATCGGTCGCCGTGGCGCCGAGGCGGAGCGCGTCCGTGGCGAGCTCGAGAAGCTCACCAAGAAGCAGATCCAGCTCAACATCCTCGAGGTCAAGAACCCCGAGACCGAGGCCCAGCTCGTCGCGCAGGGCATCGCCGAGCAGCTCTCCGCTCGTGTCGCGTTCCGTCGCGCCATGCGCAAGGGCCTGCAGGGTGCACAGCGCGCCGGCGCCAAGGGTGTCCGCATCCAGGTGTCGGGCCGCCTCGGTGGCGCCGAGATGTCGCGCTCGGAGTTCTACCGCGAGGGCCGCGTGCCCCTGCACACGCTCCGCGCGAACATCGACTACGGCTTCTACGAGGCCCGGACCACGTTCGGCCGCATCGGCGTGAAGGTCTGGATCTACAAGGGCGACATCACGAACAAGGAGCTCGCTCGCGAGCAGGCGAACCAGCGTTCGTCGCGCCCCGAGCGTCGTGGCGGCCCCCGTGGCGGCGAGCGCGGCGACCGCCGTGGCGGCGACCGCGGTGGACGCCAGCAGCAGGCCCCGCAGGACGCGCCGGCCGGCGCAGGAGTTGAGGCGTAACAATGCTTATTCCCCGTCGAGTCAAGCACCGTAAGCAGCACCACCCGAAGCGTTCGGGCCAGGCCACCGGTGGCACCAAGGTGTCGTTCGGTGACTACGGCATCCAGGCGCTGACCCCCGCTTACGTGACCAACCGTCAGATCGAGTCCGCTCGTATCGCCATGACGCGTCACATCAAGCGTGGCGGCAAGGTGTGGATCAACATCTACCCGGACCGTCCGCTCACCAAGAAGCCGGCTGAGACCCGCATGGGTTCCGGTAAGGGCTCGCCCGAGTGGTGGGTCGCCAACGTCAAGCCGGGTCGCGTGCTCTTCGAGCTCTCCGGCGTCAGCGAGGACATCGCCCGTGAGGCGCTGACTCGTGCAATCCACAAGCTGCCCCTCAAGGCACGCATCATCAAGCGCGAGGAGGGCGACGCATAATGGCGATCGGTTCCAAGGAGCTCCGTCCGACGGAGCTCGACACGTTCGAGAACGAGCGTCTTGCTGACGAGCTGAAGAAGGCCAAGGAGGAACTCTTCAACCTCCGCTTCCAGTCGGCCACCGGCCAGCTGGAGAGCCACGGTCGTCTCCGTGCCGTCAAGCGCGACATCGCCCGTATCTACACCGTCCTCCGCGAGCGCGAGCTCGGCATCCGTGCCACTCCCGCGCCCGTCGAGACCGCCACCAAGGCCAAGAAGACGACAAAGAAGGCCGACAAGCCGGCCGAGTCGACCGAGGCCGAGACCGCCGAGGAGAACTGATGGCGAACGAAGAGAAGAACTCCGCCGCCTCTGCTCGCGGCTACCGCAAGACGCGTCGTGGCTACGTCACGAGCGACAAGATGGACAAGACCATCGTGGTCGAGGTCGAGGACCGCGTGAAGCACGCGCTCTACGGCAAGATCATCCGTCGCACCTCCAAGGTGAAGGCCCACGACGAGCTCGGCACCGCTGGTGTCGGCGACCTCGTCGTGATCAGCGAGACCCGTCCCCTCAGCGCCTCGAAGCGCTGGCGCCTGGTCGAGATCCTCGAGAAGGCCAAGTAGGCCTCGGCCTGCTTCGGAATAGGAGACAGCAGTGATCCAGCAGGAATCCCGCCTCAAGGTCGCCGACAACACGGGTGCCAAGGAGATCTTGACCATCCGCGTGCTCGGTGGTTCGGGTCGTCGCTACGCCGGTCTCGGTGACGTCATCGTCGCCACGGTGAAGGACGCCATCCCCGGCGGCAACGTGAAGAAGGGTGACGTCGTCAAGGCGGTCATCGTTCGCACCAAGAAGGAGACCCGTCGTCAGGACGGCTCCTACATCAAGTTCGACGAGAACGCGGCAGTGATCCTCAAGGCCGACGGCGACCCGCGCGGTACGCGCATCTTCGGTCCGGTCGGTCGCGAGCTCCGTGACAAGAAGTTCATGAAGATCATCTCGCTCGCGCCGGAGGTGCTGTAAGCCATGGCGAACATCAAGAAGGGTGACCTCGTCGAGGTCATCGCGGGCGCCACGCAGGAGCGTGGCGGCGACCGCGGCAAGCAGGGCAAGGTCATCGAGGTGCTCCGTGACCAGGAGCGCGTCGTCGTCGAGGGCGTGAACTTCGTCACGAAGCACGTCCGCGTCGGCCAGACCCAGCGCGGTTCGAAGACCGGTGGCATCGAGCAGCACGAGGCTCCGATCCACGTCTCGAACGTCGCGATCGTCGACCCGAAGACCAAGAAGCCGACCCGCGTCGGCTTCCGCACCGAAGAGGTGGAGAAGGACGGCGTCAAGAAGACCGTCCGCGTCCGCTACGCCAAGAAGTCGGGTGAGAAGCTCTGATGACCGACACGACTGCCGCGCTGGCGACCAAGGTCGAACCGCGCCTCAAGCAGAAGTACAAGAACGAGATCAAGGCTGCCCTCACCGAGCAGTTCGGGTACGCGAACGTCAACCAGGTCCCCGGCCTGGTCAAGGTCGTCGTGAACACCGGTGTCGGTGAGGCCGCTCGTGACTCGAAGATCATCGAGGGGGCCATCAAGGACCTCACGGCGATCACGGGTCAGAAGCCCCAGGTCACGAAGGCCCGCAAGTCCATCGCGCAGTTCAAGTTGCGTGAGGGCCAGGCCATCGGTGCGCACGTCACCCTCCGCGGTGACCGCGCCTGGGAGTTCATCGACCGTCTCGTCACCCTCGCACTGCCCCGCATCCGCGACTTCCGCGGCCTCAGCGACAAGCAGTTCGACGGCAACGGCAACTACACGTTCGGTCTCACGGAGCAGTCCGTGTTCCACGAGATCGACCAGGACCGCATCGACCGCGTGCGTGGCTTCGACATCACCGTCGTGACCACCGCGAAGTCGGACGACGAGGGCCGCGCGCTGCTCCGCCAGCTCGGGTTCCCGTTCCGTTCTGCCGAGCAGACGGTCTAAGCTACTTCGGGCGGTGCGGGCCGGAGGATTCACGTCCTCCGGCCCGCACGCACGAACACACCGATCCAGGGGAACCGCCCCCGGGTCACCCGATCGCTCAGGTCGGCATTCGTGGAACGGGTGTCGAAACCAGGCGAAGAATGGACGACCATCATGACGATGACCGATCCGGTCGCAGACATGCTGACCAGATTGCGGAACGCGAACTCGGCGCACCACGACGCCGTCTCGCTTCCCAGCTCCAAGCTGAAGAAGAACATCGCTGAGATCCTCAAGCGCGAGGGTTACATCAGCGAGTGGAAGATCGAGGACGCCCGCGTCGGGCAGACCCTCACGATCGACCTGAAGTACGGCCCCGAGCGCGAGCGTTCGATCGCCGGCATCAAGCGCGTCTCGAAGCCCGGTCTCCGGGTCTACGCGAAGTCGACGGAGATCCCCCAGGTCCTCGGTGGCCTCGGCGTGGCGATCCTCTCGACCTCGTCGGGACTGCTCACCGACCGTGAAGCCGAGCAGAAGGGCGTGGGTGGGGAAGTCCTCGCCTACGTGTGGTGATCGACAATGTCTCGAATCGGACGTCTTCCCATTGACATCCCCGCTGGCGTGACCGTCTCCATCGACGGCCAGAACGTCGCGGTCAAGGGCCCGAAGGGCGAGCTCGCGCTCGTCGTCGCGGAGCCCATCCAGGCCAAGGTCGAGGAGAACCAGGTCCTCGTCACCCGTCCGGACGACGAGCGCAGCTCGCGTGCGCTGCACGGCCTGACCCGCACCCTCATCGCGAACAACATCGTCGGTGTCACCGAGGGCTACTCCAAGGGCCTCGAGGTCGTCGGCACCGGTTACCGCGTGCAGGCGAAGGGCAACAACGTCGAGTTCGCGCTCGGGTACTCCCACCCGATCACGGTCGAGCCGCCGGCGGGCATCAGCTTCACCGTCGAGGGCAACAACAAGCTGACCGTCATCGGCATCGACAAGCAGTCCGTCGGCGAGGTCGCTGCGAACATCCGCAAGCTGCGGAAGCCGGAGCCCTACAAGGGCAAGGGCGTCCGCTACGCGGGCGAGATCGTGCGCCGCAAGGCCGGAAAGTCAGGTAAGTGATCATGGCCATCGGAATCCGAGGCAAGAGCAAGTCGGCCGCCAAGGCGCGCCGTCACAACCGTCTCCGCAAGAAGATCACCGGCACCGAGTCGCGTCCGCGTCTCGCCGTCACCCGCTCGTCGCGTCACGTGTTCGTGCAGGTCATCGACGACGCCAAGGGTCACACCCTCGCCAGCGCGTCGACGATGGAGGCCGACCTCCGTTCGTTCGACGGCGACAAGACGGCCAAGGCCCGTCGCGTCGGCGAGCTCCTCGCCGAGCGCGCCAAGGCAGCCGGCGTCGAGGCCGTGGTCTTCGACCGCGGTGGAAGCAAGTACGCCGGTCGCGTCGCCGCGATCGCCGATGGTGCCCGTGAAGGAGGGCTGAACCTGTGAGCGACATCGCGAACACGAACGAAGACGCCAACGTCGAGTCGACCGAGGCCACCGAGCCCACGGAGACCACCGAGGCGACGGAGACCACCGAGGCCACGAGCACGACGGCCCCCGCGGCCAAGGAGCCCGAGGTCCCGGTCGTCGAGCGTCCCGTCGAGACCGCCGCGGGTTCGGCATCGAACAACCGCGACTCCGCCGACAACCGAGGCCGCCGTGGTGGCGGTCGCGACCGTCAGCAGGGTGGCGGCCGTGGCAACGACCGCAACGGTCGGGGTGGCGACAGCCAGTTCCTCGAGCGCGTCGTGACCATCAACCGCGTCTCCAAGGTCGTCAAGGGTGGTCGTCGCTTCAGCTTCACCGCGCTCGTCGTCGTCGGTGACGGCAACGGTCTCGTCGGTGTCGGCTACGGCAAGGCCCGCGAGGTCCCGACCGCCATCTCGAAGGGCGTCGAGGAAGCGAAGAAGAACTTCTTCCGCGTCCCCCGCGTCGGCAACACGATCCCGCACCCGGTGCAGGGCGAGGCCGCTGCCGGCGTCGTGCTGCTCCGTCCGGCTGCTGCCGGTACCGGTGTCATCGCCGGTGGTCCGGTCCGCGCCGTCCTCGAGTGCGCCGGCATCCACGACGTCCTGAGCAAGTCGCTCGGTTCGTCGAACACGATCAACATCGTGCACGCGACCGTCACGGCGCTGCAGCAGCTCGAGGAGCCCCGTGCGGTCGCAAGCCGTCGCGGTCTCCCGGTGGACCGGGTCGTCCCGGACCGTCTGCTCCAGGCCGAGGCCGCTGCTCTGCGTGCCGCGTCCGAGAAGGCAGGTGCGTGATGGCGATGCTGAAGATCACGCAGACGAAGTCCGTTATCAGCGAGAAGCAGTACCAGCGCGACACGCTCCGCAGCCTGGGTCTCAAGCGCATCGGCCGTACGGTCCTGCGTGAGGACAACGCCCAGAACCGCGGGTACGTCGCAACGGTGGCGCACCTCGTGAAGGTCGAGGAGGTCGACGCATGAGCGACGAGAAGAACGAGCGCGTGCAGGTGCTGAAGTTGCACCACCTCCGCCCCGCTGCGGGTGCCAAGAAGGCACGTACCCGCGTCGGTCGTGGTGAGGGCTCGAAGGGCAAGACCGCCGGCCGTGGTACCAAGGGTCAGAAGGCTCGTTACCAGGTCAAGGTCGGCTTCGAGGGTGGGCAGATGCCGCTGCACATGCGCACCCCGAAGCTCCGCGGGTTCAAGAACCCGTTCCGCGTCGAGTACCAGGTCGTGAACCTGGACAAGATCGCGGAGCTCTACCCGAACGGTGGCGACGTCACCGTTGCGGACCTGGTCGCCAAGGGCGCCGTCCGCAAGAACGAGAAGGTCAAGGTTCTCGGTCAGGGTGACATCAGCGTGAAGCTCACGGTCTCGGTCGACAAGGTCTCGGCGTCCGCCGCCGAGAAGATCGCGGCTGCTGGCGGCACCGTCTCCCAGTAACCCCCGTCGGCGGCCCGTGCGTTTGCGCACGGGCCGCCGTTACGGTTTCCTTGACAGTGGTCGGCGTCCGTCGGCCAGGTCGGCCCTGCCGACCACACCGGTGACGGCCCTCGTCCGGGTCGCCGGTCCCAGAAGTTCGGAGTCCTCGTGTTCAGAGCGGTCGCGCGCATCATGCGCACCCCAGATCTTCGCAAGAAGATCGGCTTCACCCTCGCGATCATCGCGCTGTTCCGCCTGGGGTCCTACATCCCGGCACCGTTCGTCGACTACTCGGCCGTGCAGACCTGTCTCGCCAGTGCTTCGTCGTCCGGCGGTCTCTACGACCTGATCAACCTGTTCTCCGGCGGCGCGCTGCTGAAGCTCTCGGTCTTCGCGCTCGGCATCATGCCGTACATCACGTCGTCGATCATCGTGCAGCTGCTCCGCGTGGTCATCCCGCACTTCGACGCCCTCTACAAGGAGGGCCAGTCCGGCCAGGCCAAGCTGACGCAGTACACGCGCTACCTCACCATCGCGCTGGGCGTGCTGCAGTCCACCACCCTGATCACGGTCGCCCGCTCCGGCGCCCTCTTCGGCACGAACGCGTCGTCCTCCTGCTCGTCGATCATCTCGAACGACAGCTGGTACGCGATCATGCTCATGGTCGTCACGCTCACCGCCGGTACCGGCCTCATCATGTGGATGGGCGAGCTCGTCACCGAGCGCGGCATCGGCAACGGCATGTCCCTGCTGATCTTCACGTCGATCGCGGCGCAGTTCCCGTCGGCGCTCTGGGCGATCGAGCAGTCGCAGTCCTTCGAGCTCTTCCTCTTCGTGATCCTCGTCGGCCTCGTGATCATGATGGCGGTCGTGTTCGTCGAGCAGTCGCAGCGGCGCATCCCCGTCCAGTACGCCAAGCGCATGGTCGGTCGGCGCACGTACGGCGGCAACAACACGTACATCCCGATCAAGGTGAACATGGCCGGCGTCGTGCCCGTCATCTTCGCCTCGTCGCTGCTCTACCTGCCGGCCCTGGTCGCGCAGTTCAACCAGCCCTCCGACGGCACCGAGCCGGCCGCGTGGGTGACCTGGATCCAGTCGAACCTCACCTCGGGCGACAACTGGTTCTACATGGTCCTGTACTTCCTGCTCATCGTCGGCTTCACGTACTTCTACGTCGCGATCACCTTCAACCCCGAAGAGGTCGCCGACAACATGAAGAAGTACGGCGGCTTCATCCCGGGCATCCGGGCCGGCCGGCCGACGGCCGAGTACCTCGACTACGTCCTGACCCGGGTGACGTTGCCCGGCTCGCTCTACCTCGGTCTCATCGCGCTCATCCCACTGGCAGCACTGGCGCTGTTCGGTGCGAACCAGAACTTCCCGTTCGGTGGCGCGAGCATCCTCATCATCGTGGGTGTCGGTCTCGAGACCGTGAAGCAGATCGACTCGCAGCTGCAGCAACGTCACTACGAAGGGCTTCTCCGTTGAGCGCACGTCTCATCATCGTCGGACCCCCCGGAGCGGGGAAGGGCACCCAGGCCGGCCGCATCGCCGAGTCCTTCGGGATCCCCGCCGTCTCCACGGGCGACATCTTCCGCAAGAACGTCGCAGAGGGCACCCCGCTCGGCGTGCAGGCGAAGGCGATCATGGACGCGGGCGACTACGTCCCGGACTCCCTCACCAACGAGCTCGTGAAGTCGCGGCTGGACGAGGCCGACGCGCGTGACGGGTTCCTCCTCGACGGCTACCCCCGCACCGTCGGGCAGGTCGAGTACCTCGACGCGCTCCTCGCCGAGCAGGGCACCGGGATCGACGCGGTCATCCAGCTCGTGGCCGACCAGGACGAGCTCGTCGGTCGCCTCCTGAAGCGTGCCGAGCAGCAGGGTCGCAGCGACGACAACGAGGAGACGATCCGTCGTCGCCAGCAGGTGTACACGGAGCAGACGGCGCCGATCGTGAACGCGTACGGCGAGCGTGGGCTCGTGGTGGACGTCGACGGGCTCGGCGGCATCGACGAGGTGGGCGACCGCATCCAGACGGCGCTCTCGTCGCGCGGGCTGACCGCGGGCGTCTGACGCTCCGTGGTCCGTCTCCGCAAGCCCTCGATCTACAAGACCCCCGAGGAGCTCCGCGCCATGGTGCGCCCGGGGCTCCTCACCGAGGCTGCGCTGGTCGCCGTCCGTGCGGCCGCCCGCCCCGGTGTCTCGACCGGTGAACTCGACGCGATCGCCGAGGCCGTGATCCGCGACGGCGGCGGCGTCCCGAACTTCCAGCTCGTCCCCGGCTACCGCCACACGCTGTGCGTGTCCGTCAACGACGAGATCGTGCACGGCATCCCCGGCGACCGCGTCCTGGAGCCCGGCGACATCGTGTCCGTCGATGCCGGCGCCGAGGTGGACGGCTGGAACGGCGACAGCGCCTTCACCACGGTCGTCCCCGGGGGCGATGCCGCCCTGTCCGCGGCGCGGCAGACGCTCTGCGACACGACCGAACGCGCGCTCTGGCACGGCATCGCCGCGCTCGCGCACGCGAAGAACCTCCACGAGGTCGGCGACGCGGTGGAGGACGCCATCGACGAGACCGGCGCCTGGGGCATCGTCGAGGACTTCACCGGCCACGGCATCGGACGCTCGATGCACGAGGAACCCCCGGTCTTCAACTACCGTGTCCGCGGCGCCGGCCCTGCCGTCAAGCCCGGACTGGTCGTGGCGATCGAGCCGATGGTCACCGCGGGCACGATCGACAGCTCGACGGACGACGACGACTGGACGGTCCGCACGCTCGACGGATCCGACGCGGCGCACTGGGAGCACAGCGTCGCCGTGCACGCGGGCGGCATCTGGGTCCTGACGGCCGCCGACGGCGGCGCTGCGGGGCTGGCCCCGCTGGGTGTGACGCCCGTCCCGATCGCGTAGGACGCGCCTCCCGCCCGGTGGGCTGCCAGGAGGCGCGACTGCGTCGGCCGCGCCGGTCCAGTCACCAGTCCGGTGGGCTGCCAGGAGGCGCGACCGCGTCTGCCTCGCTGCTCCAGCCACCAGTCCGGTGGGCTGCCAGGAGGCGCGACCGCGTCGGCCGCGCCGCTCCGCCCACAGGTCGGCCGGTGCCGGACCGGCCTCAGTCGTTCCCGACGGAGCAGGTCTGCTCGGACGCGCTCTGACCGGTGATGGACGACGGCAGCGGCGTCGACGTCGGGGTGGCGGCCGACGTCGCCGCACCGCTCGCCGACGAGGACGCTGAGGAGGACCCGGACGACGGAGCCGCCGACCCCCCGGAGCTGCCGGTCGCCGGAGCAGTCGTCGCGCTCGACCCCGCGGTGGGCGACTCCTCCGAGGCCCGGCCCGTCGTCGAGTCGCTCAGCGAGGTCTTCTGGTCGTTCTGCAGCGCCACGTTCAGTGTGTGTGCGGCGTCCTGGTCGACGATCACCCGGGCACGGTCTGCGGGGTCGTCCGCGACGGGGTACTGCACGAAGAGCATGTTCGCCGTGCTCATCCCGCGCAGTGCGCCGGCGAGCCCGACCAGGGTCTGGGTCTGGGCGAGGCCGTCCGACAGCGTCATGTTCGACAGTGCCGCACCGGCCAGCTTGTAGAGCGTGATCGGGTTCGACAGGGTGCCGTCGGAGGTGACCTTGCGGAGCAGCGCGGACAGGAAGACCTGCTGCGAGCTGATCCGGGCGAGGTCGCTGCCGTCGCCGACGCCGTGCCGGGTGCGCAGGAAGGCGAGGGCGTCCGAGCCCTCGAGGTTGTGCGACCCCGCGGTCAGGTGGAGGCCCGTGTAGGTGTCGTTGATCGGGTCGGCGACGCAGACGTCCACCCCGCCGAGCGCGTTGGACATCTCGATGACGCCGTCGAAGGTGATGAGGCCCGCGTAGGGGATGCTGAGGCCCGTCAGGTTCTCGACGGTGTCGACCACGCACGAGACGCCGCCGTTGCCGAGCGCGGTGTTGAACTGGGCCGACGTCGCCGCGGGGTAGGTCGTCCCGGTCTCGGGGTTCGAGCACGCCGGGATCGGCACCATCAGGTCGCGCGGGAAGCTGATCGCGGTGAGCTGTTGGTGGTCCTGCGAGATGTGGATGAGCATCGTGACGTCGTTGCGCGCGCCCTGCACGTCGTCCGCGGAGTCGAACTGGCCGACGCGGGTGTCGCTGCCGATGAGGAGGATGTTCGCGCCGCCCTTGATCGCCGTGATGTCGGCGGTCTGCGCGGTGCTCTGGTCGTCGGTGCTCAGCTTCACGGTGGTCGGGGCGCTCGCGAGCTGCGCGCCGGCGATCGCGGCGACGCTCGTCCCGCTGACCAGGACGACGGCCAGCGCCGAGGCGACGACCGACGCCGCGGTCGCCCATCCGCGTCGGCGGGGGAGCCGTCCGTGTCGGGCGAGTGGTCCTCGGGTGGCGTGCGGCACGTGGTCTCCGTTCGGGGGGCCGGCGCGGGCGGCCGGTGGGCTCAGCGAGGTCACGCTAGGGGCCGACGACTGGCGACGGCCAGGAACGAGCCGTCAAAGCACTGTGGGACACTCACTCTGCCTGCCGCGGCGCGCGGACGGGAGCCCCAGACGTGGGGCCGCCGAGGGGACTTCCCCGTCCGCACTTGGCAATCCTGGGTCTATCACATAAGATCGATCTTTGGTGTGCCGTGCCTTCTTTGGCGTGGCGCCCGACCCGCAGACCGGCTCGGGGATCACACCGGCAATCCAACCAAGCGACAGTGAGGCTATGGCCAAGAAAGACGGCGTCATCGAGATCGAGGGCTCGGTGCTCGAAGCTCTGCCCAACGCGATGTTCCGCGTTGAGCTGACCAACGGACACAAGGTCCTCGCGCACATCTCCGGGAAGATGCGCCAGCACTACATCCGCATCCTCCCCGAGGACCGCGTGATCGTGGAGCTGAGCCCGTACGACCTGACCCGCGGCCGGATCGTCTACCGCTACAAGTGATCCGCGAGCTGGAAAGGAACGGCTCGGCAATCCTGCCGGGCACGAAGCCAGCGAGCACGAGGAAACAACAATGAAGGTCAACCCCAGCGTCAAGCCCATCTGCGAGCACTGCCGAGTGATCCGTCGCAAGGGCCGCGTCATGGTGATCTGCAAGAGCAACCCGCGTCACAAGCAGCGCCAGGGCTAGTCCCGGCTGCCTGACCGGATCGCCCTCGGGCGGCTGCGCGCAGGAACCACAACTCAACATCGAACGCAGTACCAAGAACCGCGCGAGCGGGGACACCTCGGGTCGGAGGCCCGAGCACCGGTACTGCTCCACACCTCCATCGACAACAGGAGCAGCCAGCACATGGCACGTCTAGCAGGCGTCGACATCCCGCGCGAGAAGCGCGTGGAGATCGCACTCACGTACATCTACGGCGTCGGCCGTACCCGCGCGGTCCAGGCACTCGCCGAGACCGGTATCTCCGGTGACATCCGCGTCAAGGACCTGACCGACGACCAGCTCGTCGCCCTCCGTGACTTCATCGAGGGCAACTTCAAGGTGGAGGGTGACCTCCGCCGTGAGGTCGCCGCCGACATCCGCCGCAAGGTCGAGATCGGTAGCTACGAGGGTCTTCGCCACCGTCGTGGTCTCCCGGTGCGCGGTCAGCGCACCAAGACCAACGCGCGTACCCGCAAGGGACCGAAGCGCACCGTGGCAGGCAAGAAGAAGGCTCGATAGGAGACCCCGATGGCTACCCCCAAGACTGCCGCGCGCAAGCCGCGCCGCAAGGAGAAGAAGAACGTCGCCGTGGGCCAGGCCCACATCAAGAGCACGTTCAACAACACGATCGTCAGCATCACCGACCCGTCGGGTGCCGTCCTCAGCTGGGCGTCCTCGGGTGCCGTGGGCTTCAAGGGTTCGCGCAAGTCGACGCCGTTCGCGGCGCAGCTCGCCGCCGAGTCCGCTGCGCGTCAGGCGCAGGAGCACGGCGTCAAGAAGGTCGACGTGTTCGTCAAGGGTCCGGGTTCGGGCCGCGAGACCGCGATCCGCTCCCTCCAGGCCGCTGGCCTCGAGGTCGGCTCGATCAACGACGTCACGCCGCAGGCGCACAACGGGTGCCGCCCGCCCAAGCGCCGTCGCGTCTGACGCGAGGAGCAACAGGCCGCGCCCTGCTCGTCCCCTGACCGGATCCGCTCCGGCAGGGGCGGGCGGGGCCCGCGGCCATTCCTGGTCGTTCGATCGCGTACGTCAGTGCGCGTGATCACAACTCAACAGACCCGTCGGGGCCCGGTCGGCCCCGTCGTACCGCCGAGTGTCATATAGCGGACACTCCGCCGAAAGGAATCCCACAGTGCTCATTGCACAGCGCCCCACCCTGACCGAGGAATCGATCTCCGAGTTCCGCTCGCGCTTCGTCATCGAGCCGCTCGAGCCGGGCTTCGGGTACACCCTCGGCAACTCGCTGCGCCGCACGCTCCTCTCCTCGATCCCCGGCGCGGCTGTCACCAGCATCCGCATCGACGGCGTCCTCCACGAGTTCAGCACCGTCCCGGGTGTCAAGGAAGACGTCACCGAGATCATCCTCAACATCAAGAGCCTGGTCGTCTCCAGCGAGCACGACGAGCCGATCACCGCCTACCTGCGCAAGCAGGGTGCCGGTCAGGTCACGGCCGCGGACATCTCCGCGCCGGCCGGCGTCGAGATCCACAACCCGGACCTCGTCATCGCGACCCTGAACGACACCGCGCGCTTCGAGCTGGAGCTGACGATCGAGCGTGGCCGCGGCTACGTCTCGGCGACCCAGAACCGCTCGGAGTTCAGCGAGGCCGGTCAGATCCCGATCGACTCGATCTACTCCCCGGTCCTCAAGGTCACCTACCGCGTCGAGGCGACGCGTGCCGGTGAGCGCACGGACTTCGACCGCCTGGTCGTCGACGTCGAGTCGAAGCCGGCCATCACGCCGCGCGACGCCATCGCATCGGCCGGCCGGACGCTCGTCGAGCTGTTCGGGCTCGCCCGCGAGCTCAACACGGCGGCCGAGGGCATCGAGATCGGCCCCGCGCCGGTCGACGCGGTGCTCTCGAACGAGCTGCAGACCCCGATCGAGGACCTGGACCTGTCGGTCCGCAGCTACAACTGCCTCAAGCGGGAGGGCATCAACACGGTGTCCGAGCTCGTCGCCCTGTCGGAGACGCAGCTCATGAACATCCGCAACTTCGGTCAGAAGTCGGTGGACGAGGTCAAGGACAAGCTCACCGAGCTCGGCCTGTCCCTCAAGGACACCGTCCCCGGATTCGACGGCGCCCACTTCTACAGCGGGTACGACGAGGACGAGTCCAACAACTGACCTCGCGCTGATGCGCACGCGCGCCGCTGACGCAGCGCGCACCACTCTTTCACCACTGGAGAACTGACATGCCGAAGCCCACCAAGGGCCCCCGCCTCGGTGGCGGTCCCGCCCACGAGCGCCTGCTCCTGAGCAACCTCGCCAACGCCCTCTTCACGCACGGTCGCATCACGACCACCGAGACGAAGGCCAAGCGCCTCCGTCCGGTCGCCGAGCGGCTCATCACGTTCGCGAAGCGCGGCGACCTGCACGCTCGTCGTCGGGTCATCGCGGCGCTGCGCGACAAGTCCGTCGTGCACACGCTGTTCACCGAGATCGCGCCGCAGGTCGCCGAGCGTCAGGGTGGCTACACGCGCATCACGAAGCTCGGCTTCCGCAAGGGCGACAACGCTCCCCTCGCGTCGATCGAGCTCGTCCTCGAGCCGGTGTCGGGTACGCCCGCCCCGGTGACCCGCACCACGGCCCCGGCTGCTGCTGCGCCGGTCGAGGAGCCCACGGCGGACGAGACCACGGACGAGGTCCCCGTCGAGGAGACCGAGAGCACCGAGGAGTCCGCACCGGTCGAGACCGAGACCGAGACCGCGGCTGCTGCCGAGGTCGAGGAGGACGCTGCTGCGAAGTCGGACGACGCGAAGTCGGACGACAAGTAGGACCCAGCACCACCACGAGGACGCCCCCGCGACACGTGTCGCGGGGGCGTCCTCGTGTTCCGGCGTGACCGGTGGACGGACGCCAGGCGCGGGACGGGCCCGTCCCGCGCCTCCCGTCCGGTCCGTGGTCGCGTCCACGGACCGCGGACCCGACCGTCCTGTCAGCCCACCACCCGTACCGTGATGGCCCGTCGGGCCGACCGAGAGGAACACATGCGCTTCGAGCACGTCGCGGGGTTGGGGACCCGCCTGTGGCGCTGGAGCCGCGTCTCGGGGACCCAGCCGCGCCTGCTGCACGCCGCGAAGGCGGTGGCCGCTGCCGTGATCGCGTGGTTCATCGCGCGGCACGTCCCGGGTGTGGCCGCTGAGTACCCGTACTACGCACCGCTCGGCGCCGTCGTGGCGATGCAGACGACCGTGTTCGCGGGCATCCGCAGCGGCGTGCAGACCCTCGTCGGCATCGCGCTCGGCATCGTCATCGCCGGCTTCACGATGTGGGTGGGCGACCCCGGTTTCCTGGCCGTCGCCCTGGCGGTGGGGATCGGTGTCCTCGTCGGTGGCTTCCGCGTCCTCGGCGAGGGGAGCTCGTGGGTGTCGACCGCGGCGCTCTTCGTCCTGCTCGTCGGCGGGGCGCACGCCGAGGGGTACTCGCTCGGCTACCTCGTGCAGATGGCCGTCGGGGTGGCCGTCGGCCTGCTCGTCAACTTCCTCGTCTTCCCGCCGCTGCACTTCTGGGACGCCGAGCACCGCATCGACGCGGTCAACGGCGTGCTGGCGGACCACCTGGAGGGGCTCGCGGACGTCCTCGAGGAGGGCACGCGCGACGAGAAGGCGTGGGACCACCAGCAGGACCGGCTCGACCGGGCGATCGCCGACGTGCGCTCCCGGGTGTCCATCGCCCACGAGAGCCGCAAGCTCAACCCGCGCGGCGCGCTCCGCGGGTCCCGGGCACGCCTGCAGCAGGACGGCGCCCGCTTCCGGGCACTGGAACGCGTTGCCTGGTACACGACGGACCTCACCGAGCTCGTCGCACGCTCCGGCCCGGTGTCCGAGGGACTCGGCCGGCCCGACCCGGCGTTCGCGGAGCCGCTGGCGAAGGCGCTGCGGCAGCTGTCCTGCGTGATCCGCGGGGAGTGCCCGGAGGAGGAGGGCGACGAGGCCATCGCCGAGGTGGAGCGCGCGCTCGACGCCTCGCGGGAGAACCCGTCGCACGTGGCGGTGACGTCGGCGGCGTTGGTCGCGCTCCGGGGCATCGTGGAGTCGGAGCGTCGGGCGACCGCCGACGTCGACACCCGCACCGGACCGTCCGCGTTCCGCTCGCCGCGCGGCTGACCGACGTCCACGGACCGCGGGCCGGCGCCGTCCGTCCGTAGACTCGCACCGTGCCCGAGCAACCCCGCGTCGCCGTCCTCGGACCCGTGACGGTCGCGGGCCCGTCCGGCGTGCCGACTCCCGTGACCGGTGCGCTCGCGCGGTCCTTCCTCGCCGCGCTGGTCCTCGCGCGGGGCCACGCCGTCACCACCGAGGCGCTCATCGACGAGCTCTGGCCGGCGGACCAGCCCCGTGGCGCCCGGGCAGCCCTGCAGACGCTCGTGTCCCGACTGCGGCGGGCGTCGCAGGAGGGGCTCGTCGTGTCCACGAGCACCGGGTACGCCCTCGGCTGCGACCCCGACGAGGTCGACCTCACGCGGGCCGAGCGTGCCGCGGTCGAACCCGCCGCCGCCGAGCCCGCCGCCGCGCACGACGTCCGAGCCGCGCTCGACCTCTGGCGGGGGACCCCGGGGGACGACGTCGACGGTGACCTCGGCGCGACGCTCGCCGCCCGGGCCGCCGCGGCACGACGGGCGCTCCGCCGTGCCCTCGGCACCACGTTGCTCGACGCCGGGCACGCCGACGAGGCGGTGGACGTCTGGACGGCGGAGGCCGCGGCGAACCCCCTCGACGAGGTGGCGGTCGCCGGGTGCATGCGCGCGCTCGTGGCCGCCGGACGGACCGCCGAGGCACTCGCCGCCTTCGCCGCGCACCGGGACCGCCTGGTCGAGGAACTCGGTGCCGACCCGTCCGCCGACCTGGTGCGGCTCAACGCCGACCTGCTCCGACGCTCCGCGGCGGACACCGGTCGTGCGCGCCGGATCGGGCTCCGGGCCGCGCCGACGGCGCTCGTCGGACGGCAGGACGACCTCGACTCGGTCACCGACCTGCTGTCGCGGAACCGGCTCGTGAC
The DNA here is from genome assembly GCF_048755855.1 of Curtobacterium sp. L1-20. Taxonomy (GTDB): domain Bacteria; phylum Actinomycetota; class Actinomycetes; order Actinomycetales; family Microbacteriaceae; genus Curtobacterium. The sequence goes on along the minus strand of NZ_CP151473.1, from coordinate 239,330 downwards.
GATCCTCGGAGCCGGAGGCCTCGGGAAGACCCGGCTCGCGCAGGCCGTCGCGGCCGAGGTGCCCGCGGACTACGGCGTGGTCGTGTCCGAACTGGCCCCGCTCGCCCAGGCGGACGTCGTCCCGGCGCTCGGTGCGCTGCTCGGCATCGCGGAGTTCCGCACCGCGCGGTCGTTGCACGACGTCGTCGTCGCCGACCTGCGCAGCCGCGTCGTCCGCGCACTCGCCGACGGCCCGACGCTCCTGGTGCTCGACAACTGCGAGCACATCGTGGACGCGGTCGCCGCACTCGCCGCCGACCTGCTGGCCGCCGCACCCGAGCTGCGGATCCTGACCACCTCGCGCGCCCCGCTCGCGATCGCCGGTGAGGTCGTCGCGCCCCTGGCGCCGCTGCCGGTCGAGGCGGACGGCGCCGCGGTCCGCCTGTTCACCGAGCGGGCCCGCGCCGCCCGACCCGGTGCCGTGCTGCCCGTCGACGCGGTCCGGCGCATCTGCACGCGGCTCGACGGGTCGCCCCTCGCCATCGAGCTCGCCGCCGCCCGGATCCGGGGCATGAGCACCGACGACATCGAACGGCGCCTCGACGACCGGTTCGCGCTGCTCCGTGGCGGCGACCGGACCGCCCCGGAACGCCACCGCACGCTGCTCGCGGTCATCGAGTGGAGCTGGCGGCTGCTCGGCGACGGCGCCCAGGACCTGCTCACCCGTCTCGCGCTGTTCCCGGACGGGCTCGCCGTCGACGCAGTCGAAGCGGTCGCTGCGCCCGAGCGGCGGGACGACGCACTCGACGACCTGGCGGAGCTCGTCGAGCAGTCCCTCGTGCAGCTCGTCGAGCACGAGGGCGAGCCCGTCCGTCACCGCCTGCTGGAGACCGTCCGCGAGTTCGGGGCCGCCCGCCTCGACGAGCGGGGTGCGACCGCGGCGGTGCGGACGGCGATGATCGGGTGGGGGCGGGACTTCGCCGCGGCGCGCAACCTGTTCACCACGACGGGAGCGTCGCAGCTGCGGTGGTTCCGCGAGGTCGGCCGCGAGGCGGACAACCTCGTCGTGCTGCTCCGGTGGGCGCTCGTCGACGAGGACACACCGGCCGCCACGCAGGTCTTCGCGGCGCTCGGCGGGTACTGGACGCTCCGCGGTGCGCACGGCGAGGTCGTGGCCGTCGCACCGGACCTCGTGCGGCTCCTCCGCCGCGAGCCCCCGCGGTCGGAGGACCACGCCGCCGCGACGGTCGCGCTCCTGCTGAGCGGGGCATCGGCCGTCTTCACCGACCGACGCACCGCCGCCCGTGCGATCTCCGCGCTCCGCCGGCTCGTCCGGACGGGTACGACCGGGCACCCGCCCCTGGACGCGCAGGCCGCGCTGCTGCTGACCCTCGGCCGACCGGAAGCGGGCGCGGCACTGCTCGCCCGGTACCGCGAGGACCCGGACGACGGCGTCGCCTGCCTCGCGCTCCTGCTCAGCGCACCCCTCGCCGAGAACGACGGCGCCTTCGCGGACGCCCTGCGGTACGCCCGACGTGCCGAGACGCTGGCCGAACGGGTCGGCGACGCCTGGACGCGGGGGAGCGTCGCCGTCACGACGACCCAGCTCCTCGCGCAGAACGGGCAGCACGCCCGGGCCCTCGAGGTGGCGGAGGTCGCACGGGGACGGCTCGAGACCTTCGGGGCCGAGGACGACCTGTACGAGATCGGGTGGACCGTGGGGCTGTGTGCTGCGGCGACGGGCGACGTGGCCACGGCGCGGGCGGTCGCGGCGGACCTCGGCAACCAGCCGGTCGCGAACCGCGGCGGCTTCGAGGACGAGGCGGCCCAGGTCGGGGTCCTCGCGAGGGCGATCGAGGCGGAGTGCCGGAGGAGCGAGGGCGACGTCGACGGCGGCGCGGCCCGCTACCGCGAGGCGTGGGACTTCGTGCTGCCGCGCCGGAAGCGGACGCAGAACTGGTGGCTGACGGCCGGGGCGGCGCTCCTCGCCGCCGAGGACGAGGCCGCAGCCACCCGGCCCGAGCGGGCCGCCGGGACCCGTGCCGAGACCAGCGTCGCGACCCGGTCGGGCGGGGCCGAGCCGAGCCTCCCGGCGGTCGACCTGGCGCGTCGCCTGCGGGTCGGCGCCCTGGTGATGATGCGCCTGCACCCCTGGTGGCTCGACCTGCCCGTGATCGGCTCCGCGATCGTCGGGCTGGCGATCGTCGCGGCCCGCTCCGGGCGGCCCGAGACCGCCGCGCGGTGCTGGGGGATCGCGCGGCGCGTCGGTGCGCGGCAGGACTTCGCGGTGCTCGCCCACGACCGGGTGCGGCGCGTGCTCGCGGACGCCGTCGGCGACGACCTGCTGGCGGACGCCGAGACGGCCTCGGCCGGGTGGGACCGGGCCGAGGCCGTCGAACGGATCCGGGAGCTGCTGGAGGACACCGGCCTCCGCTGAGCGCCCCGCCGTGCCGGGTGCGTCAGGTCCGCTGAGGGCACGGCCGGGCAGCGGACGTCAGGCCTTCCGCATGTACGCCCGGACCGTGAGCGGCGCGAACACCGCGACGACGACGGCCGCACCGAGCAGGCTGATCCACAGGTCGCCCGTCACCGCCCCGTGGTTGATGAGGTCGCGCACCGCCGTGATGAGGTGCGAGACCGGGTTGACCTCCGTGAACCACCGGAGCCAGTCCGGCAGCGTGTTCGTCGGCACGAACGCGTTGGACAGGAACGTCAGCGGGAACAGCACGAGGTTCGCGATGCCCGAGACGCTCGACGCGGTGCGGGCGACGACGCCGAAGTAGGCGAAGATCCAGCTGATCGACCAGGCGACGACGATGACGAGCAGGCCGGCGAGCACGACCGCTGCCGGACCGCCCTCGGGACGCAGCCCCATGATGATGCCGACGGTGAAGGTGATCGCCGTGGCGATGGCGTACCGCACGGTGTCGGCGAGCAACGCCCCGGCGAGCGGCGCGATGCGGGCGATCGGCAGCGACTTGAAGCGGTCGAAGACGCCCTTGTCCATGTCCTCACGGAGCTGGACGCCGGTGACGATGGACGACGTGATGTTCGTCTGCACGAGGATGCCGGGGATGATGACCGGCAGGTAGCTGCCGATGTCGCCCGCGATCGCGCCGCCGAAGATGTACGTGAACATCACCGTGAACACGATCGGCATGAGCGTCACGTCGAACAGCTGCTCGGGCGTGCGCCGGACCTTCACCAGGCCGCGGTACGCCATCGTGAAGGACTGCCGCACGGTGGCGCCGAGTCCGGTCCCGCCGATGCCGGGACGCGGGGTGACGCGCGGTGCGGACGTCGGGGTGAGGGTGGTGGTGGTCATGCGATGCTCGCTTCGAGGTCGGCGTCGGCCGGTGCGTCGGCGGACGGGTCGGCGCTCGCCGGGGCGCCGGTGATGGTGAGGAAGACCTCGTCGAGCGTCGGCTTCTGCACGCTCATCTCGGCGAGGGAGATGCCGGCTTCGCGGAAGGACACCAGCAGGTCGGTCACGCGGTCGGGGTCGGACATCGGTGCGGTCAGGCGCGATCCCTCCGGGCTGGCGACCGCGTCGACGCCGAGCGTGTTCCGCACGATCGCCCGTGCCGCGTCGAGCCGCAGTCCGTCGGCCAGCCGGAGCTGCAGCGAGGACGTCCCGATGGACGACTTGAGCTCGTCGCCGGTGCCCTCGGCCACGACCCGGCCGCGGTCGATCACCGCGATCCGGTCGGCGAGCTGGTCGGCCTCGTCGAGGTACTGCGTCGTCAGCAGGACGGTGGACCCGGTCGCGACGAGCTCCCGGATGGTGTCCCACATCTGCGAACGGGTGCGGGGGTCGAGGCCCGTCGTGGGCTCGTCGAGGAAGATCAGCGGCGGCTGCGCGATGAGGCTCGCCGCGAGGTCGAGGCGACGCCGCATGCCGCCGGAGAACTTCTTGAGCGGTCGCGAGGCGGCCTCGGTCAGCCCGAAGCGCTCGAGCAGCTCGACGGCCTTCCGCTTCGACTCCGCCCGGCCGAGCCCGAGGAGCCGCGCGAAGATGACGAGGTTCTCGGTCGCGCTGAGGGTCTCGTCGACGCTGGCGTACTGGCCGGTGACGCCGATGAGCGAGCGGACGACCTGCGCCTCGCGCCGGACGTCGTGCCCGAAGACCCGGGCCTCGCCGGCGTCCGGGCGGAGGAGGGTGGCGAGCATGGAGATGGTGGTGGTCTTGCCGGCGCCGTTCGGTCCGAGCACGCCGTAGACCGTGCCGGCCTCCACGCGGAGGTCGACACCGTCCACGGCCCGGTTCGTCCCGAAGGTCTTGACGAGGCCGACGGCCTCGACCGCGAGCGGTGTGGTCATGCGCTCAGGTCCTCTCGAGTGACTCGACGTGCTTCGTCGATGTCCGGTGACGATGGTGACGCCCGCCGCTCACGCGGCACTGACGTGGCGCTGACACCGGTGGACGGCGTACGTCAGGCCGGCGCTGTGGAGGACCGTCTGGAGGCGCGGTACCGGCCCGGTACGGTGGTCGCGTGGACGAGACGGTGGGCTCCGAGGGCGGTGTGCGGCTGCGGCTCGACATCGCCTACGACGGCGCCGCGTTCTCCGGGTGGGCCCGCCAGCCCGGCCTGCGGACCGTGCAGGGCGCGCTCGAGACCGCGCTCGCGACGGTCTTCACCCGCTGGGGCGAGCCGCCCCAGCTCACCGTCGCCGGACGGACCGACGCCGGCGTGCACGCCACCGGGCAGGTCGCGCACGTCGACCTCGGCGCCGAGCAGTGGGCCGCACTCACCCGGCCGCGCCGCTCCGCTCCGGACGGGCCGCCGCGGACCTCCCTGGACGGCCTGGTCAAGCGCGTGAACGGCGTCGCCGCCCCGGAGGGGGACGTCGTCGTCACCCGGGCATCGGTCGCGCCGGACGGGTTCGACGCCCGGTTCTCCCCGCTCTGGCGGCGCTACGAGTACCGGGTCGCGGACGCCGACGCTCCGCGCGATCCACGTCGGCGGGGGCACACCCTCTGGCACGCGACGCGCCTCGACCCGGCGGCGATGGAGCGCGGTGCGCTGCGGTTGCTGGGGCTGCACGACTTCGCGACCTTCTGCAAGCCGCGGGAGGGCGCGACCACGATCCGGACCCTGCAGGAGTTCCGCTGGGACCGCGAGCCGGACGGCGTGCTGGTGGCGCGCCTCCAGGCGGACGCGTTCTGCCACTCGATGGTGCGCGCGATGGTGGGGGCGACGATCGCCGTGGGCGAGGGCCGGTTCGGCCCGGAGCGACTCGAGGAGCTCCGCACCGCCCAGGCCCGCACCAGCGCGTTCAAGACCGCACCGGCGAAGGGCCTCACGCTCACCGAGGTCGGCTACCCGCCGGACGACGAGCTCGCGGCGCGGGCCGAGCAGACGCGGGCCCGCCGCTCCTGACCACCCGCACGGCGAGCCGGGCCGAGGACGGTACCGTCGGGGGATGAGCTCCCGCGAACCCCGGTCCGTCGTCTCCGTCGCCCCCGGTGTGGTGTTCGTCGAGGGGCCGGTCTCGAACTGGGTCGTCCTGGCCGAGGAGGACGGCGTCGCGCTCGTGGACGCCGGGTACCCGGCCGACACCGACCTGGTGCTCGACACCGTCCGGTACGCCGGCCACGACCTCGACGACCTGCGTCGCGTCTACGTGACGCACGGGCACGTCGACCACGTCGGCGGCATCCCCGGGATCCTGGCCCGCCACCCGCTCGTCGAGGTGCTCGCCCACGCCGACGAGCTCGGCAACGTGCGCGGCCCCGGCCGGCAGCAGGTGACCCCGGCCGAGATCGGTGGGCGGCTGGCGTCCCCGCGGGTGCTCCGCTGGCTCGCGCGGGCGATCCGCTCCGACGCGCTCCGGCCGACGACCGTGCCGAGCGCCCGCGCCTTCACCGCGGCGGACTTCGACGGTCGTGCGATCACGCCGCTGCCGGCGGACGGGCACACCGACGGCTCGACCGCGTACCTGCTCCCCGCCGCGAACGCGATCGTCACCGGCGACGCGGTCGTGTCGCGGCACGACACGCAGCCGGCGTCGTGGGCGCCGCGGCCGCGGATGATCACGCCGTTCTTCACGGCGGACCAGGACCGGGCGGTGGAGTCCGCGCGGGCGCTGCCGATCCCGGAGATCCTGCTGCCGGGGCACGGGCCGGCCGTGCACCGCGTCGGGTCGGAGTGGGTCCCGGTCGGTTCCTGACGCGACCAGCCGGGGGTCGCGAGGCGCGCAGACGGAGCCGGACCGCGCCTCCCGTCCGGGGGTGGAACGGATCGTTCACCCGCCTGAAACCTGAACGGTGCCGCAGGTCGGTAGCGTGCGGGCATGCACAGATCCGTCGGACGCACCGTGCTGTGCGCCACCGCCGCCGCAGCGCTGCTCGCGGCACCGCTCGTCTCCGTCTCCGCCGCGACTGCGGACCCCGCCGGCACCGGCCTCGTCATCGAGGAGGCCTACCTCAAGGGCGGCAGCGCGAACCAGCCGTTCACGAACAAGTTCGTCGAGCTCGGCAACCCCACCGACAGCCCCGTCACGGTCGACGGCTGGTCGGTGCAGTACCGCGCCGCGACCGGTACCGGTGCGCCGGCGGTCGGCAAGCTCGCCGGCACGGTGCCCGCGCACGGCACCTACCTGGTCCAGATGGGCTCGAACGGGACGAACGGCGAGGCGCTGCCCGAGCCCGATGCCGTCACCGGCCTGAACCCCTCTGGCTCGACCGGCACGCTCGTGCTCGCCGACCAGGCGACGGCGCTGTCGCTCCCCGCCGGCCCGGTCGCCGCGGGCACCCCGGGCGTCGTGGACCTGCTCGGCTACGGGACGTCGAACACCTTCGAGACCGCCGTCGCCACGACCGGCACCGCCAACGCCGTGCCGGACGGGCTGACCCGCGCGGGCACGACGGACACCGACTCCAACGCCGCGGACTTCTCGGTCACGTCGACGATCACGCCGGAGAACGCCGCCGGCGAGACCACGCAGCCGACGGACCCGACCGACCCGGGGACGCCGACCACGCCGGCGGAGCAGGTCACCATCGCGCAGCTCCAGGGCACCGGGGACGCCTCGCCGTACGCGGGGAAGACCGTCACCACCGACGGCGTCGTGACCGCGGTCTACGCGACCGGCGGCTTCGCCGGGTACACGGTGCAGACCGCCGGCACCGGCGGGGCACTCGACCTCGCCACCCACACCGCGTCGGACGCCGTGTTCGTCTACTCGTCGGCGACCGTCGGCAGCGTCGCGATCGGTGACGCCGTCCGCCTGACGGGCACGGTCTCCGAGTTCAACGGGCTGACCGAGCTGACGGTGCCCACCGCCGCCGGTCTGACGAAGCTCCCCGCCGCCGGCGTGGTGCAGCCGGTGCCCGCCACCCTGGCGTTCCCGCGGACCGACGCGCAGCGCGAGTCGCTCGAGAGCATGCTCGTCGCCCCGCAGGGCGCCTGGACGGTCGCGGACAACTACACCACGAACCAGTACGGCGAGGTCGTGCTGGCGTCCGGCACGAAGCGTCTCCTGCAACCGACCGAGGTCGCCCGCCCGGGCAGCGCCGAGGCCGCGGCCGTGACGGCGGACAACGCCGCCCGCAAGGTCGTCCTCGACGACGGCGCGAGCACGAACTTCCTCAGTGCGGCGAACCAGTCGATCCCGGTGTCCTGGCTCACCCAGGGGCCGGTCACGGTCGGCGCCACGGCGACCTTCGCGAAGCCGGTCGTCCTCGACTACCGGAACGACGCGTGGAAGTTCCAGCCGACGACGCCGATCACCGGGGCGACACCGGCGGCCGACCTGCCGACGAGGTTCTCGGACGTGCGCACCGCTGCACCGGAGAACGTCGGCGGCGACATCCGTCTCGCCGGGTTCAACGTCCTGAACTACTTCCCGACGACCGGCGACCAGCTCACCGGCTGCACCTACTACACGGACCGCGACGGCGACCCCGTCACGGTGCGGGACGGCTGCGACGCCCGTGGTGCGGCGAACGCGGACGACCTCGCGCGCCAGCAGGTGAAGATCGTGAAGGCGATCAACGGCCTCGGTGCGGACGTCGTCTCCCTCGAGGAGATCGAGAACTCCGCCCGTTTCGGGCAGGACCGCGACGCCGCCGTGGCCACCCTCGTCGCCGCGCTCAACCAGGCGACCGGCAAGGACACCTGGGCGTACGCGAAGTCCCCGGCGAAGGTCCCCGTCAGCGAGGACGTCATCCGGCTCGCGCTCATCTACAAGAAGGACCGCGTCCAGCCGGTCGGCGCCTCGACGATCCTGACCGACTCGACGGCGTTCGCGAACGCACGGCAGCCGCTCGCACAGGCGTTCGCGCCGGTCACGGCGAAGCCCGGCAAGGGGAAGGGCCCGAAGCCGTCGGCGAAGGACACCTTCCTGGTGATCGCGAACCACTTCAAGTCGAAGGGGTCCGGCACCGGGGCGGACGCCGACCAGGGCGACGGCCAGGGGGCGTCCAACGCCTCCCGCGTGGCGCAGTCGAAGGCGCTCGTCGCGTTCTCGACCGCGATGCAGCGGCAGACCGGCACCGACAAGGTGTTCATGCTCGGCGACTTCAACGCCTACAGCCAGGAGGACCCGGTGGCCGTCCTCGACCAGGCCGGCTACACCGACCTCGGCCCGACCCGCGACGCGTCCGAGTGGTCCTACGTGTTCAGCGGCCTGAGCGGCTCGCTCGACCACGTGTTCGCCTCGCCCGCAGCGCTGCGCACCGTGACCGGCGTGGACATCTGGAACATCAACTCGGTCGAGTCCGTCGGCCTGGAGTACAGCCGGTACGACTACAACGTCACCGAGCTGTACCGGGACGACGTGTACCGCGCGAGCGACCACGACCCGATCCTGGTCGGCATCGACCTGCCCGGCGTCTCGACGCCCGGTGAGGGCGGGAACCCCGGCCACGGCGGTCCGGGCCACGGCGGCGAGCCGGGGCACGGCGGCGGCTCGATCGCGGACGCGCTCGCCGCGCTCGCGGCCCTGATCGCCTGGTTGCGCAGCCTCTTCGGCTGATCGACGCGAGCAGCCACCCGACGGGAGGCGCGGTGCCGGCCGGCACCGCGCCTCCCGTCGGTCGTGGTGGGCGTTCGACAACGCGACGTGCGTCGGGTAGGCTCTCACCTTGGTCTGCGTGCCCCGCACGCACGACAGTCAGATGAGCCCTCCACCTGGGTGTTCCACCGGCATCGCCGACGGAACCCCGACCGGAGCGGGATTCACGGACTCCTCACCTCGACACGAAAGCAGCACTCCTGTGACTCGCACGTTCTCACCGAAGCCGGCTGACGTCCAGCACGACTGGATCGTCATCGACGCGACCGACGTCGTCCTCGGCCGTCTCGCCTCGCACGCCGCGGCCATCCTCCGTGGCAAGCACAAGGCCACCTTCGCCCAGCACATGGACATGGGCGACTACGTCATCATCGTGAACGCGGACAAGGTCGCCCTGACCGGTTCCAAGCTCGCGAAGAAGGTCTACTACCGCCACTCGGGCTACCCGGGCGGCCTCACGGCGACCTCCTACCCGGAGATGCTCGAGAAGCACCCCACCCGCGCCGTCGAGAAGGCGATCCGCGGCATGCTCCCGAAGAACACGCTGGGCCGCGAGCAGCTCAAGAAGCTCAAGGTGTACGCGGGTGCCGAGCACCCCCACGCCGCGCAACAGCCCAAGACGTACACCTTCGACCAGGTCTCGCAGTAACAGCGGCCACGACGACTTCCAAGGACTAGAGAAAACTCATGGCTCAGATCGCTGACTCCCTCGACCAGACCCCGGAGAGCTTCACCACGGAGAGCGCACCCGCCGCTGCCGAGGCCGCTCCCCGTCAGATCCTCAACGTCTCGGGCGGTGCCGTCGGGCGCCGCAAGGAGGCCATCGCGCGTGTCCGCCTCGTCCCGGGCTCCGGCTCGTTCGTGGTGAACGGCCGTTCGCTCGAGGACTACTTCCCGAACAAGCTGCACCAGCAGCTCATCAACGACCCGTTCAAGGTGCTCGAGCTCCTCGGCTCGTACGACGTCGTCGCCCGCATCACCGGTGGCGGCCCCTCGGGTCAGGCCGGCGCGCTCCGCCTCGCCATCGCCCGCACCCTGAACGAGATCGACCGCGAGAACAACCGCGCGACCCTCAAGAAGGCCGGCTTCCTCACCCGTGACGCCCGCGTCATCGAGCGCAAGAAGGCCGGTCTCAAGAAGGCCCGCAAGGCGTCGCAGTTCTCGAAGCGCTAGTCGCGCACCGAACCCGATCGCAATGCCGCGTCTGTTCGGTACCGACGGTGTTCGTGGTCTCGCCAACGGCGAGTTGACGGCCGCGCTGGCTCTGGGTCTCGCCCAGGCCAGCGCGGCCGTGCTCACGCACGGACACCATGCTGACGCCCGCCGGGCGTCCGGTCGACCGCGTCCCCGCGCGGTCCTCGCGCGTGACCCGCGCGTCTCCGGCGAGTTCCTGGGCGCCGCCGTCGCCGCAGGCCTCGCGTCCGCCGGGGTCGACGTGCTCGACGCCGGGGTCATCCCCACCCCCGCCGCGGCCTTCCTCGTCGCGGACATCGACGCCGACTTCGGCGTGATGATCTCCGCGTCGCACAACCCCGCACCCGACAACGGGATCAAGTTCTTCGCCGCCGGGGGCCGCAAGCTCCCCGACGAGGTCGAGGACCGCATCGAAGCGGCCATGCACGACCAGTCCGCACCGACCCCCACCGGCGCCGACGTCGGCCGCATCACCCGGTTCGCCGACGCCGAGGACCGCTACGTCGTGCACCTGCTCGGCACGCTGCCGCACCGGCTCGACGGCATCCACGTGGTGCTCGACTGCGCGAACGGTGCCGCCGCCGGGGTCTCGCCCGAGGTGTTCGTCAACGCCGGTGCCGAGGTCACCCTGATCGGGGCCGACCCGGACGGCATGAACATCAACGACGGTGTGGGCTCCACGCACATCGACAACCTCGCCCGGGCGGTCCTCGAGCACGGCGCGGACGTCGGCATCGCGCACGACGGCGACGCCGACCGGTGCCTCGCGGTGGACGCCGCCGGCAACGCGATCGACGGCGACCAGATCATGGCGATCCTCGCGTTGTCGCTGCAGGAGCGCGGCCACCTGGTGGACGACACCCTCGTCGCGACGGTGATGTCGAACCTCGGGCTCAAGCGGGCCATGGCGGACGCGGGCATCACGATGCTCGAGACCGGCGTGGGCGACCGCTACGTGCTCGAGAAGATGACCGAGGGTGGCTTCTCGCTCGGCGGCGAGCAGTCCGGGCACATCATCTTCAACGAGTACGCCACGACGGGCGACGGCATCCTGACGGGGCTGCACCTCGTCGCCGAGATGGCGCGCACGGGGAAGTCGCTGCAGGAGCTCGCCTCGTGCATGACCGTCTTCCCCCAGGTCCTCGTCAACGTGCGCGGGGTGGACCGCCACGGCCTCGACGACCGCGGTGTGCAGGACGCCATCGCCGCTGCGACCGAGTCCCTCGGCGACACCGGCCGGGTGCTGCTCCGGCCGTCGGGCACCGAGCCCGTGGTCCGCGTGATGGTCGAGGCCGCCTCACAGGAGGACGCGCAGCGCATCGCCGACGAGCTCTCCGCCGTCGTGCAGGAGCGTCTGGCGCTCGACGCCGCGTAAGGCGCCGGCGCGCCGCCGGCGGGCAGAGCCCGCGCGCGACGCCGACCCGGCGACGGAACCAGGTTCCGGACACGGAACCGCGATCTTCCGCGGTGCTGTGTCCGGAACCTGGTTCCGTGGGACCGTGCGACGACCGCGCGACGACCGCGCGCTGCCCCGCGTCAGATCTTGCGGAGCAGGACCGAGTTCACCGTGTGGTTGGCGCCCTTCTTGAGCACGAGGGTGGCCCGGGAGCGCGTCGGCAGCACGTTCTCGATGAGGTTCGGCTCGTTGATCGCCCGCCACACCTCGGTCGCCGTGCGGACCGCGTCCTCGCGCGAGAGCGAGGCGAACCGGTGGAAGAACGAGTCCGGGCTCGAGAACGCCTCCTCCTGCAGGGCCAGGAAGCGGTCCACGTACCAGGACTCGATGTCCTTGGTCTTCGCGTCCACGTAGATCGTGAAGTCGAACAGGTCCGACAGCGCCAGGCGCCCGTGCACCGGCGGCGCGAGCACGTTGAGCCCCTCGACGATGAGGACGTCCGGCTGCCGCACGACGATCTCGGCGTCGGGCACGATGTCGTACACGAGGTGCGAGTAGTACGGCGCCCGCACCTCGGCGGCGCCGCTCTTCACCTGGCTGACGAAGCGCAGCAGGGAGCGGCGGTCGTACGACTCCGGGAAGCCCTTGCGGTCCATGATCCCGCGTCGCTCGAGCTCGGCGTTCGGGTAGAGGAAGCCGTCCGTCGTGACGAGCTCGACCCGGGGGGTGTCCGGCCAGCGCTTGGTGAGTTCCCGCAGCAGGCGCGCGACGGTCGACTTGCCGACCGCCACCGACCCGGCGACGCCGATCACGAAGGGCGTGCGCCCGGCGCGCTCCCCGAGGAACCGGCTCGTCTCGGCGTGCAGGTCACGGGCGCCGGCGGCGTACAGCGTCAGGAGGCGGGAGAGCGGCAGGTAGACCTCCTGCACCTCCTGCATGTCGAGCCGGTCCCCGAGGCCGCGCAGCTGCACGATCTCCGTCTCGGTCAGGGAGAGGTGCTCCTTGGGGGCGAGCTGCGACCACTCGCCGCGCGGGATCTCCACGAAGGGGGTCGGGTGCGCGACGGCGGTCTCCGAGAACGGCATGGGTCCGAGCGTACAGACGGGAGGCGCGGTGCAGGTGAGCATGCCGGCGGGCGCCCGCCGCGCCTCCCGTCCGACCGACGCGGTGCGTCCGGACCGCAGCCCACGTCGTGCCGTGGGCGGCACGCCCGTCAGGCGGGGAGGGCCGCCTCGATGGCGGCGAGGACCTGCGGAGCGTCCGGCTTCGTGGCGGGACGGAAGCGCGTGACGGTGCCGTCGGGCGCGACGAGGAACTTCTCGAAGTTCCACGCGACCCGACCGGCCTTGCCCTCGGCGTCCGGGGTCTCCTTGAGGGCCTGGTAGAGCGGGTGGGCGTTCTTGCCGTTGACCTTGACCTTCTCGGACATCGGGAAGGTGACGCCCCAGGTGGTGGAGCAGTACTCGTCGATGGCCTCGGAGGAGCCGAGCTCCTGCAGGAACTGGTTGCTCGGGAAGCCGAGGACCGTGAACCCGCGCGGGCCGTACTCCTTCTGCAGCGCCTCGAGCTGCTCGTACTGCGGAGCGAGACCGCACCGCGACGCGACGTTCACGACCAGCACCGCCTTGTCCGCGAAGGCGCCGAACGTGGTGTCCTCGCCGTGCAGTGTCGTGATCGCGATGTCGTCGAAGCGTCCCATGACCCAAACGTTATCCCCGCCCCTGCCGCTTCGCAGGGTGGGCCCCCAGCCAGACCGTAGGATCGATCCCATGTGTGGAATCGTCGGCTACGTCGGCAGCAACAGCAGTCAGGACGTGCTCCTCGGTGGTCTCCGTCGGCTCGAGTACCGCGGCTACGACTCGGCGGGCATCGCCGTCGTGGACGGGTCGCAGGAACTCGCCGCAGCGAAGAAGGCGGGCAAGCTCCAGGCGCTCGTCGACGAGCTCGAGTCGCACCCCATCGCCGACGGGGGGACCGGCATCGGCCACACCCGCTGGGCGACCCACGGCGGGCCGACCGACGGCAACGCGCACCCGCACCTGGCCGACGGCGGCAAGCTCGCCCTCATCCACAACGGCATCATCGAGAACTTCTCCGAGCTCCGCGCCGAACTGCAGGCGGACGGCGTCGAGTTCCTGAGCGAGACCGACTCCGAGGTCGCCGCGCACCTCGTCGCCCGCTCCTTCCGCGAGACCGGCGACCTGACGAGCGCCATGCAGCAGGCCGTGCAGCGGCTCGAGGGCGCGTTCACGCTCCTCGTCGTACACGCCGACCAGCCCGGCGTCGTCGTCGGTGCCCGTCGCAACTCCCCGCTCGTGGTCGGCCTCGGCGACGGCGAGAACTTCATGGGCTCCGACGTCGCGGCGTTCGTCGCGTACACGCAGCGCGCCCTGTCGATCGGGCAGGACGAGATCGCCACGATCCGCCCGGACGGCGTCGACGTCATCCACTTCGACGGCACCCCCGCCGAGCCGACCGAGTTCGAGGTGAACTGGGACGCCTCCGCCGCCGACAAGGGTGGCTGGAGCTCGTTCATGGCGAAGGAGATCAGCGAGGAGCCCGAGGCCGTCGCGAAGACGATCCTCGGCCGCGTGCACGACGGCGCCGTCACGCTGACCGACCTCGACCCGATCGCCGAGCGCCTCGCGACGGTCGACCGCGTCATCGTCATCGCCTGCGGGACCGCCGCCTACGCCGGCATCCTCGGCAAGTACGCCATCGAGCAGTGGGCACGCGTCCCCGTCGAGGTCGAGCTCGCCCACGAGTTCCGCTACCGCGACCCGGTGCTGGACGACCGCACGCTCGTCGTGTCGATCAGCCAGTCCGGCGAGACCATGGACACGCTCATGGCCGTGAAGTACGCGCGTGAGCAGGGGGCGCAGGTCCTGTCGATCTGCAACACCCAGGGCGCGACGATCCCGCGGGAGTCCGACGCGGTCATCTACACGCACGCCGGCCCCGAGGTCGCCGTGGCGTCCACGAAGGCCTTCATCGCTCAAGGCGTCGCGCTGTACCTGCTCGGCCTGCACCTCGCGACGCTGCGTGGCACGCTGACGGCCGAGCAGATCGCGGAGCAGGTCGCCGAGCTCGAAGGCCTCGCGCCGAAGCTGCAGCAGACCATCGACGACGCCTCCGGCATCAAGGACCTCGCCCGCTGGATGGCGGACACCCGCAGCGTCCTGTTCCTCGGCCGCCACGTCGGGTACCCGATCGCGCTCGAGGGTGCGCTCAAGCTCAAGGAGCTCGCGTACATCCACGCCGAGGGCTTCGCCGCCGGTGAGCTCAAGCACGGCCCGATCGCCCTGATCGAGCCCGGCCAGATCGTCTTCGTCATCGTGCCGTCGCCGCGCGACCCCCGGTCGCTGCACCCGAAGGTCGTGTCGAACATCCAGGAGATCCGCGCCCGCGGTGCCCGGGTGATCGCGATCGCGGAAGAGGGCGACGCTGCCGTGCTGCCCTTCGCCGACGAGGTCCTGCGCATCCCCCTCGCGACGCCGCTGTTCGAGCCGCTGCTCGCGGTCGCGCCGCTGCACATGTTCGGCATGGAACTCGCCGCGGCCAAGGGCCTCGACGTCGACCAGCCGCGCAACCTCGCGAAGTCGGTCACCGTCGAGTAGTCGGCGATGATCATCGGCATCGGGGTCGACGTGGTCGACCTGGAGCGGTTCGAGCGGGTGCTCGACCGGACGCCGGCCGTGCGCACGCGGTTGTTCACCCCGTCGGAGCTCGTCCGCGACGGGGAACCCCGTGCGGTCGCGTCGCTCGCCGCGCGGTTCGCCGCGAAGGAGGCGCTGATCAAGGCGTTCGGGTCGAGTGCGGGGCTGAGCTGGCAGGACCTCGAGGTCGTGTCCGACGACCAGCGGAACCCGTCGCTGACGCTCCACGCCGAGGCGGAGCGGGTGGCGGCGGCGCGGGGGGTCCGCTCGGTGCACCTCTCGCTCTCGCACGACGGTGGGATCGCCACGGCGTTCGTGGTGTTGGAAGGGGAGCAAGCGTGACCGCGTTCACGGGCATCACGGTCGATCGGGAGGCGCTCATCGCCAACTACGCGACCGTCGCCGACCAGGTGGCACCGTCCGGCGTCATCGCGGTCGTCAAGGCGAACGGCTACGGGCACGGCGCGGCCGAGGCCGCACGGGCGTTCGTGGACGCCGGCGCCGAGTGGCTCGGCGTCGCCGACATCGACGAGGCGGTCGCGCTCCGGCAGGCCGGCATCGACGAGGGCGTCCGCATCCTCGCCTGGCTGCACGCGCCCGACGAGGACTTCCGGCGCGCGGCGCAGTACGGCATCACCCCGGCGGTGTCGAGCGTCTCCCAGCTCGCCGCGGCCGCGGACTCCGAGGTCCCCGCAGTGCACGTCTGCGTCGACACCGGACTCAGCCGCAACGGCGCGGTCGAGTCGGAGTGGGACGAGCTCTTCGCGACCGCGGGCCGACTCGTGCGGAGCGGAGCGCGCACGCGCGTCGAGGGCCTCATGTCGCACCTGTCGAACGCCTCGCGCGCCGACGACCTCGACCAGGACGCGGCCCTGCAGCGGGCACTCGACGGCCTCGCGGCGAACGGCGTCGTGCCGGACGTGGTGCACCTCGCCGCCAGCGCCGCGAGCATCGCCGTGCCCGAGACCCGTCACGACCTCGCACGGGTCGGCCTCGCGCTCTACGGGCTCAGCCCGTTCCCCGACCGGACATCGGCGGACCTCGGGCTCCGGCCCGCGATGCGCGTCACGGCCGCCGTGCTCCGCACCGTTCCCGTCCGGGCGGGCGAGGGCGTCAGCTACGGCTACACCTGGCGTCCCGAGGCGGACACCCGGCTCGCGGTGATCGGGCTCGGCTACGCCGACGGGTTCGACCGCGACTTCGGCAACCGCGTCTCGGTCCGGATCGGCGGCCGCACCTTCCCCGTCGTCGGGCGTGTGGCGATGAACGCGATGCACATCGACATCGGCGACGCGGACGTGCGGGTCGGCGACGAGGCCGTGCTCTGGGGCGACCCGGCGAACGGCGACCCCGCGGTCGAGGACTGGGCGGCGGCCGTCGGCACGATCAACTACGAGGTGGTCGCCCGGGTCGGCCGCAGCGTGGAACGGAGGACGACGTGAACGCGCCGCTGCGCCGGGCCGAGATCGACCTCGACGCCTACCGCGCCAACCTCGACCTGGTCCGCGAGTGGATGGACCCCGTCGAGGTGATGGCGATCATGAAGGCCGACGCCTACGGGCACGGCCTCGAACCGATCGCGCTGGCCGCCGTCGACGCGGGCATCCGGTGGATCGGCGTCCTCACCGTGCCCGCGGCGTTGCGACTGCGGTCCATCGGCGTCGGCGAGGACGTCCGGCTCTTCACCTGGCAGCACGACCCCGCGCTCGACTTCCGCGACGCGATCGACTCCGCCGTCGACCTCGGCGTCTCGAACGTCGCCGAGCTGCAGCGGGTCGTCGACGCGGTCGACCAGCGCCCCGCACGGGTGCACCTCGGCGTCGACTCGGGCCTGCACCGCGACGGGGCGACGCTCGAGGACTGGCCGGCGCTGGTGTCGCTCGCCGTCGACGCGCAGCGCGCCGGACGCATCGAGGTCGTCGCCGCGTACACGCACCTCGCGGAGTCCTCGGACGAGGACGACGCCTCGGCGGTGGCGCTCTTCGACGCCGCCGTGGAGCAGGCGGACGACCTCGGCCTCGACGTCCCGATGGAGCACGTCGCCGCGTCTCTCGCCGGACTCGAGCGCAAGGAGTTCCGGAAGGACATGGTCCGGATGGGTGCGAACCTGTTCGGCATCCCCGGAGCGGACGGCGTCTCGGCGGCGGACCTCGGCCTCGAGCCCGTGATGACGCTGACCGCCTCGGTGGCGAAGACCAAGCGGGTGCCCGTCGACACCGGCGTCTCGTACGACTACACCTACCGCACGAGCACCGAGACGACGCTCGCCCTCGTCCCCGTCGGGTACGCGGACGGCGTGCCGCGGTCGGCGCAGGGGCGGGTCGAGGTCACCATCGGCGGCACGCGGTACCCGATCGCCGGCCGCGTCGCCATGGACCAGTTCCTGGTCGACGTCGGCGACGACGACGTGCAGGTCGGTGACACCGTGCGACTGTTCGGTACGGGGGAGCACGACGAGATGACGGTCCTCGAGTGGGGGCAGGCGCTCGGCACCATCGGCGAGGAGATCGTCTGCCGGATCGGTGCCCGTGTCCCGCGCGTCTACGAGGGGCACCGCGTGGAGGGGCACGTCGCCGAGTACCTCCGGGGCGAACGGTGACCGAGCCGTCCCGCGTGCTGCTCGACACCGAGGTCGCGACCACCGACGCGATGGGCGAGCTCGGTGCCCGGCTGGCCGCGGTCCTGCGGGCGGGTGACCTGGTCGTCCTCACCGGTCCGCTCGGCGCGGGCAAGACCACGATGACCCGGGGCCTCGGCGCCGCACTCGGCGCCCGCGGACAGGTGTCGAGCCCGACCTTCGTGCTCGCCCGGACCCACCCGACGACCGCCGGGCCCGACCTGGTGCACGTCGACGCCTACCGGCTGTCCGACCCCGTGGAGCTCGACGACCTCGACCTCGACTGGGACGCCTCGATCGTCGTGGTCGAGTGGGGCCGCGGGTTCGTGGACGGCATCGCGGACAGCGTGCTCGACGTCGAGATCGCCCGTGCGACCGGTGCCGACGCCGCCCCCGCCGACCAGGGCGACCCGGACGACGTCCCCGACGAGCCACGCCGTGTCGTCGTCACCGGCACGGGCCCCCGCTGGGCCGACGTCACCCTCTGACCCGTCGCACGCCCGTGCTCCCCGGCGCGCCTACGATGGACGGGTGCTGCTCGCGATCGACACCTCCGCCGGGACCTCCGTGGCGGTCGTCGACCCGGCCAGCGGCCGTGCGCTCGCGGCCCGGGACACCGAGGACAGCCGCCGGCACGCCGAGGTCATCGGCCCGTTCCTCGCCGAGGTCCTCGCCGAGGTGGGCATCACCGGTGCGCACGTCACCGGTGTCGTCGCCGGCATGGGGCCAGGACCCTTCACCGGCCTCCGCGTCGGCATCGCCGCCGCACGTACGTTCGCCGCGGCACGCGGCGTCCCGTTCCTCCCGCTCGTCAGCCACGACGCGGTCGCGGCCGACCAGTCCCAGGACGGCCCGTTCGTCGTCCTGACGGACGCCCGCCGCCGCGAGGTCTACTGGAGCGCGTACGACGAGACCGGCACGCGGGTCGCGGGCCCGGGTCTCGCGAAGCCGGACGACCTCGACGAGGCGATCCGCGCCTCCAGGCCGGACGCCGTGGGCTGGGACCGCGTGACCGCCCTGTCGATCCCGGCCAGGAGGCTCGGCGCGCTCGCCGCGGACCGGCTCGCGTCCGGTGCGCCCTTCGCCCAGGACGCCCCGCTCTACCTCCGCGACCCCGACGTCACCGTCCCCGGTGCACCCAAGCGGGTGAAGCAGTGACCCTCCCCGACGGGCTGCGCCTGCGGCGCGCGCACCCGCAGGACCTCGACGACGTCATGTGGCTCGAGCACGCGTCGTTCCCGACGGACGCCTGGTCGGCGTCGCAGATGTCCGGGGAGCTGTACTCGCCGCACGGGTACTACGTCGTGGTGGAGACCACCGAGGGCGGTGCGCCGACGATCGTCGGCTACGCCGGCCTGTCGTCACTCGCTGGCAACCCCGTCGCCGACGTGCAGACGATCGCGGTCGCGGCGGACCAGCGGGGCAAGGGCATCGGCCGGGTCCTGTTCACCGAGCTGCTCGACGAGGCCCGTCGTCGTGGCGTGCACGAGGTGTTCCTCGAGGTCCGGGCCGACAACCCCGTCGCGCAGGCGATGTACACGGGCTTCGGCTTCGAGCGCATCGCGGTGCGACCGCGCTACTACCAGCCGGACGGCGTCGACGCGTGGGTCATGCGCGCCGAGCTGGAGCCGACCGCACCCGCACCGACGGCGATCGTCGGACCGATCGGACAGGAGACGCTCGATGAGCGCGACTGAACCCCTGGTGCTCGGCATCGAGACGAGCTGCGACGAGACCGGCGTCGGCATCGTGCGGGGGAGCACCCTGCTCGCCAACGTCATCGCGTCGAGCATGGACGAGCACGCCCGCTACGGCGGCGTCGTGCCCGAGGTCGCCGCCCGCGCGCACCTCGAGGCGATGACGCCGACGCTCACCGCGGCGCTCGAGCAGGCGGGCGTGACCCTCGACGAGCTCGACGCCGTCGCGGTGACCGCCGGCCCCGGCCTGGCCGGCGCGCTCATGGTCGGCGTCGGCGCGGCGAAGGCGCTCGCGGTGGCGACCGGCAAGCCGCTGTACGGCGTGAACCACCTCGTCGGGCACGTCGGGGCGGACGTCCTCCGGGCCGACGGCAGCGAGATCGAACTGCCGACCGTGGCGCTGCTCGTGTCCGGCGGGCACACCTCCCTGCTGCTCGTGCGCGACCTGGTCGGCGACGTCCAACTCCTCGGCGAGACCATCGACGACGCCGCGGGCGAGGCGTTCGACAAGGTCGCTCGGCTCCTCGGCCTGCCGTACCCCGGCGGTCCGCAGATCGACCGGGCAGCGGCGGAGGGCGACCCCACGGCGATCCGGTTCCCCCGTGGCCTCACCCTGCCGAAGGACATGGCGGCGCACCGGTACGACTTCTCGTTCTCCGGGTTGAAGACCTCCGTCGCGCGGTGGGTCGAGCGCTGCCGCGACGAGGGCCGCGAGGTCCCCGTCGCCGACGTCGCCGCCAGCTTCCGGGAAGCCGTGGTCGACGTGCTCCTGACGAAGGCGGTCAGCGCCTGCCGTGACACCGGCGTCGACCGGCTCCTGCTCGGGGGCGGCGTGGTGGCGAACGCCCGACTGCGCACGGTCGCCGAGGAACGGTGTGCGGCGGCGGGGATCGCCCTCCGGATCCCGCCGTTCGACCTCTGCACCGACAACGGCGCCATGATCGCCGCGGTGGGTGCGCGTCTGGTCGCCGAGGGCCACCCACCGAGCGACCTCGGCATCGCCGCCGACTCCACGCTCCCGGTGACGACCGTCCAGGTCTGAGGCGCGCTGCCCCGCGGGTGCTCGGGACGGTCCGAGGCGTCTGTGGGAGGATTCGGGAGGCGTCGACGACCGTGACGCCGAGAGGGGTGGACGGTGTCCGATCAGAACCAGTGGCCGAAGCCGGGCGAGACGACGCCGGACGACGACCGGCAGCCGGGCGCCGACCGGTCCGACGCTGCGCCGCAGTCCAGCGGGTCGTCGCAGCAGTACGGCGCCTCCGCTCCCGACGCCCCCGCTTCCGCACCGGCCGACCCGTGGGCGCAGTCCGGCCAGGGCTCGGCTGCGCAGGGTGCTTCCGGCGGCCACGCAGCACCGCAGAATCCGTACGCGGCACCGGGTCAGCAGCAGGCGGGCCAGCCCGGCTCCGGTGCACCGCAGAACCCGTCCGCGGCCCCCGGGCAGCAGCAGTACGGGCAGCAGCAGTACGGCCAGCAGAACGGTCAGCAGTACGGCGGCCAGCCGGGCGCGCAGCAGTACGGCCAGCAGTACGGTCGTCCGAGCGGCCAGCAGTACGGCCAGCAGCCGTCCGGTCAGCAGCAGTACGGCCAGCCGGGCGGCTACCCGACGGCGCAGAGCCCGTACGCCGCGGGCCAGCAGAACCCCTACGCGGTCGGCGGCTACCAGCCGTACGCCCAGCGTCCGAAGACCAGCGTCCTCGCGATCCTGTCGATCGTGTTCGCGTTCGGCGGGATCATCATCTGGCCGCTCATCATCCTGACGAGCCCGGCCGGCGCCATCATGGGCCACATCGCCCTCGGCAAGATCAAGCAGACCGGGGAGGGCGGTCGCGGGTTGGCGCTCGCCGGTGTCATCGGCGGCTGGGCGATGACGGGGCTGTACCTGCTCCTCGTCGCGGTCTTCATCCTCATCGGCACCCTCGGCCACTCGTACTCGAACTACGACTACGGCTCCGACTCGGGCGCGTTCGTCCTCTGACGGACGTCGGCTGGCTGGCCGGTCACGTCGGTCAGCCGGCCGTGTCGGTGACCGGACCTGCTGGCCCGGCCGCCTCGGTCACCGGGCCGGCCGGCCGCGTCGGTCACCCGGCCACGTCGGAGAGCCGCTCGCACAGGATCGCGGTGTGGCGTCCCTCCAGACGGGTGAGCACGAGCGTGACGCGACGGCTCCCGCGCAGCCGCAGTCGCTTCCGGAACTGCGCCGGGTCGACGTCGACGCCGCGCTTCTTGATCTCGACCGTGCCGACGTCCTCTGCCGCCAGGCGGGCGGCGAGCTTCTTCACGTCGAGCGGCATCGTGTCGACGACCCGGAAGCCCTGCGCGAAGGGCGTCGTGACCGCACGGTCCGAGGTGACGTAGGCGATCCCGTCGGACAGCATGTGGCCGTCGAGTGAGCGCGCGAGGTCGCCGATCAGCCGTGCCCGGATGACGGCGCCGTCCGGCTCGTAGAGGTACGACCCGAGCAGTCCGACGGGCTCGTCCTCGGCGTCCGCGGCACCGACGAGCTCGGCGATGCCGTGCGGTCCGATCACGGTGGCCGCACGCCGGATGCCCGGTCGCGCCAAGGGGCCGAACCAGAGGGCGAGTTCGACGACCTCGCGGTCGACGGAGGTCCACTGCGCCTCGGCGGTGTCCGGGATCAGGTCGCGGTCGACGCCCGGGCCGAGCTTCACGCCGGTCGGGGTCGTCGTCGCCGCGGCGAACACGGTGTCGAGCGACGGCGACCAGTCGTCGGGGTCCGCGAGGCGACGGGTGTCCGAGTGCCCGGAGGTCCGACGGGCCGGGTCCATCCAGACCCCGTCGACGGTCGACAGGTCGAACGCGGCCGCGTCGCCGAGCGCGACCCGGGCACGGGGCCACGGCGCGAGGTTGTGCGTCGCGACGGCCGCCGTGACCTCGTCGCGGTCGACGGCGGTCACGTCGAGGTCGAGCGCCGCCATGGCCATCGCGTCGCCGCCGATGCCACAGCCGAGGTCGGCGACCCGCGTCAGCCCGGCGGCGGCGAACCGTCCGGCGTGCTGCGCGGCCACCTGCAGGCGCGTCGCCTGCTCGAGGCCGGCCTCGGTGAAGAGCATGCGCGCGGCGAAGTCCCCGAACTTCCCGCGGGCCTTCTGGCGCAGCTTCGCCTGCGTCAGGACCGCCGCGACGAGCCCCGGGTCGTGGCCCTCCGACCGCAGGCGGGCGACCACCCGCACGATCTCACCGCCGTCGGACACGGCCGGGGTACGGTCGAGCAGGGCCATCCCTCCGGGGGTCAGCAACTGGGCGAGGTCGGCGGCTTCCACCCGACGATCCTCGCAGGTCGCCGACGGCCTCGTCGGGGGTTGGCACTCGGATTGACCGAGTGCCAACGACGCCCTAGAGTTGGGGCGTTGGCACTCTCCTGTGCGTAGTGCCAACCCGGTTCCCATCTGTACCGAGTCCGTACCGAGAAAGAAGAGGTCATCGTGGCCGTCAGCATCAAGCCGCTCGAGGATCGCATCGTCATCCGCCAGGTCGAGGCGGAGCAGACCACCGCTTCCGGTCTGGTCATCCCGGACACTGCGAAGGAGAAGCCCCAGGAGGGCGAGGTCGTCGCCGTGGGTCCGGGTCGCATCGACGACAACGGCAACCGCGTCCCGCTGGACGTCGCCGTGGGTGACAAGGTCATCTACTCGAAGTACGGCGGCACCGAGGTCAAGTACTCGGGCGAGGACCTCCTCGTCCTCTCGGCCCGCGACGTCCTCGCGGTCATCGAGCACTGAGGACACCTCCTCCGTCGCGAACGCCCCGTTCGGCTCCGGCCGGCGGGGCGTTCGTGCGTCCGGGGCGTGCCGCGGAGCCGGACGAGAGCGGGGCCGACGGGGCCCGGTCAGGCGTCGACGGTCCGGACGTCGGCCGACCGGAGCGCGGCCACGTCCGGGAACCCGTTGACCGCCATCAGGAGGTCGGCCTCGGCGAGGACGGCCCGGACGACGTGCTCGACTCCGGCCGCGCCGCCCAGCGCGAGTCCGTGGACGTAGGGTCGGCCGAGCCCGACGGCCGACGCTCCCATCGCGAGCGCCGTGACCACGTCGCTCCCGGAGCGCACACCCGAGTCGAACAACACCGGGACGTCGTCCCCGACCGCGGACACGACGTCCGGCAGCAGGTCGAGGGCGGGGACGCCGCCGTTCGCCTGTCGGCCGCCGTGGTTGGACACGTAGACGCCGTCGATGCCCGCGTCGACCGCCCGTCGCGCGTCGTCCGCCGCGCAGATGCCCTTGAGCACGATCGGCAGGTCGGTGAGGCTCCGCAGCCACGGCAGGTCGTCCCAGGTCAGCGGGTTGCCGAACACCCGGGCCCAGTGCTCCACGACGGACCGGGGGTCGGTGGCCGCGTCCGGGACGGCGGCGCGGAACACCGGGTCGCTGAGGTAGTTCGCCAGTGCCGCTCCACGGAGCTGCGGGAAGTTCGCGATCTGCAGGTCCCGCGGGCGCCAGCCGGTGACCCAGGTGTCCAGCGTCACGACGAGCGCGCCGAAGCCGGCCCGTCCGGCGCGCTGCACGAGACTGGCGGCGAGGTCCCGGTCGGTCGGTGTGTACAGCTGGAACATCCCGGGCGTCGTCCCCGCTGCGTCCCGGACCGCCTCGAGCGGGTCCTCCGACAGGGTCGACGCGATCATCGGCACACCGGTCGCGGCGGAGGCCCGCGCCGTGGCCAGGTCGCCGTGCCCGTCCTGCGCGGCGATCCCGAGCACGCCGACCGGTGCGAGGAACAGCGGGGACGGCAGGTGCATGCCGAACAGGTCGACGGAGAGGTCCCGGTGCGCTGCGCCGACGAGCATCCGCGGGACGAGGCCGCGCCGTGCGAACGCCGACACGTTCCCGCGCTGCGTGCGCTCGTCGCCCGCCCCGCCCGCGACGTACGTCCACACCGACGTCGGCATCGCGGCCTCTGCCGCCGTCTCGAGGCCGGCCGCGGTCAGTGGCCACTTCGGCACCACGCCCTGCAGTCCGCGGAAGTAGATCTCGTTCTGGAGGTCGCCGAAGTCCATCTGCCCATCCTGCTCCTGGGTGGCTGCGGCACCGCCCGCTCGGGTTCCGGGGCACGGGAGCAGCGAGTACAGCGGTTCAGCCGTGGTGGGGTGAGGCCGTCAGCTCCGGGACCATACCGGAGCTGACGACCGGCCGTGGCCCGGCCGCACACCGATCAGGGCGTGTGCACGGCCGGACCACGGGCTCATCAGGCGTTGTCGGTCTCGTCACCGTCCTGGCGGCGGCGTCGGACGATCAGCAGCCCGCCGCCGAGGGCGAGGAGCAGGAGCGCCAGACCGATGCCTGGGCCGACGAGCTCGGTACCGGTGAACGCCAGTCCCGGGATGATCGGCGTCGGCGGAACCGCCCCACCGCGGATCGGGGTTCCGGTCTCGCAGCTGCCCGCGGGGTCACACGACCCGTCGACGGCCGGGTCGACCGTGTTGATCAGCCGGCCGTTGCCGGAGCCGACGGGCTTGACGGTGACGGAGTACGTCACCTCGATCGTCCGACCGACCTCGAGCGGACCCGACCAGGTCAG
Organism: Curtobacterium sp. L1-20; assembly: GCF_048755855.1. Lineage (GTDB taxonomy): Bacteria > Actinomycetota > Actinomycetes > Actinomycetales > Microbacteriaceae > Curtobacterium. The sequence continues at coordinate 214,238 of NZ_CP151473.1, read as the reverse complement.
CGTCGTCCCCTGCAGTGTGGCACCGTGGGTGGCGTCGCTGTTGTAGGTGGCGTCGTCGAGCACGTTGGACATGTCGTCCGTGAAGGACGCCGGGTCCGCGGCGGTGAACGCGACCGCGCCGGTGTTCTTCACCGTGACCGTGTAGCCGACCTTCGTGCCCGGCTTGACGGCGTCGGTGGTCGAGACGGTCTTGGTGACCGTGAACGCCTTCACCGGCGTGTGCGTGATGCACGAGCCGTCCGGGTCGCAGTCGCCGCCGTCACCGGTCGGGGCGACCGCGTTGACGAGGTTCAGGTTCCCGGTGTCGGGGTCCTTCACCGTGACGGAGTAGGTGACCTTGACCGTCTGGCCGACCTTCAGCGGGCCCGCCCAGGTGAGGGTGTTCCCGGTGACCTTCGCGCCCTGCGTGGCGTCGCCGTTGTACTCGGCGTCGTCGAGCACGTTGGTCAGGTCGTCGCGGAACGACGCCGGCTTCTCGGACGTGTAGTCAGCCTTGCCGGTGTTCTTCACGGTGACCGTGTAGGCGACCTTCCCGCCGGGGGTGACGGTCTTCGTGTCCGCGGTCTTGGTGACCGTGTAAGACCCGGACGGAATCACCGAACGGCAGTCCGGGTTGTCGGATGTCGCCGTCGGGCAGCCGCCGTCGGGCGGGGTGACCACGGCGTTGTCGAGGATCTTGTCCCCGGTGTCCGGGTCGTTGACCGTCACCGAGTACGTCACCGTGACCGTCTGACCGGCTGCCAGGGCACCCGACCAGGACAGCGTCGGTGCCGCGTAGGTTGCCCCGTTCGTGGCGTCACCGTTGTAGGTGGCGTCGTCGAGGACCTTCGACATGTCGTCGGTGAACGTTGCCGGGTCGGCTGCGGTGTACGCGTCCTTGCCGGTGTTGGTCACGGTGATCGTGTAGGTGACCTTCTCGCCCGGCGTGACCTTGGTCGCGTCGGAGGTCTTCTTCACCGTGTACGCCTGCAGCGGGGTGCTCGTCGTGCAGGAGTCCTCCGGGTCGCAGCCGCCACCGTTGCCGGTCGGGGTCACCACGTTGGTGAGCGTGCCGTCACCGGTGCCCGCGGGGCCGGCCAGCACCTCGTAGGTGATGGTCTCCTTCGCGCCGACTGCGAGCGGACCCGACCAGGTCAGCGTCGTCCCCGACACCTCGGCGCCGTTGGTCGCCGAGCCAGCCACGTAGGTGGCGTCGTCGAGGACCTTCGAGAGGTCGTCCTCGATGGACGCCGGCTCGTCGGCCGTGTACGCGGCCTTGCCGGTGTTCGTCACGGTGACCGTGTAGGTGACGGTGTCACCCGGGTGCACGTTCGGCGTCGACGCGGTCTTGGTGACCGAGTACGACTGCACCGGGTTGTGCGTCTCGACCGGCGGACCGTTCGGGCGGATGAAGGAGTTGTCGAGCTCGTCGTCGCCGCGCTGCCCGTTCGCCTTCACCGTCACCTCGTACGTGACCGTGCCGACCTTCCCGGCGGGAACCGTACCCGTGACCGGGAACGAACCGTTCGCGATCGCGCCGACCGTGAGGGAGTCCATGGCGGTCGTCGGCTGCGTGGTCACGGTGGCGTCGTCGAGGACCTTCGACAGGTCGTCCGAGTAGCCGGTGACCGGCGCGGCCGCGGCACCCTTGCTGTTGTCGAACGTCAGCGTGTAGGTCAGGACCTGACCGGCCGAGACCGTGGAGCCCGACTTCGGGTCGACGGTCTTCCCGACGACCAGCTCCGGGATCGCGTTGCTGGTGCAGTCCGGACGCTGCTCGTCCGTCGGCACACACTTCGTCGGCGGGTTCTGCCCCGGGTCGAGGAGGTAGTTCGCGGCGATGTTGTCCCCGCGCTGCCCGTCGGCCTTGAGCGTCACCGTGTAGGTGATCGTCGAGGTCGCACCGGCCGGCAGGTTCCCGGTCACGGCGATCGTGTCACCGTTCCGGGTCGCCGACAGGGGACCCGTCGCCGTGGTCGGCTCCGTGGTCACCGTGGCGTCGTCGAGGACCTGCGAGAGGTCGTCGACCTTGTCCACCGGACCGGTGGTGGCGCCGGTGTTCTCGAAGTGGAGCGTGTAGGTCAGCGTCGAACCCGCAGCGAGCGGCTTGGACGAGGCTTCAACGGTCTTCCAGTCACGGATGTCGGGCGCGGGGAGCTCCGTCGAAGCGCACCGCTGGGTGCCGGTCGTCTGGCTGCCCTCGGGAACGCAGGCGTTGTTCACCAGGGTGCTGTTGCCGCCACCGGTGTACGTGACCGTGTAGGTCAGGGTCACCGTCTGGCCTGCCTCGAGGGGACCCGACCAGGACAGGTTCGGCGAATCGAACATCGGGGCGGCGACGGTCTGCCCGCCGACGGTCGCCTTCAGCGACGACTCGTCGAGCGTCGCGTCATCGACCACGTCGGACATGTCGTCCGTGATCTTCGCCGGGTCGTCGGCCGTGAACGGCACGTTCGCGGTGTTCTTCGCGGTGACCGTGTAGTTGACCTCGTCGCCGACCTTCAGCGGCGTCGAGTTGTCACCCGACGTGGCGTTCTCAGCCGTCTTCGCGATCGTCAGTGTCGGGTCCGGGCACAGCGCGGTCGAGGTGACCTCGGCATCGAATCCCTCGGCCGGGTAGTTGCTCTGGACCTGCACGAGGATCGTGTTCAGGCCCGTCTTGAAGTCACCAGCCATCTGCGTACTGGCAGCGTTCGCTGCATCGAAACCGGCGTACTGGTACGGGTTGGTGGTGTTCTGCGGCAGGTTAGCGCCGCTCTGCGGCTGGTTGTTCACCCAGACGCCAGCGACAGTGTTGTCCGCCAGCCACTTCATGTCCAGCTGGAACGTCGCCGGGTCGACCTGCGGGTCGAGGTTGAACTGGTAGCGGTAGTACCAGTCGCCACCACCGGTGGTCTGGTTCTGCCCGTTGGTCGGCGCGACGTAGTTTGCCGAGATCCACTGCGACTGCCCCGACTGCGAGTTAGCCCACAGGTTGTTCACCTTGCCCGCGTACGCCGGACCGAACGTCGCTCCTGCAGGCGGGAGCGCAATCGTCCCCGGACCGGAGATCGCGGTGTCAGAGTGGTTGAAGCCGTCGATACCGCCAGCGACCGTCCAGCGTGCGTCGGCGGTGCCGTTGGCGGCCTGGCCGTCCGTGGTCTGGTTGTAGCCGGTGTTGAAGATCACCGGGTCGGTGGTGCAGAGCACCGTCGGGATGGTCGGGTCCACGAAGGTGACCGTCGTGTCTCCGGGCGGGTTGAGCCCGGTCTCGGTGACGTTGCCGGGGCCGTTCGTGAAGGAGCCGGCCGTCGGCGAGGTGACGCTGACGCTCACCGTGCAGGACGCCTGACCGGCGTTGAGGTTGCCCGTGACGGCGACGCTGTCGGAGCCGGCAGCCGCGGTGACCTGGCCGGCGGCGCAGGTCGTCGCCGCAGCGTTCGGGTTCGCGATCGTGAGGCCGGCGGGGAGCTCGTCGGTGAAGGACCAGCCGTTCTTCGCCGCGAGCTCGCTGGTGTTCGTGACCGTGAAGGTCAACGTCGAGATGCCTCCGGTCGGGACCGTCGCGGGGCTGAACGACTTGTCCAGCTGCGGGGTGACGTCGAGGATCTTGATGTTGTCGATCGCGTGGTCGTTGCCGGCGCCCGTGCCCTGGTTGTTGAGCATCCGGACGCCGATGGACGAACCCGAGAACAGCTGCGCGCCGTTCGAGGTGTACGTACCGACGTTCGCCGTGAGCGCGTTCTGCGCTCCGAAGGCCGGGACCGCGACGGTCTTGGTCGACGAACAGGCGTCGATCTGGCTGCCCACGTTGCTCGCGGTGCCGCCGCTGTTGAGCAGCTGGAACTGCAGCAGCGGGTGCGCTGCGGTCGCGCAGTTCACCGCTGCGGCGTCGACGCTGAAGGTGATGAACCGGTTGCTGGCGGTGAACGGGATGTTCGAAGCCGTCTGGAACTCCACGAGGCCGGCTCCGGGGGAAGCGGCGGTGTAGGCCGTGTCGGCGTAGTTGCCCTGTGCCTGTGCCGGGGTCTGCCCGGCGCTGACACCGAGTGCGTAGGAGAGCTGTTGCGCGGTGTTCCAGTTCAGCTGGCCGTTCGCACCGTTGCTCTGGTTCGCGCAGGCAGCGACTGCGGAAGCGTTCGTCGGGGACTGCGACTGCGACGCGATCAAGCCGTTGCAGAATGTCAGCCAGGCGGTGTTCGCCGTGTACTTCTGGCCGGTGTCACCGGTGTACTGCGTCAGCGTCTGCACCGTGGTCGCGTTCGGGACGTTCTGGAAGTCCTCCGCGTACACAGTCGTACCGGCTGACGGCGTCCCGGGGTTGCCGGGGACGGCGTCGGCGGGCTTGGGCGTGGTGAGCACGATGGCGGACAGGCCACCGACAGCGAGCGCTGTCAACGCCACCCCTGCGACGAGGCGTCGGAGCCCACCCCACCTCGTCGCTGTCAGTTCTTTCGGACGTGCAGACACAGGTCTTCCTCCCAGTACGAGCCCAGCGCGCACGGTCCCCCTGATCGGGGCCGCTCGGGACCACTCAGAAGCTGAGTTTCACGTGTGAAGAGTCTTCGAAGAAGGCAGGACGGCTCGATTCACCCCGACGAGCACCGATGTCACCCTCGGACACACCTCGTCCTCCTGGCGCCACCCGCAGGCGGGGGGCACGCTCGGGGCAATGGCAACGCGTGGACAGTTTGCGCAATGTGTTGCAATCTGAACAACATGTGTTCGCAGAAGACCGTGTCGCGGTGAGCGCGGGCGCGTTGGCCGACGAGGTCGTGACGACGATCCGGTCAGCAGGGTGGGAAGCCGCGGCCGCCCTGGTGGAGCAGCACTGGGATCGACTCGCGACCACCGACCCGGTGCAGTTGCTCGCGGCGGTCAAGGCGCTCCCCGCGGACGCCTTCCTGCGGAACCCCGGCCTGATCGTCGCGACGAACTACCTCGAGCACGTGGCCGTCGGTGGGGACCCGCGCCGGGTGCACCTCGCCATGCAGCACGGCCCCGCGGCGACCGCCGACGGCCTGCTCCCGCGGTTGATCATGCTGACCAACGACTCGGCCGCCGCGCGCGTCCGCGACGAGCCGATCGAGGCCGCACGGATCGCGGAGGCAGCGCTCCGCGAACTCGGAGCGGCACCGGCGCCGGTGGTCGCGCCGATCGGCACCTCGCTCGCGCACCTCCGCATGCAGTGGGCTCGCTCGTTCGACGCAGCCGACTCGCCCCGCGCCCGCGGCGCGTACGAGGAGGTCTACGAACTCGCCCTCGCGACCGGGCAGCCGCACGTGGCGCGACGCGCTGCGGGATCAGCCGCGTGGTGGTACGCCGAACGGGGACGCACGGACCGGTCCGAGGAGTGGGTCCGGCGGGCGCACGCCACGGGTGTGGTCGAGGAGCGCTACGACGCCCCGCTGCACCTGGCCGAGGGACTCCTGCTCGCCGACCGCGACGACGTCGTCGGCGCGGACGCCATGCTGACGAAGGCGGAGGACGTCGGGATCGGCGAGTACTGGGCGGCGGGTCTCTTCGTGCGCGCCTTCCTCGCCCACAACGTCGCCGCGGCCGCGATCGTGGAGTCCAGTCTCGCCGACCACGTCCAGCGCCATCCCGCGGCGGTCACCTCACCGGGCGCCACGGGGCGGTTCCTGCGGGTCGCGCGGGTCCGCGTCATGATCCTCCGGGGCCGCATCCCGGAGGGCACCGGCGAGCTCGTCGACGTCTCCCACTCCGACCGAGCGGTCGCAGCAGGCGTCGCCTACGCCGAGGGTCGGCACCACGACGCCCTGGCCCTCATCCGGCCCATCGCCGAGGCCGCCGAGGCCGGAGCGGATCCGCGCCTGCAGGCGAGCGCGCTGCTCGTCCAGTCGGCCGCTGCACTCGCGCTCGGGTACACGGACACGGCCGTCCACGCGTTCCAACGGGCAGACGCGCTCATCCAGCACCAACGCCTGCACACCACCTACGACTGCATCGACCCGGACAGCCTCGTCCGCCTCGTCGACCTCTCCGGCAGTGACACACAGCGCGCCACCCGGGTCGCATCGTTCCGACGGGACCTCCCTGGTCTCACCCAGCGCGAGAACGACATCCTCGCGCTCCTCGCCACGGACCGGACGGCGGAGCAGATCGCGCGGACGTTGTTCATCAGTCCGAACACCCTCAAGACGATGACCCGACGCCTGTACCGCAAGCTCGGTGTGTCGTCCCGGAGCGCTGCGGTCGACCACGCCCACCGGGCCGGCTTCACCCTGGGTGCCGGCACCGGTCCCTGACACGCACCGGGACGGCCCGTCTCCGCGCGCCCGCCTCCGGGCAGCCGGGAGGCGCGGTGCACCCCTGCAGCGTCGGCGCGGCTTCCTAGGATGGTTCCGTGAGTGAACCGAGTCCGGCGCGTCCGGCCCGCAGCGAGGCATCCGTCGGTGTCGTCCAGGGGATCGTGGCGTACGGGCTGTGGGGGCTCATGCCGCTGCTCTTCGCGGCGATGGCCCCGGCCGGCGCGTTCGAGATCGTCGCCTGGCGCATCGTCTTCGGGCTCGCGTTCTGCGCCGTCGCCATCGCGGTGACCCGGTCGTGGCTCCGCACCCGGACGCTCATGGCGCAGCGGCGGGTGATGCTCGTGATGGGGCTGGCCGCGGTCCTCATCCTGGTGAACTGGACGGTGTACGTCGCAGCCACGACCACGGGCCACACGGTCGAGGCCGCCCTCGGGTACTTCATCAACCCGCTCGTGACGATCGCGCTCGGGGTGGTCGTGCTCCGTGAGCGACTCCGTCCCGCGCAGTGGACCGCGGTCGCCATCAGTGTGGTGGCCGTCGTGGTCATCGCCGTCGGGTACGGCCGCATGCCGTGGATCTCGCTCGCGCTGGCGTTCTCGTTCGGCCTGTACGGGCTCGTGAAGAAGCGGGTCGGCGGCACGGTGGACGCCCTGAGCGGTCTGACGATCGAGACCGTCTGGCTGCTGCCGATCGCGGTCGTCGCCCTCGTGGTGCTCGGTGTCACGGGCCTCGGCGGCGGTGTGACGTTCACGACGGAGGGCTGGGTGCACGTCCTGGTGACGGTGCTGACCGGACCGGCGACGGCGGTGCCGCTGCTGCTCTTCGCGTCGTCGGCGCGGCGGGTGAGCCTGTCGACGCTCGGGCTGACGCAGTACCTCGCGCCGATCATGCAGCTGCTCGTCGGCGTGGTCGTGCAGCACGAGCCGATGTCGGGCGGACGCTGGTTCGGCTTCGGCATCGTCTGGGTGGCGCTGGTCATCCTGACCGTGGACTCGTTCGCGGCGGCGCGGGCCGCGCGGCGCCGGGCGTCCGCACCGGCGGCTGCCGAGCCGGTCTGACGGGGCCGCGCCGCGCCTCCAGGCCGGTGGCCTCCAGGCCGGTGGTCGCCGGGACGCGGAAGCGCCCCGCGGCTGGGCCGCGGGGCGCTCCTGATCAGCGATCGCTGGTCGGTTACTTCTTCACCGAGCCCTGGATGGCGCTCTGGTAGACGGGCTTGTTGTCGCCGTCGAACTTGTAGATGCCGATGAAGGCGCTCGACGGGTCGTTGTTGTCGTCGAACGGGCCGATGCCCGACGGGCCCGTGTAGTGGATCTTCTCGCCCTTGCCGAGGAGGTCCTTGCAGTCCTTGAACGTCGAGCACTCCGTGCCGCCGTCGGCTCCGGACACCTTCGCCATGTTGGCCTGGATGGTGCCCGAGTCCGTGCCCTTGCCCTGCACCGCAGCGAGCGCGGCGAGGACGGTGGCGTCGTAGGACTCCGCCGCGTACGAGTAGTCGGCGAGGTCCTTGCCGGAGGACTGCTTGTAGTAGTCGGCGAGCTGCTTTTTGAAGGCGTCCTTCGGGGATGCGCCGGGGATCGTGCCCTGCGCGCCGGTCAGGGTGCCCTTGTCGAAGTCCTTCGAGTAGTCGGCCGTGTTGCCGTCCGACATGTAGATCTTCGAGGTGTCCCAGCCCTGCGAGACGAGCTCGGGGATGATCGACTTCGTCTCGTCGAAGGCGAGGACGACGATGGCGTCCGGCTTCGAGGCCAGGGCCGCGGTCACCTCGGACGAGAACGTCGTCTGGCCGGGCGGGAACTCCTGGCCCTTGCCCTTGGCGCCGTAGACGACCTGTCCGCCGGAGTCCTCGACGGCCTTCTGGACCGTGTTGCGGAGACCCGTGCCGTACGTGTCGTTGAAGACGAGGAACGCGACCTTGGCGTTGCCGTCACCGGTGACGAGCTGACCGAGCGCCGAACCCTGCACCGAGTCCGGCGGAGCGGTCCGGTAGTAGTACGACGAGTAGCCGGACAGGTCGGACGCCGTGTTGGCGGGGGAGACCTGGACGATGCAGTTGCTCGTGAGCTGGTCGATCACGTTCAGCGTGACGCTGGAGGACTCGGCACCGATCACGACCGGGACCTTGGCGTTGACGAGCTTCGTCGCGGCCGAGCTCGACACGGTCATGTCGTTGCTGTCGCCCGAGTCGGTGGCCGGGTCGATCGTGACGTCCTTGTCGAGGACACCGCCGGCGGCGTTGATGTCCTGCACCGCGAGCCCGACGCCGGACTCGGCCGGCGGGTTGAGGTACGCGAGCGAGCCGGTCAGCGGGAGGATCGTGCCGATCTTCAGCGCGTCCGTGCTGGGGGTGTCGGGGGCCTTGCAGCTGGCGGCCGGGTCCTTCTTCGCGCCGCCCGAGGCGGACGAGGACGGCGAGGAGCCGCCGGAGGTGGTGGAACAGGCGGCGAGGAGGAGCGCTGCCGCTCCCGCCACCGCCAGTGCCGTGGTGGCACGGGTGGTTCTGATCATCCGTGGAGCCCTTTCTCTGCGCGGAGGCGTCGACCGCATCGGGTCGAGCGCGGTCTCCTCCACGTGGGATGCCGAGAAAACTAGGGCCGATGTGTTTCACGTGTGTGTCCAGGATCCACCCCTGGACGTTTCGTTACACACCCGTGACTAATCTGAGTGGACGTACGGAACCCCTGATGAGGAGTCCGTCCGGACGGTCGACCTGCCGCCGTACGCCGCCTGACCGCTGCGCGCGGAGTCTGACGTCCGGCGCGGAACCGCGGGCGTACGGTCCCCGGACATGAGCGAACCGTCCTCGACCACCACCTTCCGTCCCACGCGCGCGATCGTCACCGGCGCCGAGTCCGGTATCGGCCGCGCGACCGCCGTCGCCCTCGCCGCCGCCGGCATGGACGTCGGCATCACCTACCTGTCCGAGCCCGACCGCGCCGAGCAGACCGCCGCCGAGGTCCGCGACGCCGGCCGCCGCGTCTTCGTCGAGCAGATCGACGTCACGCGCCTCGACGAGGCCGGCGCCGTGATCGACCGGCTCGCCGAGCAGCTCGGCGGGGTCGACGTGATCGTGGCCGACGCCGGTACCGGTGACAACGCGCCGTTCCTCGACCTCACGCTCGACCAGTGGCGCCACACCGTCGCGACCGACCTCGACGGTGCCTTCGTCACCATCCAGGCAGCGGCACGGCGGATGGTCGCCCAGGGCACCGGTGGCCGCGTCATCGGCATCACGAGCGTGCACGAGCACCAGCCCCGCTACGGGTCGAGCGCCTACGACGCCGCGAAGCACGGTCTCGGCGGCCTGCTCAAGACGATCGCGATCGAGCTCGCCGAGCACGGGATCACGGCGAACGCCGTCGCGCCGGGCGAGATCGCCACGCGCATGACCGGCGCCGAGGACGAGGACCCGCACACCATCGACCGACCGGGGATTCCGCTCGGTCGACCCGGCAACGCGTGGGAGATCGCCGCCGCGGTCGCGTTCCTGGCGTCGCCGGCGTCGTCGTACATCACGGGCGTCTCGCTGCCCGTCGACGGCGGGATGCTGCAGATGGGGCCGCACGGCGGCTCGCACATCACCTCCGACGACTGGCGGAGCGCGTAGGCCGCGACGCCTCGCCCGCAGCCCTGGAACGACGGAGCGCCCCGTCCCGGTCGAGCCGGGAGCGGGGCGCTCCGTCGGTGCGTGCGGATCAGCCGCGGTAGTTCGGCGCCTCGACGACCATCTTGATGTCGTGCGGGTGGGACTCCTTGAGCCCCGCAGCCGTGATGCGGACGAACTTGCCGCGGGCCTTGAGCTCCGGGACGGTCCGACCGCCGACGTAGAACATCGACTGCCGCAGGCCGCCGACGAGCTGGTACACCGCGTTGGCGACCGAGCCGCGGTAGGGCACCTGTCCCTCGATGCCCTCGGGGATGAGCTTCTCGTCGGAGGGGACGTCGGCCTGGAAGTAGCGGTCCTTCGAGTACGAGGTCTTCTCGCCGCGGGTCTGCAGCGCGCCGAGGGAGCCCATCCCCCGGTACGCCTTGTACTGCTTGCCGCCGACGAACACGAGCTCGCCCGGGGACTCGTCGGTGCCGGCGAGGAGCGAGCCGAGCATGACGGTGTCGGCTCCGGCGACGAGCGCCTTCGCGATGTCGCCCGAGTACTGCAGGCCGCCGTCGGCGATGACCGGCACGCCGGCCTCGCGTGCCGCGAGGGAGGCCTCGTAGACGGCGGTGACCTGCGGGACACCGACGCCGGCGACCACGCGGGTCGTGCAGATCGAGCCGGGACCGACGCCGACCTTCACGGCGTCCACGCCGGCGTCGATGAGCGCCTGTGCGCCCTGCCGGGTCGCGACGTTGCCGCCGATGACGTCCACGCCGGCGAACCGCGGGTCGGCCTTGAGGCGACGGACCATGTCGAGCACGCCCTCGCTCTCGCCGTTCGCGGTGTCGACCACGAGCACGTCGACGCCGGCCTCGAGCAGGGCCTCGGCGCGCTGCCAGGCGTCGCCGAAGAAGCCGATCGCGGCACCGACGCGCAGGCGGCCCTCGTCGTCCTTCGTGGCGTCCGGGTACTTCTCGCTCTTGTCGAAGTCCTTCACCGTGATCAGGCCGCGGAGCTTGCCGTCGGCGTCGACCAGCGGCAGCTTCTCGATCTTGTGCTGCGCGAAGATCGCGATCGCTTCCTCGGGGTCGATGCCCTCGGGAGCGGTGATGAGCGGGGCCTTCGTCATGACGTCGCGGACGAGCGTCGAGCCCATCTCGAACGGTGCGACGAACCGCATGTCCCGGTTGGTGATGATGCCGACGAGCGTGCCGTCCTCCTCGACGACCGGCAGACCGGAGACGCGGAACTGGCCGCACAGGGCGTCCACCTCGGCGACGGTGGCGTCGGGGCGAGTCGTGACGGGGTTGGTGATCATGCCCGACTCGGAGCGCTTCACCTTGTCGACGTAGGCCGCCTGGTCCTCGATGGACATGTTGCGGTGGAGGATGCCGATCCCGCCCTGGCGCGCCATCGCGATCGCCATCCGGGCCTCGGTCACGGTGTCCATGGCGGCGGAGAGCAGCGGCACGTTGACCGAGATCCGCTTGGTGAGCCGGGACGTGGTGGACGCCTCGCTCGGGATGACGTCGGTGTGCCCGGGCAGGAGCATGACGTCGTCGTAGGTGAGTCCGATGAATCCGAACGGATCCGGCTGGTCCATGGGTCCCCTTCGTGGGCGAGGTGAAGTGGTGGGCACCGGGGCACGTCGTCGGGTTCCCGATGGTCGATGGTAACGCGCGCGTCGCGCGCGCCATTCCGGCGAGGGGCCAGATGAGGGTGCTCGCAGGCGCTGCACCGGCCGGACGGCCGGAATCATGCGGATCGGTCACGGTTGCAGCACGATTTGTGCGCGAGACGAGGTGGAAACACGGGGGACACAAAAACTCCCTATGGTCCCCCTATCCGAACGAGAGGCTCATCCGTGGGTTCCATCACTCCGCCGGGGTCAGCGCTGGTGCGTCGACTCCGCCGTGGGGCGCCAGGCCGCAGCCGCCTGGTGCTCGCCGCAGTACTCTTCCTCGCTTTCCTCGCCACCTTCGCGATCGACTGGGCAGTGTCGCCCGCGGCCGACGCGGCGACGAGCAGTCCATCCGCGACCAGCAGCTCGGCTCCGGCCAGCACGCAGCCCTGCACGGTCAGCCCGACCAACGGCTGCATCCAGGGCACCATCCTCGACTCCGAGCGGAAGCCGGCGGAGGGCGTCGACGTGGACGTCACCGGTCCGGGGGGCTTCGCCCAGACCGCGACGACCACCGACACCGGCCGCTGGGCGGTCCGCGTCGAGCAGGCCGGCCGCTACACCGTGAGCGTCGACCAGGACAGCCTGCCGAAGGGGCAGTACCTGACGAACGCGGCGGACGCCGAGCGCACCGTCACCGCGTCGCTCAACGCGAACTCCGGTCAGATCTTCCAGCTGTCGGACCAGAAGGGCGCGACGACCTCGGACGACAGCACGAGCGTCACCCCGGGCCGCGCCTGGCAGCAGTTCGCGTCCGGCATCCGGCTCGGGTTGCTCATCGCCCTGGCGTCGGTCGGCCTCTCGCTCATCTACGGCACGACCGGCCTGTCGAGCTTCTCGCACGGTGAGCAGGTCACGCTCGGCGGTCTCCTCGCCTACGTGTTCGCGAACCAGCTCGGGTGGAACATCTGGCTGACCGGCATCGTCGTCACGCTCCTCTGCGCGGCGACCGGCTACCTGCAGGACGCCGCGATCTGGCGACCGCTCCGGCGTCGACGGATCAGCCTGACGCAGCTCATGATCGTCACGATCGGTCTGTCGATCGCCGCCCAGTACGCGTTCCAGTACTTCTTCGGCGCCTCGACGGTCCGCATCCAGCAGGGCAACCCGCAGACGGTGACCTTCGCCGGGCTCACCCTCACCGTGCAGTCGTACGTCGCGATGGCGATCGCCCTCGTGGTCCTCGTCGGCACCGGCCTCTTCCTCGCGAAGACGCGCTTCGGCCGGGCCACCCGTGCGGTCTCGGACAACCCGGCGCTGGCAGCCGCGTCCGGCATCGACGTCGACCGGGTGATCCGCTTCGTGTGGACGCTCGCCGCCGGTCTCGCCGGGCTCTCGGGCGTCATGCTCGGCCTCGTCCTCAACGGCGTCAACTGGCAGACCGGTCTCCAGCTGCTCCTGCTCATGTTCGCCTCGGTCACCCTCGGTGGCCTCGGGACGGCCTACGGGGCACTCGCGGGGTCGATGATCATCGGCATCGTCGTCGAGCTCACCAACCTCGTCCTGCCGGGCGACTTCAAGTACGCCACGGCACTCGTGATCCTCATCCTCATCCTGCTGTTCCGGCCGCAGGGCATCTTCGGCCGCGCCGAGCGGATCGGCTAAGGGAGCGCCCCATGGACTACATCCTCAACCTGCTGTCCTCGCTGACGCAGGAGGCCCTCGCCCCCACCACGGCGGCGTTCGCCCTGGCCGCCATCGGCCTCAACGTGCACTTCGGCCTCACCGGGCTGATCAACATGGGGCAGGCGGCGTTCCTCCTGCTCGGTGCCTACGGCTTCGCGATCTCGATCAGCAACGGGCTGCCGTTCGTCATGGCGATCCTGATCGCGTTGCTCATCGCGATCGTCTTCGCGATCATCCTCGGCATCCCGACGCTCCGGCTGCGCGGCGACTACCTGGCGATCGTGACGATCTCGGGCGCGGAGATCATCCGGATGGTCGGACGCTCGAGCCTGCTGACCACGACCACCGGCGGGTCGAACGGCATCGCCGGGTCGGCCTACCGCGACCCGTTCAACGCGATCAGCCCGCTGCCGGACGGCACCACCACGATCCTCTGGTTCACCTACTCGAACAACGGCGTCAACGGCTGGTGGATCCGCATCGCGGCGTGGGGCCTCGTCGCCCTGTTCACGCTCGTGCTGTTCCTCCTCGTGCGCAGCCCGTGGGGTCGCGTGCTGAAGGCCATCCGCGAGGACGAGGACGCCGTGCGCTCGCTCGGAAAGAACGTCTACTCGTACAAGATGCAGGCGCTCGTCTTCGGCGGGGCGCTCGGCGCGGTCGCCGGCATCATCTACGTCCTGCCGAGTTCGGTGCAACCGGACGCGATGGGCCGGTCGATGACGTTCTTCATCTGGACGGCGCTCATCCTCGGCGGTGCGGCGACGGTCTTCGGCCCGGTGCTCGGCGCGGTCCTCTTCTTCGTCGTCCGGCTCTTCATCCGGACGCTCGCGGGGGACTTCATCCCCGACTCGATCATGAACGCGCAGCAGGCGGAGCAGTTCTCCTACGTGCTCGTCGGCGTCGCGCTCATGCTCCTCATCGTGTTCCGGCCACAGGGACTCCTGGGCAACAAGAAGGAGCTGTCGTTCAGTGTCTGAGACGTACACCCACTCCAAGACCGACCCGATCCTCACCGTCCAGGGCGTCACCCGGCACTTCGGCGGCATGACCGCCGTCGACGTCGACCACCTCGAGGTCCAGCGCGGCACCATCACCGCGCTGATCGGCCCGAACGGCGCCGGCAAGACGACCTTCTTCAACCTGCTCACCGGGTTCGACAAGCCGAGCCCCGGGGCGACGACGACCTTCGACGGGTCGACGCTGCAGAAGACGAGCGCGACGCACATCGCGAACAAGGGCATGGTCCGCACGTTCCAGCTCACGAAGGCGCTCAGCCGGCTGACGGTGATGCAGAACATGCTGCTCGGCGCCCGCGACCAGCCGGGCGAGAACTTCTTCGCCGCCCTGGTGAAGCCCCTCTGGGCGAAGCGCGAGCGGGAGATCACCGCGAAGGCGGAGGACCTGCTCGCCCGCTTCAAGCTCCTCGAGAAGCGGGACGACTACGCCGGATCGCTGTCGGGCGGCCAGCGGAAGCTGCTCGAGATGGCACGGGCGCTGATGTCCGACCCGACGATGATCATGCTCGACGAGCCGATGGCCGGCGTGAACCCCGCGCTCACCCAGTCGCTCCTCGGGCACATCCAGTCGCTGCGCGACGACGGCATGACCGTCCTGTTCGTCGAGCACGACATGCACATGGTCCGCCACATCTCGGACTGGGTGGTGGTCATGGCCGAGGGCAAGGTCGTCGCCGAGGGCCCCGCCGACACGGTCATGGACGACCGAGCGGTCATCGACGCGTACCTCGGTGCGCACCACGACACCGACCTCGGTGACGACTCGCTCCTCACCGAGGAGACCTACGAGGAACTCGCCGAGGAAGTAGCCGAAGAAGACGAGCAGGAGGCGACCCGATGACGGACGCGACGGACCCCACGACCGCGAGCAGCGCCTCCAGGCCGTCCCCTGCGGCCACGCTGGAGCGCGAGCCGGTGCTCAGCGCCAAGAACCTCGTCGCCGGGTACCTGCCCGGGGTGAACATCCTGAACGGCTGCGACCTCGACTGCTACCCGGGCGAGCTGATCGGCATCATCGGGCCGAACGGCGCCGGCAAGTCGACGCTCCTCAAGGCCCTGTTCGGGCTCGTCTCCATCCGCGAGGGATCGGTCACGCTGCAGGGCGATGACATCACGAACCTCAAGGCGAACAAGCTGGTGCAGGCCGGGGTCGGCTTCGTCCCGCAGACGAACAACGTGTTCCCCTCGCTGTCGATCGAGGAGAACCTGCAGATGGGGCTGTACCTGCGGCCCCGGAAGTTCGCCGAACGCCTCGAGGTGATCTACGACCTGTTCCCCGTCCTCGGTCAGCGCAAGGGGCAGCGCGCCGGTTCGCTGTCCGGCGGGGAGCGGCAGTCGGTCGCGATGGCGCGGGCGCTGATGATGGACCCGAAGGTGCTGCTGCTCGACGAGCCCTCCGCGGGCCTGTCGCCGGTGCGCCAGGACGAGACCTTCATCCGCACCCGCCGGATCAACAAGGCCGGGGTGTCGATCATCATGGTCGAGCAGAACGCGAGACGCTGTCTCCAGATCTGCGATCGTGGGTACGTGCTCGACCAGGGGCGGAACGCGTACTCGGGCACCGGGAAGGAGCTCGCGGACGACCCGAAGGTCATCGAGCTCTACCTGGGGACGCTCGCCAAGGACGTCGACTCCGCCCGCTGAGCGGACGGGATCGACCGGAGACGTCGGCTCTGCCCGCTGTGCGGGCGGTGTCGGCCTGAGACGTCGGCTCTGCCCGCTGTGCGGGCGGGATCGACCGGAGATGTCGGCTCTGCCCGCTGTGCGGGCGGGACCGACCGTGGGTGCCGCTGTGGGGGCGACATCCGCACCGGACGGGGCCGCGCTGGCTGCTGATGCGCCGCGCGGCCCCGTTCCACACGTAGGCGCCGGCGCGTCCGACCGGCGGGTGGTCGCGTCCCGTGCGGCCTGGAGGCGCGACCCGCCCCCGCCGAGTGGGTATCGTTCCGCACGTGCGCACCCCCGCCCCCCTCGTGCTCGACGCCCTCGTCTGGCTCGTGTTCGCCGTGCTCTTCGTCGGGGCCGCGCTGCTCGTGAAGGTCGCCGCCGCGCTCCTCGTCGTCCTGGTGGTGCTGGCGCTCCTGCTCGGTCTGGTCCTCCGCGCGCTGCGCCGCCGGCGTCGCGCGCGCTGACCAGACCGTCCCTCCCGGCGACGTCCCCCGGACGAGGTCCTGTCGGCGACACTGCCGGGCCAATAGCATCAGCGGGCGGACACCTGCGCAACCCGACGCGCGGCCGTGGGGAGGACACCATGGCCGTCGGCCTGGCGAAGATCATCGCTGTGAGCGCCGGTACCGCGCTCCTCGTCGGCGCTGCCGGAGGGTGGGCGGCGAGTGCCACCACCTCCGGGACACGCGCGTTGCCGGACACCGCGAGCCACGGGTGCGTGGACGAGTCGGCGGGCACCCTCGTCCTCGTGACCCCCGGTCGGTCCTGCCCGGACGGCACCACCGCCGTCGTGTGGCAGACGAAGCGCGCGAGCGACGGCGACACCGGACCGGCAGGCGCCAGCGGCGCGACCGGGACGGCGGGTGCCGCCGGGCCCGAGGGCGCGACTGGTGCGACGGGCGACCAGGGTGCGACCGGCGCGAAGGGTGCGACCGGAGCAACAGGCTCGACAGGGGCCACGGGGCCGACAGGAGCCACTGGATCGGCGGGAGCCACGGGTTCGACGGGAGCCACGGGGGCGATGGGTTCCGCAGGAGCCGCCGGAGCCACAGGAGCGACCGGGACCGCGGGGCCGGCCGGGGCGACGGGCGACACCGGGGCGACCGGAGCCACCGGAGCGACCGGAGCCACGGGCATCCAGGGACTTCAGGGAATCCAGGGATTCCAGGGACTTCAGGGGATCCAGGGGGCCGTCGGGTTGACGGGAGCGACCGGCGCGACGGGTGCGGCAGGTGCGACGGGTGCGGCAGGTGCGAAGGGCGACACCGGGGCGACGCCGTGGTCCACGGTCTCCGACTGGTCCGCGGACACGTTCTACCAGGCCGGGCCGCCCGCAGACCTCGTCACGTGGCGGGGCTCGACCTACGTGGCAACCGATCCCAGCCTCGGCGTCACGCCGAGCTCGAGTGGCACCTCCTGGCATCTCATCGCTGCTGCTGGCGCGACCGGTGCGAAGGGCGACAAGGGCGACAAGGGCGACACCGGCGTCAGCGGGGCGCAGGGCGTCCAGGGTGAGACGGGCGCCACCGGTGCGACGGGCGCGACCGGCACCGCGGGTGCGACCGGCGCGACCGGAGCCACGCCCTGGGTGTTCCGCGGTGCCTGGTCGGCCACCACGACGTACTCGTCCGCCGCGCCTGCTGCGGTGGTGACGCGCAACGGCGCCACCTACCTCGCGATCGCGACGAGCACCGGGGTCGAGCCCGGTACCGATCCGGCCCGCTGGCAGCTCATCGCCGCAGCCGGTGCCACCGGAGCGACGGGAGCAACCGGGGCGACCGGGCCGCAGGGCCCCACGGGCGCAACCGGGCCGGCGGGCAGCTCCACGCTCGACGCGGCGTTCGGACAGCGCACCGGGCAGGGGGTGCCCGGCTCGGCCAGCAGCGGCGTGGATTGCATCCTCGGTGACGTCATCCTGACCGGTGGCGTCACGAGCGGCCCGATCGCGAACGGGCAGCTGCTGTCGATCAGTCAGAACACAGCGCTCTTCTCGCTGTACAGCAACAAGTTCGGAGGCGACGGCGTGAGCACGTTCGCCCTGCCGAACCTCACGTCGGTCACCCCGAACGACATGACGTACTACGTGTGTGCGCAGGGCATCTTCCCCTCCAGGAACTGATCCCCGCCGGCGTCCTCGCCGTGTCGACGGGGCCCGCGGTCCTGCTCGGTCCGTCGCGTCGCCTGTTGCGCCGAGGTCGACGCCGACCGCGCTGGACCGACCGCCCGGGTCACCCGGGGGACACGACCGCTAGGCTTGCCGGGTGAGTGAAGTCGAGATCGGTGCTGGCAAGCGCGGACGGCGGGCGTACGCGTTCGACGACATCGCGGTGGTCCCCTCCAGGCGGACGCGTGACCCGCAGGACGTCAGCGTGCAGTGGTCGATCGACGCGTTCACGTTCGAGTCGCCGATCCTGTCGGCGCCGATGGACTCCGTCGCCTCGCCGGCCACGGTCATCCAGATGGGTCAGCTCGGCATGCTCGGGGTGCTCGACCTCGAAGGGCTGTGGACCCGCTACGAGGACCCGACCCCTTACTACGACGAGATCAAGGCGCTCACCGACGGCAACGTCACGAAGCGCATGCAGGAGATCTACTCCGAGCCGGTGAAGGCCGAGCTCATCACCGCGCGGCTCGCCGAGATCCGTGCGGCCGGCGTCCCCGTCGCCGGGTCGCTCAGCCCGCAGCGCACGCAGGAGTTCTCGCAGACGGTCGTCGACGCCGGTGTCGACCTGTTCGTGATCCGCGGCACCACCGTGTCGGCCGAGCACGTGTCGCAGAACACCGAGCCCCTCAACCTCAAGAAGTTCATCTACGAGCTCGACGTCCCGGTGATCGTCGGCGGCGCATCCACGTACACGGCGGCGCTGCACCTCATGCGCACCGGTGCGGCGGGCGTGCTCGTCGGCTTCGGTGGCGGCGCGGCCTCCACCACCCGTGCGGCGCTCGGCATCCACGCGCCGATGGCCACCGCCGTCGCGGACATCGCCGGCGCTCGCCGCGACTACATGGACGAGTCCGGCGGCCGGTACGTGCACGTCATCGCCGACGGCGGGCTCGACACCGCGGGCGACGTCGTGAAGGCGATCGCGATGGGCGCCGACGCCGTGATGCTCGGCACTGCGCTGGCCCGCGCGGCCGAGGCGCCGGGTGGCGGCTTCCACTGGGGTGCCGAGGCGCACCACCCGGAGCTGCCCCGCGGCCGTCGTGTCGAGGTGGGCACGATCGCCCCGCTCGAGAACGTCCTGCACGGCCCGACGCCGACCTGGGACGGCCGCGCGAACATCGTCGGTGCCCTGCGCCGATCGATGGCGACGACCGGATACTCCGACGTCAAGGAGTTCCAGCGAGTAGAAGTGGTCGTGGCGCCGTACCACCGGAACTGACGGTGGCACCCGCACTCCGGCGCGGGTGACGCCTCGGCGTCACCGCGACACGGAGGCGACGATGGCGAAGTCCAGCACCAGCACGTCCAGCGCGACCCGGCCCGCCCGGGCGGAGCACACCGCACCGGGGGTGGGGTTCGACCCGTCGGCGAAGCTCGGCCCGGACGAACGCGCGGCCGCGATCGAGACGCTGAAGACCAAGGAGCTCGACGTCCTGGTCGTCGGCGGCGGCATCGTCGGCGCGGGCAGTGCCCTCGACGCGGTGACCCGCGGGCTCAGCGTCGGCATCGTCGAGGCCCGCGACTGGGGATCCGGCACCTCGAGCCGCTCGTCGAAGCTCGTGCACGGCGGCATCCGCTACCTCGAACAGCTCAACTTCGCGCTCGTCCGCGAGGCCCTCATCGAGCGCGGTCTGCTCCTCCAGCGCATCGCCCCGCACCTGGTGAAGCCCGTGCGCTTCCTCTACCCGCTCAACCACCACGTGTGGGAGCGGTTCTACATCGGCATCGGCATGGCGATGTACGACGTGTTCAGCTGGTCCGGCGGCCGACCGCCCGGGGTGCCGCACCACCGGCACCTCAGTCGCAAGCAGGTGTTGCGGAACATGCCCGGCCTGAAGAAGGACGCCTTCGTCGGCGGCATGACCTACTACGACGCCCAGGTGGACGACGCCCGCTACGTCGCGTCGCTCGTCCGGACCGCCGCGTCGTACGGGGCGCTCGCCGCAGCCCGGGTCCGGATCGAGGGCTTCATCAAGGTCGGGGAGCGGGTCGTCGGCGCACACGCGCACGACATCCAGACGGGCGAGAAGTTCGACATCCGGGCGAAGCAGGTCGTCAACGCGACCGGTGTCTGGACGGACGACACCCAGGCGATGATCGGCACCCGCGGCCAGTTCAAGGTGCGGGCGTCGAAGGGCGTGCACCTCGTCATCCCGCGTGACCGCTTCCAGTCGAACACCGGCATGATCCTGCGCACCGAGAAGAGCGTGCTCTTCGTCATCCCGTGGGGCCGTCACTGGCTCGTCGGCACCACCGACACCGACTGGTACCTCGACAAGGCGCACCCGGCCGCGACGGCCGCGGACATCGACTACATCCTCGAGCACGTCAACAAGGTGCTCGCGGTGCCGCTCACCCGCGAGGACGTCGAGGGCGTGTACGCCGGCCTCCGCCCCCTGCTGGCGGGGGAGTCCGACCAGACGTCGAAGCTCAGCCGCGAGCACGTCGTCGCACACACCGTCCCCGGCCTCGTCGTCGTCGCCGGCGGCAAGTGGACGACGTACCGCGTGATGGGCAAGGACGCCATCGACGAGGCGGTCGCGGCGATGGACGGCAAGATCCCGGCGTCGACGACCGAGGACATCCCACTGCTCGGCGCCGAGGGGTACCCGGCGGCGTGGAACCGGCGCGGGCGCACGGCGCGCAGCTTCGGCGTGCACAAGGTCCGGATCGAGCACCTGCTGAACCGGTACGGCACGCTCGCCACCGAGGTCCTCCGGCTCGTGAAGGACGACCCGTCGCTGGCCGAACCGCTGCCGGGTGCCGACGACTACATCGGTGCCGAGGTCGTGTACGCGGCGTCGCACGAGGGAGCCCTGCACCTGGAGGACGTCCTCGCCCGGCGCACGCGCATCTCGATCGAGGCGTGGGACCGCGGCGAATCGGCCGCCCCCGTCGCCGCGAAGCTGATGGCGGACGTGCTCGGCTGGGACCAGGAGACCACCGAGAACGAGGTGTCGAACTACCTCAAGCGGGTCGCGGCCGAGCGGGAGTCGCAGCTGCAGCCCGACGACGAGTCGGCGGACCGCGTCCGCCTCGAGGCGCCGGACATCGCGTTCGGCTTCGACGAGGACGACGTGGTCGTCGGCGGCGGCCGGTCGAGCGGCGCGGAGGGCGCGAAGGCGTCCGACGAGCAGGTCGTCGGCGAGAAGACGAGCGAACCCGAGTAGGGACCACCGGACGGGAGGCGCGTGGCGGCCCCGCCCCGCGCCTCCCGTCCGTCAGCTGGTCCCGCCAGTCCGCGGGACGCGACCTCGGCGGCAACTCGCAGCGCTACTCCGCTGCGAGCTGCTGCCGACGTTGCCTCCCGAGGGTGCGGACCATCGTCACGAACAGGACGCCCGGGATCGCGACGAGCGCTGCGAGGCTCGTCACGTACAGCACGCCGGCCCAGATCGTGTGCGCGCCGCCGTCGGTCGGCCACGAGTCGGCGACGTCCATGCCGAGCCAGAAGCCGGACTGGAAGGTCGCGACCGCGCCGGCGGCGAGGACGCCCAGGTGCAGCACCGCGATCACCGACGCGGGCAGTCGTGCCGCGAGTCCCACGACCGCCGCGGTGAGGGCCAGCACCACCCCGATCGACGCCACGACCACGACGCCGATGACGTCCTGCGTCACGTCGTTGCCGACGTCGACCCGCGCGTAGATCTGCTCGAGCGACTGCCCGGGTACCGCCGCGAGCGGGTCGAGCACGAGCGCGTTCACGGCCAGCAGCGCCGCGTACGCCGCGACGACCACCACCCCGACGACGGCGACGACGATGCGGACGGACCCCCGAGTGTTCCCCATGGCACGACCGTAGCGTGCGGAATGCGCGAGACCACGCGGTGGTTATCATCGGGGTACTCATCAAGGGAGCCATCATGGTCGACGTCCATCGCGTCAAACTCCCCGGAGTCGGCGTGCTGCACAGCTTCTACACCGACGACGGTGGCAAGTGCGGTGTCATCACGCACCGGTCGGGGCACTCCGACCTCATCTCGTTCGCCGACGTCTCCGACGGCGCGGACAAGTCCGAGAAGGTCTCCCTGCGCCTCAGCGAGGACGAAGCGCACACCCTCGCCGAACTGCTCGGCGGCACCCGCATCACCGAGGGCCTCGACAAGCTCGACGAGATCCCGGGCCTGTCCATCGACTGGTTCTCGGTCGACTACGACGACGCGATCGCGGGCAAGCCCCTCGGCGACCTGCACGACTCCGGCTTCATCGGCCTGACGGTCGTCGCGGTGGTCCGCGGCGACAGCGCGAACCCGGCGCCCTCGTCGGACTTCGTCGTGTTCCCGGGCGACACCATCGTGGTCGCCGGGTCCCCCGAGAAGGTCGCCAAGGCGTTCTCCTTCTACCGCAGCGGACAGCTCGCGGCCGCGGCCGCCGAGGCGCCGCCGAGGAGCTGACCCGGTGCACCTGGGTGGTGAGCTGCTGACCATCGGCGGCCTGTTCCTCATCGCCTACGTCCTCGGACGACTGGGCAAGACCATCGGCCTGCCCGCCATCCCGATCTACATGGTCGTGGGGCTCATCGCGAGCCCGCACACGCCGTGGATCGGGTTGAACGTCGAGTCGCACACCATCGAGCTCATCGCGACGTTCGGGCTGATCCTGTTGCTCTTCAACCTCGGGTTGGAGTTCGACCAGGAGGAGTTCTACGGCAACGCGGGCAAGCTCCTGGTGTCCGGCGGCACGTACGTCGCGATCAACATGGGCGTCGGCTTCGCGTTCGGGTTCTCGCTCGGCTGGGGCACGCGCGAGGCCCTCATCATCGCGGGCATGACGGCGACCTCGTCGAGCGCGATCGTCACGAAGCTGCTCATCGAGCTGCGTCGCCTCGCCAACGACGAGACGCCCATGATCCTGGGCGTCACCGTGATCGAGGACGTCTTCATCGCGATCTACCTGGCGATCGTGTCGGTGGTGCTCTCCGGCGACACGAACGTCTGGGCGGTCGTCGGCAAGCTCGCCCTGGCCTTCGGGTTCCTCATCGTGATGTTCACCCTCGCCCGGTTCGCCGGCAAGTGGGTGTCGAAGATCTTCGCGACGCGCGACGACGAGCTGTTCACGGTGTTGTTCTTCGGGCTCGCGGTCATGTTCGGCGGCATCGGCGACCTGCTCGGCGTGACCGACGCGATCGGCGCGTTCGTGATCGGTCTGCTCTGCGGTGCGACCCGGTACCGCGACCGCATCGAGCAGCTCGCGCTCCCGATGCGCGACGTGTTCGCGGCGTTCTTCTTCGTGAACTTCGGTCTCGGCCTCGACCTGTCGACGTTCGGCGAGGTCCTGTGGCCCGTGCTCGGTGCCATCGGCATGACCGTCGTGCTCAATGCGGTCGCCGGCCAGCTCGTCGCACGGATGAACGGCTTCTCCGTCCAGCAGGGCATCAACACCGCGGTCATCCTCGTGAACCGCGGCGAGTTCGCGCTGATCCTCGCGACGCTGTCGGCCGCCGCCGGACTCGAAGCGCGCATCACGGCATTCGCCGGGCTCTACGTGCTCGTGATGGCGATCCTCGGGCCGCTCCTCGCCGTCAACTCCGACCGGATCGGGCGTCTGGTCGTCCGCCCGGCCCGTGTGGCGCACCTGCGGTCGCGGCTCCGTGCGCGACTGGGCCGGTCCGGCAGCACGGTACCCGCCGGGCCGGCGCTCGACGAGGCCGTCGACGCCGCGGCCGACGCCGGTGTCGCGGACCAGGACGCCGCCGCTGCCGCCCGACGGGCCGAGCGGGACCGGCAGTTCGCGGAGGAGTTCGCCCTCGTGGAGGCGGCGGGCAGGGAAGAGCGCGACAATGGGTCACCGGAGCCGGTCGACGAACCCGTGACCTCGTCGGTCGAGATCCCCGCCGAGCGTCCCGAACGCCCGGTGCGACAGCGCGATCCGGAGTACTGATACAGATGTGGGCCGTAGCCCGACGACCGAGGTGGATCGCGCTGCTGTTGCTGGCGCTCGTGCTGGCAGCGGTGTTCGCGGGACTGGGCAAGTGGCAGCTCGAGCGCAGCATCGCCAACGGCAGGCCGCTCCCGGCGACCACCGAGACCCGCAAGGCGCTCGACGACGTGACGAAGCCGATGCAGCCGACGACGGAGACCCTCGCGGGGCAGAAGGTGGCCGTCAGCGGCACCTTCGTCGCCGACGACACCACCGTCCTGACCGGCCGGAGCGGCGGCGGGACCTACCAGACCGTCGGACACCTGGTCGACAGTGTGTCCGGCGCGAGCCTGCCGGTCGTGATCGGCTGGTCGGACGACCGCAGCGCCGCCGTCGCCGGTGGTGACCGGATCGCGGACGGACAGCGGGTGACGGTCGAGGGGCGCTACTACCCGGCCGAGTCGCCCGACCAGGACACGTACGACAAGGGCGAGTACTCCGCGGTCGCGCCGGCCCGGTTCGTCAACACGTGGAAGACCTTCGACGACCGGATGTACCTCGGGTACGTGGTCGCCGACGGCAGCACCGCGAAGGCCGCGGACCTCGGCACCATCGCCGACCGGGCCCCCACGCGCGAGGTCCAGTTCGACTGGCTCAACCTCTTCTACGCGATCGAGTGGGTCGTCTTCGCCGGGTTCGCCGTCTTCCTCTGGTACCGCTTCGTGAAGGACGCCTGGGAGCGTGAACAGGAGGACGAGCGCGACGCCGCCCTCGCCGCCGAAGCCGCTGCGCTCCGACGGTAGGATGGCGGATATGGCCCTGACCGTCCGTACCCGCGACATCCCGAAGATCCCGGGCGCGGTGAAGTGGTACCGCGTCTCCGCGTACATCACCGGTGTGCTGCTGCTGGCCCTCGTGATCGAGGTCATCATCAAGTACACGCCGCTCCAGCTCGAGATGCAGCTCGGCAACGGTCCGTTCTTCGTGCCGAACGGCACCGCCGGCGAAGCCCCCGGCACGTTCAACCTGTCGATCGCGATCCTCATCGCGCACGGGTGGCTCTACGTGCTGTACCTGTTCACCGACTTCCGCCTCTGGAGCATCATGCGCTGGAGGCCGTCCCGCTTCCTGCTCATCGCCCTCGGCGGCATCATCCCGTTCATGTCCTTCGTGGTCGAGCACCGCATGCAGCAGAAGGCCATGGACACCTACCACGAGCTGATCGCTGCACAGCAGCGTGAGAAGGAGGCCGCTCGGTGAGCGAGACCGAACAGCGTCCCGTCCTCGTCGTCGACTTCGGAGCCCAGTACGCGCAGCTCATCGCGCGTCGGGTCCGCGAGGCGAACGTCTACAGCGAGATCGTCCCGCACTCGATGACGGCAGACGAGATCCGCGCGAAGGACCCGGCGGCCATCGTGCTGTCCGGTGGCCCGTCGTCCGTGTACGAGGACGGCGCGCCCGCACTCGACGGTGACATCCTCGAGCTCGGCGTCCCCGTGCTCGGCATCTGCTACGGCTTCCAGGCCATGGCGTCGGCGCTCGGCGGCGAGGTGGCGAACACCGGCCTCCGCGAGTACGGCGCGACCGACGTCACGCTGGTCCCCGGCCCGAGCACGCTGCTCGGCGACCAGCCCGGGTCCCAGGTGACCTGGATGTCGCACGGCGACTCCGTCGCGAAGGCTCCCGAGGGCTTCGAGGTCCTCGCCTCGAGCGCCTCGACCCCGGTCGCCGCGTTCGCGTCCGACGAGCGCAAGCTCTACGGCGTGCAGTGGCACCCCGAGGTGAAGCACTCCGTGTACGGCCAGGCCGTGCTCGAGAACTTCCTGCACCGCGCCGCCGGCCTCCCCGGCGACTGGAACTCGGCGAACGTCATCGAGGAGCAGGTCGCGCGCATCAAGGAGCAGGTGGGCTCGGCCCGCGTCATCGCCGGACTCTCCGGCGGGGTGGACTCGGCCGTCGCCGCGGCCCTGGTGCACGAGGCCGTCGGCGACCAGCTGACCTGCGTCTTCGTCGACCACGGGCTCCTGCGCGCCGACGAGCGCAAGCAGGTGGAAGAGGACTACGTCGCCTCCACCGGCGTCCGGCTCGTCACGGTCGACGCCGAGCAGCAGTTCCTCGACGCCCTCGCCGGCGTCAGCGACCCGGAGCAGAAGCGCAAGATCATCGGCCGCGAGTTCATCCGCACCTTCGAGGCGGCGGCCGAGGCGCTCGTGCTCGAGGCGAAGGCCGACGACGACGCGGGCGAGGTGAAGTTCCTCGTCCAGGGCACGCTCTACCCCGACGTCGTCGAGTCCGGCGGTGGTGCCGGCACGGCGAACATCAAGTCGCACCACAACGTCGGCGGGCTGCCCGAGGACATGACGTTCGAGCTCGTCGAGCCGCTGCGCACCCTGTTCAAGGACGAGGTCCGCGCGGTCGGCCGCGAACTCGGCCTGCCCGAGGTCATCGTCGGCCGCCAGCCGTTCCCCGGACCGGGGCTCGGCATCCGCATCGTCGGCGAGGTCACGAAGGACCGCCTCGAGCTGCTGCGCGCGGCCGACAAGATCGCGCGTGAGGAACTCACCGCGGCCGGCCTCGACCAGGAGATCTGGCAGTGCCCCGTCGTGCTGCTCGCCGACGTCCGCTCCGTGGGCGTCCAGGGCGACGGCCGCACGTACGGGCACCCGATCGTGCTCCGTCCGGTCTCGTCGGAGGACGCCATGACCGCCGACTGGACACGCCTGCCCTACGAGACCCTCGCGAAGATCTCGAACCGCATCACGAACGAGGTCCCGGACGTGAACCGCGTCGTGCTCGACGTCACGAGCAAGCCGCCGGGGACGATCGAGTGGGAGTAGTCCTCCCGCGCTGACGGGGCCCGGCACGCATCTCGCGTGCCGGGCCCCTTCGCGTCCGGGCCTCGGCCCGCCGTCCGCCGTCTCCCGTTCCGCCGAGATCGCACTTCGTGCCGGATCGGCGGCCTTGTCGCCCGCCGAAGTGCGATCTCGCGCGCGCCGTCGCCCGCCGAAGTGCGATCTCGCGGGCGCCGGCACAGCCCGGCACGGGAACGACGAAGGGCCCCGGCGTGTTCGCCGGGGCCCTCCGAGTCGGAGCCGCTAGTTGCGCTGGCTGCTCGCGATGATGGCGAGGATGCGCAGGATCTCGAGGTAGAGCCACACGAGGGTGACGATGAGCCCGAAGGCCGCCGTCCACGCGTAGATCCGGGGAGCGCCGCGCTCGACACCCGTCTTGATCTGGTCGAAGTCGAGGATCAGCGAGTACGCCGCCATGACCACCACGAAGATGCCGATCAGGACGCCGAGCGGGATACCGAAGAGCGTCACGCCCATCAGGCCGAACGCGGTGCTCGTGACGCCGGTCCACATCAGGACGAGGTTCACGAGCGAGAACGCCATGTACCCGACGATCGCGATGAGGAAGAACCGGGTGGCCTTCGGGGTCGCGCGGACCTTGCCGGAGCGGAACAGCAGCAGGGTGATGAAGAACACACCGAGCGTGCCGAACACCGCCTGCGCCACGATGCCGTCGCTCTGCGGGAACGCCGTCTGGAAGTAGTGCGAGATCCCGCCGACGAAGAGCCCCTCGAAGAAGGCGTAGGTCAGGATCAGCCCCGGCGACGGCTTCTTCTTGAAGGTGTTGACGAGCGCCAGCACGAAGCCGACGACCGCGCCGACGATCCAGACGATCGGGGGCAGGTTCCAGCCGGCCACCGCGCCGACGACGAGCACGCCGAACGCGAGGAGCGTCTTGACGATGGTGTCCTCGTACGACATGCGGTCGGTGTCGACCGTGTTCGCCGCGGGGCGGTCGTACATGTACTGCAGCTGCTCGGGGGTCATGCCGCCCTGTGCCTGCTGCGGGGTCTGTCCCCAGCCGGCCTGCTGCTGACCAGCGCCGCGTCCACCCCAGGTGTTCGGCCCCTGGCTGTTGAAGGCGGGGGACTGGTCGAAACCGGGCTTGAAGGCCATGGTGTCCTCTTCCTTGGAGATTCGAGTCCTCTCAGCCTAGGGGCGCTCGGTCGCGGAAGGCTGAGGATTCGCGGCGAGCGGACGCGGCCCCGGAGGGCCTCGACTCCGCGAGCCTATGGGGATCCGCTGCACGTGCGCCGCGAGGACGTCGAGAAGCAGCCGACCGTCCGGCGCCCTCGCGGGGAGCCGCCGAGCGCCCGGCGCGGGCGGCGGGGCGGACCGGCACCGCGCCTCCCGGCCCGGTCGCCGGATGGACCCACGTGACGAGCGCGACGGAGATCACCATGAGCAGGAACCAGGCCACGATCTTGGTCGGCGCGACCGGCTGCCACGCGGCCGCCTGTGCGGGGTAGGACCACGCGCCCGCCCAGGTGGCGACGTTCTCGGCCAGCCAGATGAACAGCGCGACGAGGCCCATCGCCACGAGCACCGGCATCCGCAGCACCGACCGGTGCACCCGCACGTGCATCGTCGTGCGGGCGAAGAGCGCCACCACGGCCGCGAGCAGCGGCCACCGGGCGTCCCACACGACGTGGTGGGCGAAGAAGTTGCCGTAGATCAGAGCGGCGACCACGACGAGCAGCCACTGCCGCGGGTAGCGGTCGAACCGCAGGTCGAACAGCCGGTGGACCCGCACCATGTACGAACCGACGGCGCCGTACATGAAGCCGGAGAACAGCGGGACGCCGAGGACGACGAGCACACCGCCGGGTTCGTAGGTCCAGGAGCCGGCGTGGGTCTTGAAGACCTCCATGACGGTGCCGACGACGTGGAAGAGCAGGACGACGCGGAGCTCGCGGACGGTCTCCAGCCCGAAGACGAGCATCCCGAGCTGGAGCAGCACGGCGGCGACGGTGAGCAGGTCGTTCCGCACCGCCGCCGGGACGGTCAGGTGCGCCACCGCCATTGTCGCGAGCAGGAGCGCGCCGAAGGTGCACGCCCACGCCTGCTTCGCGCCGAACACCAGGAACTCGGTGACGACGACCCGGGCCGGCCGGTGCGGCTGGTGGCCGGCGTCGAGCACCCGTCGGGCGGCGCGGTCGATGCGGTGTTCGACTGCGGTGGAGAGGGATCGGACGGTCACACCGAGAGCGTCCGACGCGGGCCTGGGAACCGGAGGCTGCGAGCATCCAGATGTGTCGCCCGACACACGGCGGTCCGCGGTCACCCGGGATCGGTACGGTACGGCCATGACCCTGGTGATCGCCCACCGTGGCGCGTCCGGCTACCGTCCCGAGCACTCGCGGAGCGCGTACGAGCTCGCGGTCGAGCTCGGCGCCGACGCGATCGAACCGGACCTGGTGCCGACGAAGGACGGCGTGCTCGTCCTCCGGCACGAGAACGAGGTGTCCGGCACGACCGACGTCGCGGACCGTCCGGAGTTCCGCCACCTCCGGACGACGAAGACGATCGACGGGCAGACCCTGACGGGCTGGTTCACCGAGGACTTCACGTGGGACGAGCTGCGCACGCTCCGCACCCGGGAACGCCTGCCCGCCCTGCGACCCGGGTCCGCCGAGCACGACGGCGAGGAACCGGTCCTGCGGCTCGAGGACCTGCTCGGCATCCTCGACGGCGCGCCGCGTCCGGTGGGGCTCGTGGCCGAGGTCAAGCACGCCGACCACTTCGAGCGCGCGGGCATCCCGATGGGCCAGCTCGTCGACACGGCCCTCGGTGCCGCCGGGTGGCGCGGTGACGAGCGGCTGACCGTCGAGTGCTTCGAGAAGGGGGTGCTCCGCGACCTGCGGGAGCGCGGCACCGGTGGGCGGCTCGTGTACCTCCAGGAGGCGCGGGGCAGCGCCGCGGACGAGGTCGCCTCCCACGGGTCGCTGGCCCCCACCTACGCGGCGGAGCGCTCCGAGGACGCGCTCGCCGCGCTCGCGACCGAGTTCCACGGGATCAGCGTCGCGCTGCCCACGCTGATGGCCGGCGTCGACAGCGTGGCGCTCGAGGACCCGGCGCCGGTGCGGAGCGCGATCGTCGACCGGGCGCACGACGCCGGGCTCGCTGTCTACACCTGGACCCTCCGGCCCGAGAACCGCTTCCTGCCCGCACCGCTCCGGCGGGGTGGGGACGTCGCGGCGTTCGGCGACTGGGAGCGCTGGTACACGTCGGTCGTCCGGACCGGGGTGGACGGCGTGTTCGCGGACCACACCGACCTCGCCGTGCTCGCCCGTTCGGCTGTCGGGGGTCGCGCCTAGACTGTCGCGGACATGACGATCGTGCTGGACCCCTTCGACTCCGCGCCCGACCAGGGTGCGGGCGCCCGTGCCTACGAGGACCCCTTCACCGCGGGTCTGAACCCCCAGCAGAAGGAAGCCGTCGAGTACCGCGGCGAGTCGCTGCTCATCGTGGCGGGTGCCGGGTCCGGCAAGACGAGCGTGCTGACGCGCCGCATCGCGCTGCTGCTGGCCAACCGCGAGGCCTGGCCGTCGCAGATCCTCGCGATCACGTTCACGAACAAGGCCGCCGCCGAGATGCGCGAGCGCGTCCGTGCGCTCGTCGGGCAGGAGTCCGACGGCATGTGGATCTCCACGTTCCACTCGGCCTGCGTGCGGATCCTCCGGCGTGAGGCCGAGCGCTTCGGCTTCCCGCAGTCGTTCACGATCTACGACTCCGCGGACTCCCGCGCGCTCCTCAAGCGGATCATCAAGGAGCTCGAGGCGGACTCGCTCGGGCTGACCGTCGGCGCAGCGGCCTCGAAGATCTCGAAGCTCAAGAACGAGCTGCAGGACATCGACACCTACGCCCGGAACATCAACGCGAACGACCCGCAAGAGGTCATGTTCACCGAGGTGTTCCGTCGCTACACGAACGAGCTGCGCCGGGCGAACGCGTTCGACTTCGACGACCTGATCGGCCAGACGGTGTTCCTGTTCCGGGCCTTCCCGGACGTCGCCGCCCTGTACCAGCGCCGGTTCCGGTTCATCCTGGTCGACGAGTACCAGGACACGAACCACGCCCAGTACGCCCTCATCCGCGAGCTCACCCGGCCGGTCCCCGTCGAGCAGGTCGACAAGCTCGAGGACTCCGGGCAGCACGTCGCCCGGATGCGCGAGGCCGACGGGTCGATCGCACCGGCGTCGCTGACCGTCGTGGGCGACTCCGACCAGTCCATCTACGCGTTCCGCGGCGCGGACATCCGCAACATCGTCGAGTTCGAGCGGGACTTCCCGAACTCGAAGGTCGTCCTGCTCGAGCAGAACTACCGATCGACCCAGAACATCCTCGACGCGGCGAACGCCGTCATCGCGAACAACTTCGACCGGCAGGCGAAGAACCTGTTCACGGACGTCGGCGCCGGTGACAAGATCGTCGGCTTCACCGGGTACACCGGCCACGACGAGGCCCAGTTCGTCGCCGACGAGGTCCAGCGCCTTCACGACGACGGCATGGACTACCGCGACATGGCCGTGTTCTACCGGACGAACTCGCAGACCCGTGCGCTGGAGGAGATCTTCATCCGTGCGGCGATCCCGTACCGGGTGCTCGGCGGCACGAAGTTCTACGAGCGTGCCGAGATCAAGGACGCCATGGCGTACCTGATCACGGTCGCCAACCCCGCCGACCCGATGGCGCTCCGCCGGATCCTCAACGTCCCGAAGCGCGGCATCGGCGCGGTCACCGAGACGACCCTGCAGCGCTACGCGGACGAGCACGAGACGACGATGCGCGACGCCCTGCGGCACGCCGACGAGCTCGGGTTCGGGCCGAAGGTGCGGAACGCGATCACGGCGTTCGCCGCGCTGCTCGACGACGTCTCGTCGCGTGCCCAGACCCAGCCGGTCGTCGACACCCTCACGCAGCTGCTCGACGGGTCCGGGCTGCTCGAGAACCTCCGGAAGTCGCCGGACGCGCAGGACGCCGCCCGTGCGGACAACATCGACGAACTCGTCGCGGTGACGCGGGAGTTCCAGAAGAACAACCCCGAGGGCACGCTGTCCGACTTCCTGACCGAGGTCTCGCTCGTCGCCGCGGCGGACGAGCTCGACGACTCCTCGGGCACGGTGTCGCTGATGACGCTCCACACGGCCAAGGGGCTGGAGTACGACGCCGTGTTCCTCACCGGCGTCGAAGAGGACCTGCTGCCGCACCGGATGTCCGCGAACGAGCCCGGCGGCCCCTCGGAGGAACGCCGGTTGTTCTACGTCGGCATCACCCGCGCGAAGAAGGCGCTGTTCCTGTCGCTCGCGATGACCCGTGCGCAGTTCGGTGACGTCAACGTGGCGATGCCGTCGCGCTTCCTGCAGGAGATCCCCGAGGGGCTCATCGAGTGGAAGCAGTCCCCGGGCATGGCGAACAGCCGCGGTGGGACCGAGCCGCGCGCCATCAACGCGCGTCGTGGCGCCCCCGGATCCGGTGGTCCCGGCGGTGGCGGCGGTGGCTACCGTGGCGGTGGTGGTTGGGGCGGTGGCTCCTACGACCGTGCAGCGGCGGCGGCCAAGACCCGGCCGAAGACCGAGTGGGCGAACCGGGTGTCCGGGCAGGTGCGCGACAACGGCGACATGGAACTCGCCGCCGGCGACCGCATCTCGCACGTCGACTTCGGCGAGGGCACGGTCTCGGCCGTCACCGGTCAGGGTGCGAAGCGCATCGCCGAGATCGCGTTCGACTCCGCCGGTCGCAAGAAGCTCCTCATCAAGATCGCGCCGATCGAGAAGCTCTAGCCCTACGGCTGCAGCTGCGCGACCGACCACGCGTCGCCGGCGTGCACGTACTGCAGCCGTCGGTGCATGCGGTCGCGGCTGCCGTGCCAGAACTCGACGACGTCGGGTTCGAGGCGCCACGCCACCCAGCCCTCGGGCCGCGGGACGTCGTCGCCGGACTCGTCGAGCAGCGCGTTCGCGTCGTCGATGAGGTCCTGCAGGGTCCGCGGTTCGAGCACGGCGGACTGGTCCGCGATCGCGGTGGCGGCGCGCGACTTCGGGGAACGGTCGGCGAAGAGCGCGTCCGACTCGTCATCGGGGAGCTGCACGACGCGGCCCTCGAAGCGGAGCTGCTGCATGGTCTCCCGCCAGTAGACCTGCAGTGCGGCGTGCGGGTTCTCGGTGAGCTGGCGGCCGGTCGGGCTGAGCGTCGAGGTGCCGAAGACGAGCCCGCGGTCGTCGAGCCGCTTGACGTCGACGGTGCGGGCGGTGACCCGGCCGTCGGCGCCGGCGGTGGCGAGCGTCATCGACATCGGTTCGGCGACGTCGCCGTCCTGGGCGGCGTCGAACCAGGTGCGGGCGACGGTGAACGGCGACGCGGGCGGGTCGGTGAGCTCGGGGAAGGCGAAGGACGTGTCGCCGGACAGCGGGGCGGAGGACATGCCCCCAGCCAACCGCTCGGCGGCGCCGGACGCTCAGCCTGCCCGGTCAGCGGTGCGCGTACCGGCGCATCGCCCGCAGCAGCAGCGGGCCGGGCAGGCGGAGCGCCCACCCGGGGACGACGCCACGCACGGCGCGCACGAACGCCACGGAGCGGCGGAAGCGGCGCTGCTCACGCGGGCCCCACGGGAACCCGTACTGGGTGCGCAGGGCCTCCGGCAGCATGCCGACGGTGACGACGCGCACGAGCGGCATCGCCGCGCGCACCCACAGCGGGGCGAAGCGCGGGTGGAGGAGGTCGCGGACGACACCGCGGGCGTCGTCGGTCACGCTCAGCGCGCCGAGCGCCGTCGACCAGTAGGCGTCGAAGGCCGCCACGGACGCCGGCCACCGGTCGGCCGGCACCCGGAGCGCCGTGCCGATCGGTGCGTACGCGGCGAGGACGGCCTCGGCGCGGGCGGCGTCGACGGGTTCGCCGAACAGCTCGTGCGCCCGTCGCGCCGAGTCGAAGAGGGTCGCCGCGACCCAGAGCTGCCGGTCGACGTCGTCGGCACCGGCGACCGGTCGGTGCGCGCGGTCCACGAACGAGGCCGCGACGGCCGCGTCCGCGTCGGTGCCGATCACGACGGCGTAGACGAACATCAGGGTGTGGGCCAGCCGCTGCTGCGGTCGTCGGGCGAAGTCGGAGTGCCGACGGACACCGGCCGCCACGACGGGGTCGGCGATCTGCAGCAGGATGGCGCGGCCACCCGCAGCCACGGGGGTGCTGTCGGCGAGGAACCGACGGAGGTCACGGTCCGCGACGCGACCGGGGGACGGACGGGAGGGACGGTGCCGGTGGTGTGCCGCGCCTCCCGGGTGCGACCGGGTCACGACCGCTCGTGTCGGCGACGGTCCCGCAGGACGGCGGACAGGTCGACGGCGACCGCCGCGACCAGCGCCACGGCGCCGCCGACGAGGGACGGCGCCAGCACCGCGAGGTCGGCGTGGACCCCGGTGCCGGTGGCGAGGAGCGTCGCGACGAGCCAGATCGCCGGGAGCGGCCAGCGTCGGGCCGGCGCTCCCGCGACCACGGCACCCACGACGGCGACCACCAGCAGGGGCAGCCATCGACCGACCGGCTCCGAGCGGGCCACGAGGTGGGAGGAGGCGGCCACGAGCAGCATGACGGTGACCGCGACGAGCCGAGCCGCCGCGGGCACGCGACGGACCTCGGCGTGGAGACGGCGGAGCACGGCCCGATCGTAGCGAGCCGTGCTCCGTGGGACCCGTGTCAGAGGGGGCCGGAGCCGTCCTCGGTGGCGAGGTCGCGGCCGTCGTCGCCGTCGTGCTCGAAGGTGTCCGGGGAGCCCTCGCGGGGTGCGCCACCGGTCGGACCGTCGTCGGTGCCGTCGCCGGGCTGCGGTTCCACCGTCTCGCCGGCCACGGCGTCGTTCGTGACGGTCTCGAGGGCCTCCTCGCGGCCGTCCGTCTCGTACGGGCCGGTGTGCTCGGTGTCCACGTCGTCGTCGCGGAACTCGTCGGTTCCGTCGTTCGGGGTGATGCCGGGGTCGCTCACTGCGCGCTCCTGTCGTCTCGGGGAGTCCTGTCTACGCCGCCGGCCTGCGGACCGGTCCGGGTGCCGGGTGCCGGGTACGGACCGTCCCGGGCCGCCCGGGTGCGCTCGGGGGACACCGTTCACCCGGACGACACCTCCGGGCCACCCCGACGAGGCACACTCGCCGTGCTCGGGGGAGTGGAGCGCGGTCGCCGACGGGTGGTCGAGCGGCCGCGCCTCCCCCCGACCGACTGGTCAGACCCGCTCGAGCAGGTTCCGCTCCTCCACGTCGGCCAGGCCGAGCGTGCGGTAGCCGGCGGACTCGAAGAAGACCGTGATCCGGTCGTCCTCGGTGCTCATGACCGTGCCGCGACCCCACTCGGCGTGCTCCACGGGGGCGTCCGGCGGCCACGCGGCATCGTTCGAGCCGTCGGCGGCGTGGACCTCGTCCTCGGTGGCGGTACCGGCCGAGCAGGTGTCGCAGTTGCCGCAGGGTTCCGCGAGCTCGTCGCCGAAGTACCCGAGCAGGAACTGGCGACGGCAGCCGAGCGTCTCCGCGAACCGGCGCATCATCTCGATGCGGGACTCGTCGACGCGCTCCCGCTCCTGGGCGTGCTCGCGGGCGCGGGCGGCGGCCCCCTGGGCGTCCGCCGGGGCGTCGGGCGCTCGCCGGAGCCCGTCCCGGCCGTCGACCAGGACCCCGGCGTCGAGGAGGGCGTTCGCGGACCGACCGGCGGTCCTCGCCGCGAGGCCGGAGCGCTCCGCGAGCTCGGATCGGGCGACGGCACCGTCGGCGGGCACGGCGTCGAACACCGCGCGGAGGGACGCCGGCCGGGGGGAGCCGGACGCGAAGAAGCGGCGGAGCCCGAGGTCCTCGGAGCGGTAGTGCAGGGTGGCGACGCCCGGGTCGCCGTCACGGCCGGCACGTCCGACCTCCTGGTAGTAGGCGTCGATCGACTCGGGCACGTCGGCGTGCACGACGAACCGGACGTCGGGCTTGTCGATCCCCATGCCGAACGCGCTCGTGGCCACGACCACGTCGATGTCGCCGTCGAGGAACGCGTGGTGCACGGCCTCGCGGTCCCGCACCCGCAGGCCCGCGTGGTACGGCTTGGCCCGGCGTCCTGCCTCGACCAGCTCGTCGGCGTACACCAGCGTCTCCGCGCGGGTCGCGACGTACACGATGCCCGCGCCCTCGAGCGAGACGACCTGCTCGACGACGGCCTCCTGCTTCGCGTCCGCGTCGGCGTGCCGCACCACCTCGAGCCGGAGTTCCGGTCGGTCGAAGCCGGTGGCGAGCACGAGCGGGTCGCGCATGCCGAGGCGCTGCTCGATCTCCGCGCGCACCGGCGAGGAACCGGTCGCGGTCATCGCGAGCACCGGTGGGCGCCCGAGACGCTCGACGACCTCGCCGAGGACGAGGTAGTCCGGGCGGAAGTCGTGCCCCCACGAGGACACGCAGTGCGCCTCGTCGACGGTGACGAGGGCGACGCCGGTCTCGCGGAGGCGGTCGACGACCTCGTCCTTCGCGAGCTGTTCCGGGGCCAGGAAGACGTAGCGCGCGTCCCCCCTGGCGACGGCGTCCCACGCCTCGTCGAGGTCGCGGCGCGCGTGCGTCGCGTTGATCGTGACCGCACGCGGCGCGTCCGGGTGGTCCTCGAGCCCGACGACCTGGTCCTCCTGCAGGGCGACGAGCGGCGAGACCACCACGACCGCTCCCTCGAGGGCGAGACCGGCGACCTGGTAGATCGCGGACTTGCCCGAACCGGTGGGCATCACGGCGAGGGCGTCACGCCCGGCGAGGACGGCGTCGACGACCGTCTCCTGTGCGGGGCGGAGGTGCCAGCCGAACACGTCGGTGGCGCGGGAGCGGAGTGCGGTGTCCATCGAGTACACCGTGCCGACCACTCGCTGGGGTCGTCCTCGGGATGCGCGCCGCGGACGACGGGCCCCTCGGGACGCGACTCGGGACCCGCGCACCGGACGTCCACCGACCAGCGCTAGGCTCGGGTCCGGCCGTTGTCTCGACATCGAGCGACCCTCGATGGTGAGTGCGCGACCGGGAAACCGATGCCGATCGCACGA
Organism: Curtobacterium sp. L1-20; assembly: GCF_048755855.1. Taxonomy (GTDB): domain Bacteria; phylum Actinomycetota; class Actinomycetes; order Actinomycetales; family Microbacteriaceae; genus Curtobacterium. The sequence goes on along the minus strand of NZ_CP151473.1, from coordinate 177,506 downwards.
ACCGTGCGGGAAGAAGAACAGCGTGGATCTTTTCGAGTACCAGGCCAGGGACCTCTTCGAGTCCTACGGCGTCCCCGTCCTCCAGGGCATCATCGCCGACACCCCGGACGAGGCGAAGGCGGCGGCGGAGCAGATCGGCGGCGTGGTCGTCGTCAAGGCGCAGGTGAAGGTCGGCGGTCGCGGCAAGGCCGGCGGCGTCAAGGTCGCGAAGACCCCCGACGAGGCGTACGAGCACGCGCAGGCGATCCTCGGCCTCGACATCAAGGGCCACACCGTCCAGCGTGTGATGGTCGCCCAGGGCGCCGACATCGCCGAGGAGTTCTACTTCTCGGTGCTGCTCGACCGGGCGAACCGCTCCTACCTGTCGCTCACCAGCGTCGAGGGCGGCATGGAGATCGAGCAGCTCGCGGTCGAGAAGCCCGAGGCGCTCGCACGGGTCGAGGTGAACCCCCTCACCGGCATCAACAAGGAGGCCGCGCTCGAGATCGCGGCGCAGGCGAACTTCCCCGCCGAGCTGCAGGACGCCGTCGCCGACGTCTTCGTGAAGCTCTACGACGTGTACGCCGGTGAGGACGCCACCCTGGTCGAGGTGAACCCCCTCGTCCGCACCGGTGACGGCCGGATCCTCGCGCTCGACGGCAAGGTCTCGCTCGACGAGAACGCCGACTTCCGCCACGAGGCGCACGCGGCCCTCGAGGACACCGCGAGCGAGGACCCGCTCGAGGCCAAGGCGAAGGCCCACGGCCTGAACTACGTGAAGCTCGACGGGCAGGTCGGCGTGATCGGCAACGGCGCCGGACTCGTCATGTCCACGCTCGACGTCGTCGCCTACGCCGGTGAGCGCCACGGCGGTGTCAAGCCCGCCAACTTCCTCGACATCGGCGGTGGTGCGTCCGCCGAGGTCATGGCCAACGGCCTCGACGTCATCCTCGGGGACCCGCAGGTGAAGAGCGTCTTCGTGAACGTGTTCGGCGGCATCACCGCCTGCGACGCCGTCGCGAACGGCATCGTCGCCGCACTCGGCATCCTCGGCGACGCGGCCACCAAGCCGCTCGTCGTGCGCCTGGACGGCAACAACGTGGACGAGGGTCGCCGGATCCTGGCGGAGGCGGCACACCCGCTCGTCACCGTCGCCGCGACCATGGACGATGCGGCCGAGAAGGCCGCCGAGCTCGCCGCGGCCGCGGCGTAAGGAGCACCAGAGCAATGTCGATCTTCCTCAACAAGGACTCGAAGGTCATCGTCCAGGGCATCACCGGCGGCGAGGGCACGAAGCACACCGCGCTCATGCTCAAGGCCGGCACCCAGGTGGTCGGTGGCGTCAACGCCCGCAAGGCCGGCACCACCGTCACCCACGGTGACGTCGAGCTCCCCGTCTTCGGCTCGGTGCGCGAGGCCATCGACACCACCGGTGCCGACGTCTCGATCGTGTTCGTGCCGCCGGCGTTCGCGAAGGACGCCGTGATGGAGGCCATCGACGCCGAGATCCCCCTCGTCGTCGTCATCACCGAGGGCATCCCGGTGCAGGACTCCGCGGTGTTCTGGGCGCACGCCAAGGCACTCGGCGGGAAGACCCGCATCATCGGCCCGAACTGCCCCGGCATCATCACGCCGGGCGAGTCCCTCGTCGGCATCACCCCGGCGACGATCACCGGCAAGGGCCCGATCGGTCTCGTCTCGAAGTCCGGCACGCTGACCTACCAGATGATGTACGAGCTCCGTGACCTCGGCTTCTCCACCGCCATCGGCATCGGCGGCGACCCCGTCATCGGGACGACGCACATCGACGCGCTCGCCGCGTTCGAGGCCGACCCGGAGACCGAGGCCATCGTGATGATCGGTGAGATCGGCGGCGACGCCGAGGAGCGTGCGGCCGATTACATCAAGGCGCACGTCACGAAGCCGGTCGTCGGGTACGTCGCGGGCTTCACCGCGCCGGAGGGCAAGACGATGGGACACGCCGGCGCGATCGTGTCCGGTTCCGCCGGCACGGCCGAGGCGAAGAAGCAGGCGCTCGAGGCCGCCGGCGTGAAGGTCGGCAAGACGCCGTCCGAGACGGCCGCGCTGCTGCGCGAGGTGGTCGCCGCGGCGAGGTGAGTGGACACGCTGCGACCTGCTGAGGACGCTGCCGGGAGGCGCGGTGCCGGCTGGCACCGCGCCTCCCGTCGTCCGCGGTGCCGGACGTTCTCCACAGGAGCCGCGCGGCTGCCCCGGGTCGGGCGCGCGGGCACGTATCCTCGCTGCGATGAACCGCCTGGGAACCGCACTGCTCGCCGCCATCGAGGCGGTCGTGACGGTCGGCGTCGGCCTCGGGATCGCCCTGGTCCCGCTCACGCTGCTCTGGGGCTTCGAGTACGGCCTGCAGATCGACTGGGACGTCTTCTGGAAGGCCACGGGGAGCGTCTGGCTCGTCGGGCACGGCGTCGACGTGTCCTTCCTGCTCGGCGCCGCGCTGGCGAAGTCGACCGGGGTCAGCGGCGCCGCCGACCCCATCCACGTCACGCTCGCCGCCCTCGGGTTCGCGATCGTCACGGCGTGGCTCGCCGGCCGCGCCGGACGCCGCTTCGCCGAGACCGAGCACCGGACGACCGGGCTCCTCGTCGGCACGGCCGTCGTCGCGGCCCTCGGCCTCGCCGTCGCGCTGTCCACCCGCTCCGCCGCGGTGCAACCGACGCTCTGGCAGGCGGTCGTGCTGCCGGCGCTCTGGTTCGCGGTGCCGGCCGTCGTGACGTCCGAGGTCTGCCGGCGGCGGCGTGGTCTGCCCGCCGACCCGGTCACCCAGCGCGCCCTCGACCTGGTCGACCGCATCCCCGCGACGTGGCGCGCGGTCGCGGCGTTCGGGCTCCGGGCCGGGACGGCCGCGACCGCCGCGGTGGTCGCCGTGGCCGGCGTCGTCGCGGCCCTCCTGCTCTTCACCTCGTTCGCCGAGGTCATCTCGCTGTACGAGCGCTCGCACGCCGGGGTCGTCGGCGGCATCGCCCTGACCGTCGGGCAGCTCGCCTTCCTGCCGGACTTCGTCGGCTGGGCGACGTCCTGGCTCGTCGGACCGGGCTTCGCGATCGGGACCGGGTCCAGCGTCTCCCCGATCGGGACCACGCTCGGGCCGATCCCGGGTCTGCCGGTGTTCGGAGCGCTGCCGGTGTCGGGGCACACGTTCGGCCTGGTCTGGGTGCTCGTGCCCGTCGTCGCCGGGTTCGCCGCCGGTGGGCTCCTGCGCCCCCGGCTCGTGGCGGCGCTCGGCAGTGCGAACTCCGCGCTGCACCGGGCGCTCGGGGGCGTGGCGGCCGGTCTCGTCGCCGGGGTGCTGGCGGGGCTCGTCGCGTGGCTCACCTCGGGGTCGTTCGGCCCCGGACGGCTCGCCGACGTCGGCCCGCACGCACTCGTCGTCGGTGCCTTCGCCGCGCTCGAGGTCGGTGTGCCGGCGGTCGTCGCCCTCGCCGCGGGCACCGACCTGGTCACGCTGCCCGACCGCCCGTGGGCTCGCGGGCGCTGGCACGAGTCCGAGGACGAGACCGACGCCGTCGTCGCCGAGCACGAGGGGTCGCTCCTCGCCGCCCTCGACCAGGCCGGTGCCGGCCGGACGACGAACGTGCACCGGTTCGTGGTCGAGGAGACCCACGGTGGGTCCGGATCCGGATCCGGATCCGGGTCGCGTGCGACGCCGTCGGCGAGCATCGACCAGCCGACCGAGCCGATCGGCGACGACGACGGCCACCTGGCGCACGACGACGAGCCGGCGCGCGACGTCGCCCCGGCACGCGACAGCGCCCCGGGTCGGGCAGCCCCGTCGGCCTCCCACGGGTCGACCACCGACGAGCCGACGGTGCGGCAGGACCCCGACGCGGACGTCGAACTGCCGGCCTGGGCGCGGACCGACGTCGTGGCCGCGGACCGCGTGTCCGGTGCACCGCGATCCGCGCGCAGCGGCGTCGGCGCGATCCGTGACCGCCTGCGCGACGCAGCGGACGGCGTGCGTGGACGAGCCGGTGAGCTCCGCGACCGGGTCACCGGTGCCGACGTCGACCGCGACGACCACCGCCCGTCCGGTGCCGCACCCGTGCCCACTGCTCCGGGTACCGAAGCGCAGCCGGCGTTCCCGTGGAGCACCGAGGAGTTCGTCGCCGGCCGGGACGACGTCGACGAGACCGGTGCCGTCGACCAGCCCGCCGCGCGTCCGGACGACGCCGGACCGCGGCGTCCGACCACGCCGACCCGGCAGTGGGACGCGACCGACCAGATCCCCGAGGACGAACTGCCCTGGTGGCGCCGTCCCAAGGGCGACCGGTAGCGCCGACGGACCGACCGCCGTCGCACGACGGGCTGGCCGGTAGGGTTGTCCCCGTGCTCGAACTGGTCGTCCTGATCTCCGGTACCGGCTCGAACCTCCGGGCCCTGCTCGAGGCGACCCTCGACGCGGAGTACCCCGCCCGGGTCGTCGCCATCGGTGCCGACCGCGACGCCGAGGGGCTCCAGCTGGGCGAGGAGTACTCGATCCCCACCTTCACGGTGCCGTTCTCGCGCTTCGACACGCGAGCGGAGTGGGGTCGTGAGCTCGCGGCCCAGATCCGCCCGTGGACCCCGGACCTGCTCGTGCTGTCCGGCCTGATGCGGCTGCTGCCGCCCGCGGTGGTGTCCGAGTTCGCACCCGGCATCATCAACACCCACCCGGCGTACCTGCCCGAGTTCCCCGGCGCCCACGGCGTGCGGGACGCCCTCGCGGCCGGCGTCGAGCAGACCGGCGCGAGCGTGATCCAGGTCGACGACGGCGTCGACAGCGGGCCGATCCTCGCGCAGGAACGCGTCCCGGTGCTGCCGGGCGACTCCGAGTCGACGCTGCACGACCGCATCAAGCCGGTCGAGCGACGCCTCCTCATCCAGACCATCCTCGACATCGCCAACGGCACCACCGACCTGAAGGGCACCCCGAGCGCATGAGCGTGCACGCCGCCGACCCCAGCCTGTACCGCGACCGGGACACCGTCCCCGTGCGGCGGGCGCTCATCTCGGTGAGCGACAAGTCCGGACTGCTCGAGCTCGCCGGGGCACTGGCCGAGTCCGGCGTCGAGATCGTGTCGACCGGCTCCACCGCGCAGACGATCCGCGACGCGGGCCTCGCGGTCACGGACGTGTCGAGCGTGACCGGGTTCCCGGAGTCGCTCGACGGCCGCGTGAAGACGCTGCACCCGTCGGTGCACGCCGGTCTCCTCGCCGACCTGCGGCTCGAGTCCCACGAGCAGCAGCTGGCCGAGCTCGGCATCGAGGCGTTCCAGCTCGTCGTCGTGAACCTCTACCCGTTCGTCGAGACGGTGGCGTCCGGTGCCGACACCGCGACCGTCGTCGAGAACGTCGACATCGGCGGTCCCGCGATGGTCCGTGCCTCGGCGAAGAACCACCCGAACGTCGCGATCGTCGTGTCCCCGGCCTCCTACGCCGAGGTGGTCGACGCCGTGCGCTCCGGTGGGACGACGCTCGAGTTCCGCAAGCGCCTCGCCGCCCAGGCCTTCGCGCACACCGCCGCGTACGACACCGCCGTCGCGTCGTACTTCGCGACCGACGTGGTCGCGGAGGCCGCCGCGCCGACCACGAGCGGGGACCTCGAGACCCCCGGCGCCTTCGACGAGCGCCTGTCCGTGACCGCGGACCTGCACGCGACCCTCCGCTACGGCGAGAACGCCCACCAGGCCGCTGCGCTCTACACGAGCCAGGACGGCACCGGGATCGCCCAGGCCACGCAGCTGCACGGCAAGGAGATGTCGTACAACAACTACGTCGACGCCGACGCCGCCGTCCGTGCCGCGTACGACTTCGACGAGCCCGCCGTCGCGATCATCAAGCACGCCAACCCGTGCGGCATCGCGATCGCCCCGGCCGACGCCGCCGACCCGATCGCCTCCGCCCACGCCGCGGCGCACGCGTGCGACCCGCTGTCCGCGTTCGGCGGGGTCATCGCCGCGAACCGCGCGGTCACCGTGGCCATGGCCCAGACCGTGGCGGACATCTTCACCGAGGTCGTCGTCGCCCCGGCGTTCGACCCCGAGGCCGTCGACATCCTCTCCCGCAAGAAGAACATCCGCCTGCTGACGCTGCCGAGCGACTTCGCCCTCGCGTCGCGCGAGGTCAAGCAGGTGTCCGGCGGCTTCCTCGTGCAGGACGCCGACCGCTTCACCGGCTTCGACCAGTCGACGTGGGACCTCGTCGCCGGGGAGCCCGCCGACGACCAGACGCTCGCCGACCTCGCGTTCGCGTGGAAGGCGAGCCGTGCGGTGAAGTCGAACGCGATCCTCCTCGCGGACCAGGGCGCGAGCGTCGGTGTCGGGATGGGCCAGGTCAACCGGGTCGACTCGTGCCACCTCGCGGTGAACCGCGCCGGCGACCGGGCCGCCGGCAGCGTGGCGGCGTCCGATGCGTTCTTCCCGTTCGCGGACGGCCTGCAGGTGCTCCTCGACGCCGGGGTCCGTGCGGTCGCACAGCCCGGCGGGAGCGTCCGCGACGACGAGGTCATCGCCGCGGCGAAGGCGGCCGGCGTGACGATGTACTTCACCGGCGAGCGGCACTTCTTCCACTGATCTGAGGAAACCTGTTGCGCGCTGTGACTTCCTCTGAATAGTCTGTAAGGCTCCGCGACAGGCAGCCGACGGCCCCGCTCCACACAGGTGCACCCGGGTCGGCTGCACCGCGGACACAACGGTGACGAAGACGACGACTGGAGTGACGATGAACACGACGACCGGAATCGTGGCGACGGATGCCCGTGCGGATGTCGTGTCCCTCGTGGGGACCGCTCCCGACGCACGACCGTTCGGCGGCGCACGCGGCACACGTCCGCGTCCCGCGCACGCGGCCGTCGCGCCGCACCCGTACCGGGGTGCGCCCGCCGTCACGGCACCGCTGTCCGCGTAGGGCTGTCTCCCGCAGCCAGCGACGAGCCGTCGGTACCGACCGACGACGACGAGCACGCGACGAGCCGCCGGGCCCTGCCCGACGGCGACGAGCACGCGACGAGCCACCGCGACACCAGCGGCGGCGACGAGCACGGGCCCGCGCGAGCCCACGCCTGACCACTCCGGAGGACCACGGTCCCCCGGTGCACTCCGACCGAACCGACGCCGCGCGACACCAGCGGCGGTGGACGACCGCGACCGGACCGCAGCGCACCCGCCCAGGGTGCGCACGGCCGGACCGCGACCCGTCCGCTCGGCCGACGACCACCACGCAACGGACACCGAGCCTCCAGACCGGACCTGCCGCGACAGCGGCTCCCGGCCAGCAGGCCCCGGCACGACGCACGAGGACGCAACCGCATGTCCAAGACGCCAGACCAGGCGCGCCCGTCCACCGACCGCCCCTCGACCTTCCGTGCCATCGCGCGGATCCACCCCTACGTGAAGCCCTACCAGGGCCGCCTCATCGCCGGCATGGCCGCGGCGATGGGTGCCTCCCTGGTGGCGCTCGCGATCCCGTACGTCCTGCAGTGGCTCGTCGACGGTCCGCTGTCCTCGAAGGACGACGCGCAGATCTGGCCGGCCGGCCTCGCGGTGCTCGCCCTCGGCGCGCTCGAGGCGTTCTTCATCGCCTCGCGCCGCCGGATGGTGATGCGCCCGTCGACGCGCATCGAGACGAGCATGCGCAACGCGCTGTACGCGAAGCTGCAGGACCTGCCGGTCGCGTTCCACGACCGTTGGGAGTCCGGGCAGCTGCTGTCCCGCTCGGTGTCCGACCTGTCGCTCATCCGCAGGTGGCTGGCGTTCGGCGTGGTGCTGCTCGTCGTGAACATCGTGACGATCGCCGTCGGCTTCGTCGTGCTCTTCACCTTCGGGTGGTTGCTCGGGCTGATCTTCCTCGTGGCCTCCATCCCGCTGTGGATCAACGGCCTGCTGTTCGAACGCCGGTACTCCGTCGTCGCACGGCGCAGCCAGGACCAGGTCGGCGACCTCGCCACGAGCGTCGAGCAGTCGGTGCACGGGATCCGCGTGCTCAAGGCGTTCGGCCGCGGCGGCCACAAGCTCGAGGAGTTCAGCGAGCAGGCCGAGGCGCTGCGCGGCACCGAGATCAAGAAGGCGAAGGCGATCGCCAGCATCTGGCTCTGGCTGCTCCTCGTCCCCGACGTCGCGTTCGCCCTGTGCCTGCTCGCCGGCATCTGGCTCGCGAGCCAGGGGGAGCTCACGGTCGGACAGCTGTTCGCCTTCTTCGCGACCGCGACGGTGCTCCGGTTCCCGATCGAGTCGATCGGGTTCTTCCTCTCGATGACGTTCGACACCCGCACGGCGGTCGACCGCTTCTTCGAGGTGATGGACTCCGAGAACACCATCACCGACCCCGAGCACCCGGAGACGATCGCGGAGCCGCACGGTGCGCTGTCGTTCAACGGCGTGCACTTCCGCTACCAGGACTCGGCACCGCAGTACCCGGACCTCATCAACGGCGTCGAGCTGCAGCTGCAGCCGGGCGAGACCATGGCGCTCGTCGGCCTGACCGGCTGCGGCAAGACCACGCTGCTGTCGCTCGTCCCGCGGCTGTACGACGTGACAGGCGGCTCGGTCACGATCGACGGCGTCGACATCCGGTCGCTGACCCGGCAGGAGCTGCGTCGCCACGTCGGAGTCGCCTTCGAGGACGCCACCCTGTTCTCGACGACGGTGCGCGAGAACGTGCTGCTCGGCCGTCCGGACGTGTCCGGTGACGAGGCCGACGCCCTCATGCGCGAGGCCCTCGACATCGCGCAGGCGTCCTTCGTGGACGACCTGCCCGACGGCGTCGACACTCGCGTCGGGGAAGAGGGCCTGTCGCTCTCGGGCGGGCAGCGGCAGCGACTGGCCCTGGCCCGCGCGATCGCGGCCCGGCCGTCGGTGCTCGTCCTCGACGACCCGCTGTCCGCGCTCGACGTCGACACCGAGGCGCGGGTCGAGGCGGGGCTCCGTCGCGTCCTCGCCGAGACGACGTCGCTCATCGTGGCGCACCGTCCTTCCACGGTGACGCTCGCGGACCGCGTCGCGCTCATGGAGAACGGCGTCATCACCGCTGTCGGCACCCACTCGGAGCTGATGGCCACCAACGACCACTACCGCTACGTCATCTCGTCGCTCGACGAGGACGACGCCACCGCACGAGAGGAGGCGATGGCATGACCCAGCAGGACAACCGTCCCGTCGGCACCGCCGACCTGCCGGGAGGCACGGATCCCGACATCGAGGCGACGCCGGCCGTGCAGTCTGCCGCGCCCGTCACCGCATCGATCACCACCCTGGGGGTGCGGGGCGAGGAGCGTGAGGACTTCACCAAGGCGGAGAGCAAGCGCCTGCGGCGCCGCTCCCTCGCCCTCCTCGGGTCGCTCGCCGCGCCGCTCAAGCTCCGCCTGGTGCTGCTCGGCGTCGTCGTGGTCGTCTCCACGGCGGGCACCGTCGCGGGCCCGGCGCTCATCGCGTGGGGCATCGACAACGCCCTGCCGGCCGTCCTCGACCGCAACGACTGGGTGCCGGCGTTCGCGGTGGTCGGGACCTACATCGTCGTCGCGGTCCTCGGCGCCGTGCTGACCGCCTGGTACACCGTGCTCGCCGCGCGGATCAGCCAGGCGATCCTGTTCGACCTGCGCAAGCGGGTGTTCCTGCACACGCAGCGACTGTCGCTGGAGTTCCACGAGACCTACACGTCCGGCCGGATCATCTCCCGCCAGACGAGCGACCTCGACTCGATCCGCGAGCTGCTCGACTCCGGCCTCAACCAGCTCATCCAGGGCGTGCTCTACATGGCGTTCACGGCGGTGGCGCTCGTCGTCCTCGACCCGACCTCCGGGCTCGTGCTCGCGGTGTCGCTGGTACCGCTGTGGTTCCTGATCCGCTGGTTCCAGACGAACTCGCAGACGCTGTTCCGCGCCACCCGCGTCACCTCCGCACGCGTCATCGTGCACTTCGTCGAGACGATGACGGGCATCCGGGCGGTGCAGGCCTTCCGCAAGGAGTCCCGCAACCGCGACGAGTACGGCCGCTTCGTCGAGGACTACCGGGTGGCGAACACGAAGGTGTTCAACCTGTTCGGGACGTTCGACCCGGTGCTCGTGCTGATCGGCAACGTGACCCTCGCCGCGGTCGTCGTGGTCGGCGGCTTCCGGATCGTCGGCGGCACGCTCGAGGTCGGTGCGCTGCTCGCCGTCGCGCTCTACGCGAAGCGGTTCTTCGACCCGGCGCAGGAACTGGCGATGTTCTACAACGGCTACCAGTCCGCGTCGGCGGCGATGGAGAAGATCTCCGGCGTCCTCGAGGAGCGGCCCAGCGTGCCGGACCCCGTGAAGCCGGTGAAGCTGCCGGACGCCAGCGGGAAGATGGACTTCGACGGCGTCGAGTTCGCCTACAACGAGGGCAAGGTCGTACTCCCCGAGTTCGACCTGCACATCCCGGCCGGGCAGACGATCGCGCTCGTCGGGTCCACCGGCGCCGGCAAGTCGACGCTCGCGAAGCTCATGGCGCGCTTCTACGACCCCTCCCGCGGGTCGGTGCGGCTCGACGGGGTGGACCTGCGCGAGATCGACCCGAAGGACATGCGCCGCGCCATCGTGATGGTGACGCAGGAGGCGTACCTGTTCTCGGGCACCGTCGCGGACAACATCGCACTCGGCAAGCCGGGGGCCTCCCGCGCCGAGATCGAGGCGTCGGCCAGGGCGGTCGGCGCGCACGAGTTCATCATGGCGCTGCCCGACGGGTACGACACCGACGTGAACAAGCGCGGTGGACGGGTCTCGGCGGGGCAGCGGCAGCTGCTCTCGTTCGCGCGGGCCTTCATCGCCGACCCGAAGGTCCTCATCCTCGACGAGGCCACGGCGTCGCTCGACATCCCGTCCGAGCGACTCGTGCAGGAGGGCCTGGAGACCCTGCTCGCCGACCGCACGGCCGTGATCATCGCGCACCGTCTGTCCACCGTCGCGATCGCCCACCGGGTGCTCGTGATGGAGTACGGCCGGATCGTCGAGGACGGCACACCCGCCGACCTGATCTCGGGCACCGGACGGTTCGCGCAGCTGCACGCGGCCTGGCGCGACTCGCTCGTGTAGCGACCCGGCCCCGTCCACGGCCCCGCCCCGGTGGGGGCCGTGGACGACGAACCACGGATCCGACGTGGAACCACGCAGTCGCCCTGGTTCCACGTCGGGTCCGTGGTTCGACGTGGTTGGCTTGGGGGCATGAGCAACGACAGCGTGCAGCCCGGCGGCGTCGCCCTGCGCGACCCCTTCTACGGGGCACCCTTCACCGAGGCCCTCCGACGGTTCTGGAAGAAGTACACCGTGTTCACGGGGCGTGCCTCGCGGTCCGAGTTCTGGTGGTGGTGGATCACGTCGTTCGCGATCGGCCTCGTGCTGCAGCTCGTGCCGCAGGCCTTCACGCCGGACTCCCCGGTGCTCGAGAACCCGGTCGGCTCGTACCTGTTCGTGCTCTGGGCGCTCGCGACCCTGATCGGCTCCCTCGCCCTCGGTGCCCGTCGACTGCACGACGCGAACCTGTCCGGCTTCTGGCAGTTCCTGCACGTGCTCGTCGGGGTCGGGTCGCTGGTGCTGTTCGTCGTGTTCCTGCTGCCGTCGAACGCCCGCGGTTCGCGGTTCGACGCGTGACGGCCGCCGGCGTGGAGCGCCATCCGACCGGCTCGCCGTGGCCTGGGGTCGGTGCCGGGGCCGCCTTCGTCCGGGCCGTCCGGGGCTGGTCGACGTTCCACGGCCGTGCGTCCCGCGCCGAGTTCTGGTGGTGGACGTTCTGGTCCGCCCTGGTCAGCGCCGTGCTCGCCGGCATCGCGTCCGCGCTCGTGCTGCCGGACCTCGTCGGCCTCGTCGAGGTCGCCCGGTCGTCGATGGTGGACGGAACGGGTTCGACCCTCGCCGTCGGCTACCAGGACGTCCCTGCCGGGACCGCCACGGCGGAGACGGTGCTGACCGTCTTCTCGTCGGTCGTCGGACTCGCGATGCTGCTGCCCACCGTGGCCGTGTCGGTGCGCCGACTGCACGACACCGGCCGCAGCGGGTGGTGGACGGTCCTGTGGTTCGTCCCGTTCCTGCAGATCGTTGCCTGGGTGCTGCTCGCGGACCGGTCGAACCCGGCGGGCGAACGCTTCGACGCGTGAGGCTGCTACCCGGCGACGGGCTGCCGCGCAGAGGTCAGAACGGGTCCTCGGCGTCCGTCGCGGGCGACCAGCGGGCGCGCCGCATGTCGATCCGCCAGGTGGACGCGCCCTGCACGAGCGGCGTGCCCTCGGCGCGGTAGTGCTCGTGCGCCCGCGCTTCGTGGTGCACGGGTGGCAGCCCGCCGGAGCGCACCACCCGCCACCAGGGCAGGTCGCCGCCCTCGTGCGCCATGACCTTGCCGACCGCGCGGGACGCCCGCGAACCGAGCACCGCGGCGACGTCCCCGTAGGTCATCACGTGGCCCGCCGGGATGAGCCGGACGACCTCGGCGACGGCGGCACCGAAGTCGGCGGCGTCGTCCGCCACTACAGCGTCAGGACCGCGAAGTGGTCGCCGTACTGGGTCTCGCGGACGACCTCGAACCCGACGGCGCGGAAGAACGCCTCGGGGCTGTCGTCGCCGCCGGGCTCGTACACGACGGTCAGGCGCTCGAGACCACGGCTCCGCGCTTCGTCCGCGAGGCCGTGCACCGCGAACCGTCCGACGCCGCGGCCCTGCGCCGACGCCGCCACGTTCACGCGCCAGATGGCGCTGCGGAGCTCTTCCTCGGAGTTGTCCTGGTCGAAGGTGCCGATGATCATCCCGACGACGTGGTCGCCGTCGAGCACGACACGGGTCCAGGCGGAACTCGGCTTGACGTCCGACTCAGCGACCCCGTAGGTCGTCGGCTGCACGAACTGCTCCTGGCCGGGCTTGAGCGTGAGCGAGTTGGCCGCGGCAGCGGTCGACGCGGAGAGTTCTTCGAGGCGGAGGTCCGTCATGCCGCTCAGGCTAACGGTGCGACCCGTGCGGGGGCCAGCGCGCGAGGGAGACCGTCACCGGACCGTTGCGGCCCGGGCTGCGCGGTATGGTCGCGGCATGGGAGAACACCGGCGTGGGGCGAACCTCCCCTCGCTCGGCGGGTTCAACCGCACGGTCGTCCTCGACGCCGTCCGCCGCTCACCCGACGGGCTCAGCCGGGTCGAACTCGCGTCGCGCACCGGGCTCAGCGCCCAGACGGTCTCCAACGTGACGCGCTTCCTCATCGAGGCGGGCATGATCGCGGAGTCCGGCACGGTCGTGTCCGGTCGCGGCAAGCCCCGGACGATCCTGCGGCTCGAGGCGAGCAGCCGGTACGCCGTCGGCGTGCACGTCGACCCCGCCGTCGTCACCTACGTGCTGCTCGACCTGGCCGGCACCGTCGTCGCCGAGACCACCACGTCCACGCCCACGGCGGACGACCCGTCCGAGGTCGTCCGCACCGTCGCGAGCGCGGTCGACCGGCTCGTGACCAGCGCCGAGGTCGACGTCGACGCCGTGCTCGGCGTCGGCATCGCGAGCCCCGGTCCGATCGACGTCGACGCCGGTGTCGTCCTCGACCCGCCGTTCCTGCCGCGCTGGCGGGACGTCCCGTTGCGCGACGCGCTCGCCGAGGCCACCGGCTACCCGGTGCTGCTCGAGAAGGACGTCACGGCCGCGGTCGTCGGCGAGATGTTCCTGGCGGGGGAGTCGTCGGCGCGGAACTTCGCCTTCGTGTACTTCGGCACCGGCTTCGGCGTCGGGCTCGTCGTCGACCACGAACCGGTGCGTGGTGTCGGGTCGAACGCCGGGGACGCCGGCCACATCATGGTCGACCAGGGGGCCCTCGCCGGCACCCCGGACGGCTCGGGTACCCGGGGTGAGGTCGGAGCGGCGGTCGCCCCCGACCGGCTCGTGCGCATCGGCCGGTCCCGCGGACTCGCCCTGTCCGGCGGGGACGCGGACGACGACGTCGCCGCGGTGGACCGGGCCTGGGACGAGGTCGCTGCGGCGATCGTCGCCGAGGACCCGACGGCGATCGGCCTCGCCCAGGACATCGGCACGGTGATGGGCAACGCCGTGGTCCTCATCGTGAACCTGCTCGACATGGACCGGGTGGTGTTCGGCGGCCCGTTCTGGTCGCGGGTGTCGAGCGCGGCGCTGCCCGCGGCACGGTCGGCGATCGTCGACTCGCCGCTGCTCGTCCCGAAGCACCCGGTGGTCGTCGACGAGAGCGAGCGCGGGGCCGACGTGGCCGCGGTCGGTGCGGCGTGCCTCGTGCTCGACGCGGCGCTGTCGCCGCGGGCGAGCACGCTGCTGATCCGGCGCTGATCCGCGACACCCGTCGTTCACCTCCGCGCCACCGGCCGGACGTCCTGATGCTGAACAGTCGTGCAGGTCCCCCCCCCGAACTCCCGAGAAGGACTCTGCATGCGCACTCCTGCCCTCCGCTTCGGCGCCACGATCGCGACGGGCCTCGTCGTCGCAGCCGGCGTCCTGACGGCCACCCCGGCACTCGCCGCCGACGCGCCAGCGTCCTACCGCGGCCTGGTCGTCAACGAGGTCGAGTCGAACGGTGACGACACCGACTGGGTCGAGCTGGAGAACACCTCGGACACGGCGGTCGACATCAGCGGTTTCACGTTCCGCGACAACGAGGACTCGCACGGCTACACGCTGCCGAGCGGCACCGTCGTTGCGCCGGGTGCGTACACGGTCATCGACCAGCCGGAGAACGGCAGGCCGGGCTTCGGTTTCGGGCTCGGCGGCGAGGACTCCGCGCGTCTCTTCGACACGTCGGACACGCTCGTGCTCGCGTACTCCTGGACGACGCACGCCGACGTCACCTGGGGGCGCTGCGCCGACGGGACCGGGGACTTCGTCGACACCTTCACGCGGACCAAGGGCGCGGCCAACGGCTGCTCGCCGGTCCGGATCAACGAGATCGAGTCGAGCGACGCGAACGGCGGCGACGACTGGGTCGAGCTGACGAACACCGGTACGACCGCGTTCGACCTCGGCGGCTACCGGCTGACGGACAGCGAGCCGGACAAGAGCGGCCACGAGTACACGATCCCGGCGGGGACGACCATCGCGCCGGGCGCGTTCGCGGTCCTCGAGCAGTCGCAGTTCGGCTTCGGGCTCGGCGGCGCGGACGCCGTCCGCCTGCTCGCGGCCGACGGCACGACGCTCGTCGACTCGTCCACGTGGACGGCGCACGCAGCGACCACCTACGGCCGGAACCCGGACGGCACCGGTGACTTCGCGGAGACCTCCGCGCCGACGAAGGGCGCGGCGAACACCTTCGCCGGGGTCGTTCCGACCGAGGCCTGGCCCGGCAGCCCGGACGAGACCGTCGCGGACGCGGCGGGCACCTACAGCGGCGACATGAGCGGCCTCGACTGGCAGGCGGATGCCACCGCCCGGGACGGCGGCGTCCTGTGGGGCGTGCAGAACGGTGACGGACTGCTCTACCATCTGACCTCCGACGGCACCGGCGGGTGGAACCCGACGAACGCCGCGGGGACGACGCTCCACTACGCCGACGGATCCGGGACGCCCGACGCCGAGGGCGTGACCGTCGCGGCCGACGACCCGGGCGCGGTGTACGTCTCGACCGAACGGAACAACGACGCGTCCTCGGTGAGCCGTCCGGCCGTGCTGCGGTTCGCGACGACCGACGGCTCCGAGTCGTCGCTGAACGCCACCGACGACTGGAACCTCGCCGCCGACTTCCCGGGCCTCGGAGCGAACTCCGGCCTCGAGGGCGTCACCTGGATCCCCGACTCGTGGCTCACCGCACACGGGTTCGTGGACGAGCACACCGGCGCCGCCTACGCACCGTCGGCGTACGCCGGCCACGGCGCAGGGCTGTTCTTCGTGGGCGTCGAGGGCACCGCGTCCGTCTACGCCTACGCGTTGATGGACGACGGGTCCTCCCAACGCGTCGCCACGATCAGCACCCCGTTCCCGATTGTCGCCGACGTGCAGTTCGACCCGACGCTCGACGCCCTGTGGGTCGTCTGCGACGAGGTCTGCGACGGCCGCACGGCGCTGTTCTCCGTGCAGGACGGCGCCTTCGCCGCCGAGACGGCGTACGACGCCCCGGCGAACGCCAACACCGACCTCGCCAACGAGGGCTTCGCGATCTCGGACGTCTGCACCGACGGCTCCCGCGCGACGTTCTACGCGGACGACGCCGCGACCGACGACCACTCGATCCGCACCGGCACCTACCCGTGCACCGACGACGGTTCCGGCGGGACGCCCGCGCCCGGCGACGGTGACGGAAACGGTGGCACACCGGCGCCGGGTGACGGTGGGACGCCGACCCCGAGCCCGGCTCCGGGCGATGGTGGCACGCCGACACCGACCCCTGCTCCGGGCGACGGTGGGACGCCGACCCCGACGCCGGGCGGCGGCTCGACCACCCCGACCCCGTCCGCCCCGGTCGCTCCGTCGGAGTCGTCGCTGACCGAGGCGAACCGCGGCTCGGTCTCCGCACCGGCGTCGGCCCGTCCGGGCGAGACGATCACGATCGGGGTCGGTGGGCAGTACGCCGGCGACCGCGTGGACGTGTGGATGTTCTCGACCCCGACGCTGCTCGGCACGGTGACGGTCGCCGTCGACGGCACGGTCTCCGTGACCGTCCCGGCCGACGCCCCCGCGGGCGAGCACCGCATCGTGGTGACCGCCGCGGACGGCACCGTCCTGGGCTGGACGACGATCACGATCGACCCGGCCACCGGTGAGCTGGCGTTCACGGGCGCCGACCTGTCGGCCGGGATCGCGGCCGCGCTGCTGCTCCTCGCGGCCGGCGCCGGCGTGCTGGTCGTACGTCGTCGTCGAGCGGCGCGCACCGCCTAGCGCAGGCGGCCCGACCGCGTGGCCGACCCCGAACGACACCCCCGACGTCGCACGACATCGGGGATGTCGTTCGTTGCGAGGGCGGTCCGTCGCGGTCCGGTAGATGCGACATCGCGGTCGTCGTACGACGTCGACGATGTCGTTCCGAGTCCGCGCCGCCGACGACGTCGCCCGCCGCAGGCCACCCGCCCGCGACCGGCCCGCGCGCCACCCGGCCCCCGTTCGCTAGCGTCGGACCGTGAGCATCGAGATCCTCCGGTACACCGCCTTCGCCGCCGAGCCCGGGGGAGGCAACCCCGCCGGCATCGTGCTCGACGCCGCAGCCCTCTCCGACGACGAGATGCTCGCCGTCGCCCGCGAGGTCGCCTTCCCCGAGACCGCCTTCGTGGTGGGGCAGACCCCGACGGGGCCGCGCGTCCGGTACTTCTCGCCCGCGGCCGAGGTGCCGTTCTGCGGCCACGCGACGATCGCCACCGCCGTCGCCCTCGCCGAGCGTGACGGCCTCGGCCGGCGGGTCTTCACGACGGCCGCCGGCGACGTCGCCCTCGACGCGAGCACCGCCGCGGACGGCAGCGTGCAGGTCGCGATGACCAGCGTCGAACCGATCGTCCGGCCGCTGGACCCGGACCTGCGCGACCGGCTCTTCGCGCTGCTCGGGCTGACACCGGCCGACGTCGCCGAGGGCTTCCCGGTGCTCGAGGCCGCCGCGGGCAACCGGCACCCGGTGGTCGTCCTCGAGGACGAGGACCTCTTCCACCAGTTCCGCTTCGACCCTGCCGCCGTCGCCGAGCTCAAGACGGAGGCCGGGTGGGCCGGGACGATCACGGTGCTGCACCGCACGGCTCCGCTCGAGTACGAGGCGCGCAACCTGTTCCCCGCCGGCCGCATCACCGAGGACCCGGCGACGGGCTCGGCCGCGGCGTCCACCGGGGCGTACCTGCGCGAGGTCGGTGCGGTCCGCGCTGGTGACCGCGTGGTGATCCGGCAGGGGCGCCACGTCGGTCGTCCGAGCGTGCTGCTCGTCGACGTCCCCGCGACCGGCGGCATCACGGTCACCGGCGGCGCCACACCGATCGACTGAGGCAGGACGCCGACCGGGGACCCGACCGCGCGTCCGTCCCCTCGCCCGCCCCCGGCCGAGCGCAGCACCGTGACCGGACCGTCACGGAAAAAGCCTTGACACCATTAAGTCAATACGCTGGACTAAGTGTGCGAGCGGGCGACGGAGCCCGCCACATCACCCGTGCAAAGGAGCACCGATGAAACGCACCCGCATCATCGCCGGACTCGCAGCGGTGGCCGTCGCCGCGGTCGGTCTGGCTGGCTGCTCGAGCTCGGGGTCCGCCTCGAGCGACACGATCAAGATCGCGTACCAGAAGTTCGGTGCCTTCCAGCAGCTCGACGCCCAGATGAAGGTCGTCAAGAAGGAGTACGAGAAGGACAACCCGGGCAAGAAGGTCGAACTCGTGCCGATCCAGGCGCAGGAGAACGACTACTACACGAAGCTCGCGCTCATGAACAAGGCGCCGGCCACCGCCCCGGACGTCATGTACGAGGACACCTTCCTCATCAAGGCCGACGCCCAGGCCGGCTACCTCCTGCCGCTCGACAAGTACACGGCGAAGTGGGACGACTGGAACCAGTTCTACGACAACGCCAAGCAGGCCGGCGAGGGTGTCGACGGCAAGACCTACGGCATCCCGATGGGCACCGACACCCGGGCCCTCTGGTACAACAAGGACATCTTCAAGAAGGTCGGCCTGCCCGTGCCGTGGCAGCCGAAGACCTGGGACGACGTCCTCGCGGCGGCGAAGACCATCAAGGAGAAGGACCCGGGCGTCATCCCCTTCAACGTCTACTCGGGCAAGCCCCAGGGCGAGGCGTCGACGATGCAGGGCTTCGAGATGCTCCTGTACGGCGCGGACGGCTCCGGCAACACCCTCTACAAGGACAAGAAGTGGGTCACCGGGTCGAAGCAGTTCCAGGACTCCCTCAAGTTCGTGAAGGACGTCTACCAGGGCGGCCTGGGCCCGACACCGCAGCAGGCGCTCGACAGCCAGGTCGGCACGACGATCGCGCAGACGTGGCTCCCGAAGGGTCAGCTCGCGATCGACCTCGACGGCTCGTGGCAGTCCGGCACGTGGCTGAAGTCCGGCACCGCGCCGTGGCCCGAGTGGTCGTCGGTGATGGGGCAGGCGCCGATGCCGACGCAGAACGGTCAGGCACCGGGCTACAACTCGATGTCCGGTGGCTGGACGCTGGCGGTGGGCAAGAACTCGAAGAACCCGCAGGCAGCGTTCGACTTCATCTCGACCTTCCTCAACAAGGAGGGCTCGCTGAAGTACGACATCGAGAACAGCCAGATCGCGGTCCGCAAGGACGTCGCCGAGGACCCGTCGTACGACGCCTCCAACCCGACGTTCAAGTTCTTCTCCGGGCTCGTGGAACACACGAACTTCCGCCCGGCGACGAGTGACTACTCCCAGGTGTCGAACGCCATCCAGGTCGCGATGGAGTCGGTCATGACCGGCCAACAGACACCGAAGCAGGCTGCCGAGGCCTACGACAAGAGCGTCATCGGCGTGGTCGGCAAGAAGAACACCGTCTCCGGCTGACGGAACGGGACCACCTGACGGACTGGAGGCGCGGCTCGCGTCGTGCGCCGCGCCTCCCGTCCGACCCCACCACCTTCGGAAACCCCCTCCGCACCCGGAAGGCATCCAACCGTGTCCACCACCCCCCTCGCGCCGACGCTGTCGGCGCCCGGTGCGCCGAAGCGCACCGATCCGCCGGTCCCGCGCAAGCGGAAGCCACTGCGGAACGTGGGACGAGCGGTCCCGCTCCTCCCCGCCGTCGTCCTCCTCGTCATCTTCCTGCTCGGCCCGGTCATCTCGTCGTTCTACGGGTCGTTCACCAACTCGGCGCTCACCGGCGTCGGCGCGGCCGACCAGCAGTTCGTCGGCCTCAAGAACTACGTCGAGCTCTTCCAGGACCCGGACTTCCCGAAGTCCGTCATCCTGACGATCGTCTTCCTCCTGGCCTCGGCCGTCGTCGGGCAGAACGTGCTCGGCCTCGGGCTCGCGCTCCTGATGCGCAGCGCCCACAAGGCCGTCCGCGCGATCGTCGGCACGTTCGTCGTCGCCGCGTGGGTGCTGCCCGAGATCGTGGCGTCGTTCGCCGCGTACGCGTTCTTCAACGACAAGGGGACGCTCAACGAGTTCCTCGGCTCGATCGGCATCAGCGGGCCGAACTGGCTCTACACGTACCCGATGCTCGCGGTCATCCTGGCGAACATCTGGCGCGGCACCGCGTTCTCGATGCTCGTCTACTCCGCCGCCGTGCAGGAGGTCCCCGAGGAGATCACCGAGTCCGCCGAGGTCGACGGCGCCACCGGCTGGCAGCGCCTCGTCTACATCACCCTGCCCGTCATCCGCCGGTCGATCTCGACGAACCTCATGCTCACCACGCTGCAGACCCTGTCGGTGTTCACGCTCATCTACGTGATGACCGCCGGCGGCCCCGGGACGGACTCGTCCACCCTGCCGATCCTGGCGTACCAGGAGGCGTTCAAGTTCTCGCAGCTCGGCTTCGGGACGGCGATCGCCACGATCCTGCTCGTCGTCGGCGCGGTCTTCTCGATCATCTACATCAAGGCACTGAAGCCGGAGGTGGACTGATGGCCATCACTGCCCCGTCCCTCGACCAGACGACCACCCGATCGGTGACCGCACCGGGGTCGCTCCACATGACGTCACCGCGCGGCCGCACCATGCGCTGGGTGTCGAACATCGTGCTGCTGATCATCGCGCTGTGCTTCGCGGTGCCGCTGCTCTGGCTCGTCCTCGCGTCCGTCGACCCCGACGCCTCGCTGTCGGTGAAGGTGCCGTCGCAGTTCACGCTCGACAACTTCACCAAGGTGCTCACGCCGGAACTGTCGTTCATCCCGCTCGCCAACAGCCTGCTCATCTCCGGCGGCACGGCGCTCGTCACCGTGGTCTTCGCGCTGCTGGCCGCGTACCCGCTGTCCCGCTACAAGATGCGCGTCAACAAGCCGTTCCTGTACGGGATCCTGTTCGGCACCGGCTTGCCGATCACCGCCATGATGGTGCCGGTCTACGCGCTGTTCGTCTCGCTGAACCTCATCGACAACGTGTGGGGCTGCATCTTCTTCCTCGCCGCGACGAGCCTGCCGATGGCGATCTGGATGGCGAAGAACTTCATGGACTCCGTGCCGATCTCGCTCGAGGAAGCGGCCTGGACCGACGGCGCCTCGATGATGACGACCCTGACGCGCATCGTCGTGCCGCTCATGCGCCCGGGCATCGCCGTGGTGTTCATCTTCGTGTTCATCCAGGCGTGGGGGAACTTCTTCGTCCCCTTCGTCCTGCTGCTCTCGCCCGACAAGGTGCCCGCCGCGGTGAGCATCTTCAACTTCTTCGGGCAGTACGGGGCGGTGGCGTACGGGCAGCTCGCCGCCTTCTCGATCATCTACTCCGTCCCCGTCATCGCGCTCTACGTGATCGTGTCCCGAGGCCTCGGCGGCGGCAACGCCCTCGCCGGCGGCATCAAGGGCTGACGCCCGCTCCGCTCTGCTGGAAAGGAACCACCTCCATGCACCACGACGAACCACTCGTCGAAGCCCGCATCGCCCGGCTCGTCCGGGACCGCATCGACCCGGCCGTCCACCGCCGGTCCGCCCCGGTGGAGATCGCGGCGTGGACCGTGCCGGACGAGCCGGTGCCGTTCGACGTCGCGGTGGCGGCCGAGTACGAGCCGTTCGCGGTCGGTGGGGCCTGGGGCGGTCGGCCCTGGGGCACCACGTGGTTCCGGATCCGCGGCACCGTGCCCGCGGACTTCGGCACCGCCCCCGGGACGACCGCGGAGCTCCTGGTCGACCTCGGCTTCACGAAGCGGCACCCCGGCTTCCAGGCCGAGGGGCTCACCTGGCGTCCGGACGGTTCGACGATCAAGGGCGTCGAACCGAAGAACGACACGGTGCCGATCGAGGTCGGTCCGGGTGAGTCGTTCGAGCTGTACGTCGAGGCCGCGGCCAACCCGGACATCGGCGGCGACTCGTTCCAGGGCGCCACGCCGCTCGGGTCGCGCTCCACCGCCGGGACGGAGCCGATCTACCACCTCCGCGCCCTTGAGGTCGTCGAGCGCGACGACACCGTGTGGGAGCTGCAGCAGGACTTCTGGGTCCTCCGGGGGCTGATGGCCGAACTGCCCACCGACGGCACCCGCGGCGCCGACGTCCTGCGCGTGCTCGAACGCGCCGCGGACGCCCTCGACCCTGACGACGTCGCCGGCACGGCGGCCGACGCGCGCGCCGTGCTCGCCCCGGTGCTCGCCGTCCCCGCCAGCGCCGCCGCGCACCGGGCCGTCGCCGTCGGCCACGCGCACATCGACTCCGCCTGGCTCTGGCCGGTGCGCGAGACCATCCGCAAGTGCGCCCGCACGTTCTCGAACGTCCTCGACCTGATGGACCGCGACCCCGACTTCACCTTCGCGTGCTCGTCGGCGCAGCAGTACGCCTGGATCCGGGACGGCTACCCGTCGATCTGGGCCCGCATCAAGGAGCGCGTCGCCGAGGGCCGGTGGATCCCCGTCGGCGGCATGTGGGTCGAGTCGGACACCAACCTGCCCGGCGGCGAGGCCCTCGCCCGGCAGTTCGTGGCCGGCAAGCGCCTGTTCCTCGAGGAGTTCGGCATCGACACCCCGGAGGCCTGGCTCCCCGACTCGTTCGGGTACAGCGGCGCCCTGCCGCAGATCGTCCGCGCCGCCGGCTCGAAGTGGTTCGTCACGCAGAAGCCGTCGTGGAACGAGACGAACGTCATCCCGCACACCTCGTTCCACTGGGAGGGCATCGACGGCTCGCGGGTCCTCACCCACCTGCCCCCGGCGGACACCTACAACTCGGACGTCTCCGCCGCCGACCTGCACCGTGGCGAGCGGAACAACAAGGAGCGCGGCGTCGCGAACACCTCGATGCTGCTCTACGGCTTCGGCGACGGCGGTGGCGGACCCACCCGCGAGATGGTCGCCGCGGCCCGGCGCCAGCACGACCTCGACGGGTCGCCCCGGGTCGACCTCGGCACCCCGGCGCAGGTCTTCGAGGAGCTCGAGGCCGCGCTGCCCACGCCGGCGGTGTGGTCCGGGGAGATGTACCTCGAGTTCCACCGCGGCACCTACACGTCGCAGATCCGCACGAAGCAGGGCAACCGGCGCTCCGAGCACCTGCTGCGCGAGGCCGAGCTCTGGGCGGCGACCGCGTCGGTCCGGCTCGGGCTCGACTACCCGTACGAGGAGCTCGAGCAGGCCTGGCACACCGTGCTCCTGCAGCAGTTCCACGACATCCTGCCGGGCTCGTCCATCGCCTGGGTCTACGAGAACGCCGAGGAGAACTACCGGCTCGTCGCGGCCACCCTCGAGGGACTCATCGGCACCGCGACGACCGCGCTCGCGAACGGCGGGGCCGCGGCGCTCGCCGGCGTCGGGGCGTCGTCGACGTCCCTCGCCGGCGGCGGCAGCAGCGTGCTCGACGCACCCTCGTCCGACACCGTCGGCGGCGCCGGGTCGGCCGGGACGGTCGTGCGCTTCAACGCCTCGCCCGTCACCGCGGGGGACGCAACCGCCCTGGGTGGTTCGCTCGGCGGAGCGCCGCACGCCGTGCCTCCCGTCCGGAACGGCGACCACTTCGTGTTCGAGACGGGTGCCGTCACGGCGACCGTCGACGCAGCCGGCCACGTCGTCTCGTTCGTCGAGCACACGACCGGACGCGACGCGATCGCGCCCGGCTCGGCCGCCGCGGAGTACACCGTGTTCCGCGACACCCCGAACCAGTGGGAGGCGTGGGACATCGACCGCGCCTACCAGCGCAGCGGCACGGTGCTGTCGGCGTCGTCCGTCGAGGTGTCCGGCGACCAGCTCGTCGTCGTCCGCCCGTTCGGCTCGTCGTCGGTCACGACGCGCTACTCGGCGGTCGCCGGGCAGCCCGAACTGACGATCGAGACCGAGGTCGAGTGGCACGAGCACCAGAAGCTCCTCAAGCTGGCGTTCCCGCTCGACGTCCGTGCCGCGTCCGCGTCGAGCGAGATCCAGTTCGGGCACATCGACCGACCGACGCACCAGAACACCTCGTGGGACATGGCGCGGTTCGAGACGAGCGCCCACCGGTGGGTCCACGTCGCGGAGCCGGGCTTCGGCGTCGCGGTGGCGAACGACTCCACGTACGGGCACGACATCACCCGCTCGACCCGTGCCGACGGCGGGACGACGACACTCGTCCGCGAGTCGCTGCTGCGTGCGCCGACCTTCCCGGACCCGCACGCCGACCAGGGGCACCACGTGTTCCGCACGGTGCTGCGCGTCGGGGCCTCCGTCCTCGACGCGGCGGACTCCGGCTACCGGCTGAACCTGCCGGTCAGGGAGGTCACGGGGTCGACCCCGGTCGAGCCCGTCGTCACGGTGTCGTCGCCCCAGGTGTTCGTCGAGGCCGTGAAGCTCGCCGAGGACCGCTCCGGCGACGTCGTCGTGCGGCTGTACGAGGGGTCGGGCGGCCGCGCGTCGGACGTCGGCGTCGACCTCGGGTTCGACGTCGCGTCGGTGGAGGCGGTCGACCTGCTGGAACGCCCGCTCGGCGACCGGTGGGACGCGGGGGAGCCGGTCGTGCTCACGCTCCGGCCCTTCGAGATCGTGACCCTGCGGGTGCGTCGGGCCTGAGGCAGCGGGCCCGCGCCGGAGACCGCGGCGTCGGACGGGACACGGGTGCGTCCCGTCCGGCGCCGCCTCGTGGGCGCAGTGGTGAACCAGCCCAGCGCGGCCTGACTAGCGTGGCGGCATGGCAGTGCAGGAGATCTGGCTCGTCCGTCACGGGGAATCGGTCGCGAACGTGGCCGCGGCGCGCGCCGAGGCAGCGGGGGCGGACCGGATCGACGTCGACCACCGGGATGCCGACGTCCCCCTCAGCCCGCTCGGTGCCGAGCAGTCGCGCTCGCTCGGGCAGGAGCTCGCCGACCGCGGGGTGGACGACGTGCCCGTCGCGCTCTGGGTCTCGCCGTACCTGCGGGCGCAGCAGACCATCGCGATCGCACTCGACGCCGGCGGTCTGGCCGAGCCGCCGAAGCGCGTCGACGAGCGACTCCGCGACCGGGAACTCGGCGTGCTCGACCTGCTCACCCTGCAGGGCGTCCGCAGCCTCCACCCCGACGAGGAACGCCGCCGGCAGTGGCTCGGCAAGTACTACCACCGTCCCGCGGGCGGCGAGTCCTGGGCGGACGTGATGCTCCGGCTCCGCTCGGTGCTCGTCGACGTGGACCGGCTCGACGGCCCGGAGCGGCTGCTCGTCGCCGCGCACGACGCCGTCGTCATGATGACCGTCGCCGTCTGCCTGGACCTCGACGAACCAGCGCTCATGGCGTTCGCACGGACCCACACCGTCGCGAACGCATCCCTGACCCGACTCCGACGGGACGGCGCCGGTGCGCCGTGGACCCTCGAGGAGTTCTCCGCCGTCGGTCACCTCGACGACGACGAGGTCACCCAGCACACCGGCCGGAAGGACGACGAACATGTCCGTTGAGACGATCAGCCCGAACTTCCTCCGGGACTGGCCGCTCCCCGACGTCGGGGCCGGCAAGTACGGCCGCGGGCAGGTGCTCGTGATCGGCGGGGCCGCACGCACGCCGGGCGCCGCCATGCTCTCCGCCTTCGCCGCACTCCGCGTGGGCGCGGGACGGCTGACGCTCGCGGTCGGCCGGAGCATCGCGAACGAGGTCGCGGTCGCCGTCCCCGAGTCGGGCGTCGAACCCCTCGACGAGGACCAGGACGGGCACGTCGCCCTCGGTGCCCTCGAGGGCATCGCCGAGTCCGCGTCGAGCGCCGACGCCGTGCTCGTCGGGCCGGGGCTGGACGAACCCGACGGCACCCGTGACCTCGTGGCGGGGCTCGCCGACGTCGTGGGTCCGCAGACGACCGTGGTGCTCGACGCCTTCGCGCTGGGCGTCGCCGGGGACGTCCGCCACCGGCTCGAGCCCCTGCGGGACCGCCTGGTGATGACGCCGAACAGTGGTGAGGCCGAACGGCTGCTCGACCGTGCGTGCGGCGACGACACCATGGCCGACGCGATGGCGATCGCCCAGCGGTTCGGCGCGGTCGTCGCCCTCGGGGACGCGATCGCGACGCCGAGCGGCCGCGGGTGGCTCAAGGGCACCGGCTCCGGCGGACTCGGTACGAGCGGCAGCGGGGACGTGCTCTCCGGTGCGGTCACGGGCCTGCTGGCACGCGGGGCCGACCCGGCGCAGGCCGTGGCGTGGGCGTCCTACGTGCACGCCGCCGCCGGGGACCGCCTGGCCGTGCAGGTGGGCCCGCTGGGGTACCTGGCGAGCGAACTCGTGACGGAGATCCCGCGCGTGCTCGTCGAGCTCGGGGCCTGAGCGCCCCCCGACCGCTAGCCGCGCAGCCCCTCCACGGCCTTCTCGATCCGACGGGCACGCGTCTCCGGGGCCTTCGCCGCGACCACCGGGTCGACCAGCGCCCGCTGCCGTGAGTTCGAGAGCGTGTCGAAGGCCGCACGCACCCCGGCGTCCTGCAGCGCCGTCGCCAGGTCGTCCGGGAGGTCGACCGGGCGCGGCAGCGTGTCGACCTCGAGGCTGACCGTGACGGTGTCCCCGGCGGCGACCCCCGCCGCTTCGCGGTGTGCGGCCGACAGGGGCACGAGGTACTGCTCGTTCATCACCCCGACCGTGGAGCGGTAGGTGTAGCCGCCGTCGATCGTGACGACCACGGCAGGCCGCTTGCCGGAGCCGAGGGCCTCGATGACGGACGGCGGGACGGGGAGTCCGGTGGCCGTCTTCCTCGCCTGCAGGACCGTCGTCGTGAACTGCACCCGTGCCTCCAGGCAGTCGTGGACGCCACCACGCGTCCGTCGGGGGAGAACAGCGGACGCGACCATGCGCCCGCTGGGAGTGGACAGCAGAACCGTACAGGCGCACCCGCTGTTCCGCCACCGTTCACCGACGCAGCACGGACCGGATACCGGCCGCCTCCACGATCGTCCCGAACCCGGACCCCCGGGACGCACACGACGCACCGACAGCACCCGAAAGGCACACCCCGTGCAGCACAAGCGCACCCTGGCCGGCCTCGCCTTGGCCGCCGCCGCGATCGTCACCCTCGCCGGATGCTCGGCCACGAGCTCGGCCAGCACCACCAAGGACGACACCGACTGGAAGACCGCCACCAGCGCCGAGTCCGCCGGCGGCATGGACGCCCTCGTGAAGGCCGCGAAGGCCGAGGGCCAGCTCAACGTCATCGCGCTGCCGCCGACGTGGGCGAACTACGGCAAGATCATCGACGGCTTCACGAAGAAGTACGGCATCAGGATCAACTCGGCGAACCCGAACGGTTCCAGCGCCGACGAGGTCGCGGCCGTGAAGTCGCAGAAGGGTCAGTCGACCGCTCCCGACGTGCTCGACCTCGGCAACGCCGTGCTCCAGCAGAACCTCGGCCTGCTGGCGGACTACAAGGTCGCGAACTGGGACGACATCCCGACCACCCTCAAGGAGAAGGACGGCGCCTGGACCCGCGACTACACGGGGCTGATGTCGATCGGCTACGACTCGTCGAAGATCTCGGACGCCCCGAAGGACCTGGCGGACCTGCTCGGCTCCGAGTACAAGGGCAAGGTCTCGATCTCCGGCGACCCGACGCAGGCGAACCAGGCAGCGTCCGCGGTGTACCTCGCCGCGCTGGAGAACGGCGGCTCGGCCGACGACATCACGAAGGGCGTCGACTACTTCGGCAAGCTGAAGCAGGCCGGCAACTTCCAGAACGTGCTGCCGACGCAGGCGACCGTCGCCTCGGGTGAGACCCCGGTCGTCGTCCAGTGGTCGTACAACAACCTCGCCTGGGGCCCCGCCGCCGGGGCGAGCGGCAACAAGCACTGGAAGACGGTCGTGCCCGAGGGGCAGGCGCTCGGTTCGTACTACTCGCAGGCCGTCACCAAGGACGCCCCGCACCCGGCGGCAGCGCGGCTCTGGCAGGAGTACATCGCCAGCCCCGAGGCGCAGAACCTGTACCTGCAGGCCGGCGCGTTCCCCTCGACGCTCGCCGCGATGGAGAAGTCCGGCAAGGTCGACCAGGACGCCCTCGACGCCGCCGGTGGCGCGCCGAAGGACTACGTCGAGCTGACCGACGCGCAGGTCGCCGCGGCGGCGAAGGTCCTGTCCGCCAAGTGGTCCGCCACGATGGGGTCCTGACCAGCATGACCACCGCATCGGCACCGGGGGCGGCACCCGCCGCCCCCGTCACCGCCGGGCCGGCCGCCTCCAGCGCGGCCCCCGCCCCGGCGGCCGCCGCCGGTGCCACCGCCCGCCGCGACGCCGGACCCCGTGTCCGGCGTCGCGGCGGCGTCGCGTGGCTCGGCCTCACCCCGTTCGCCGCGTACGTGCTGCTCTTCCTCGCGGTCCCCGCCGTGATCGCCGTCGGCAGCGGGTTCCTCGACGGCTCCGGCTCGTTCACGCTCGCCAACACCGCCGCCTTCGCCGACCCCTCGGTGCTGCGCGCCTTCGGCGGCTCGTTCGCGCTGTCCGCGGTGTCGGCCGTGATCGGCGCGGTGATCGGCGCGCTGGTGTGCTGGGCGCTCGCCGCCCTCCGACCGGACGGGATCGTCCGGTCGATGATCGACTCCGCGGCGAGCGTCCTCGCCCAGTTCGGCGGGGTCATGCTCGCGTTCGCGTTCATCGCGACGATCGGCGCCCAGGGGCTCGTCACCACGTGGCTGGTCGCCGCCTTCCACGTCGACCTCAACGCGGACGGGGCCTTCCTGTACACGGTGCCCGGGCTCGTGATCCCCTACGTCTACTTCCAGGTGCCGCTGATGGTGCTGACCTTCATGCCCGCACTCGAGGGCGTGAAGACCCAGTGGGGCGAGGCCGCGGCCACGCTCGGCGCCTCACGCGCGACGTACTGGCGCCGCATCGGGCTGCCCGTGCTCGCGCCCGCGTTCTGGGGTTCGCTGCTGCTCCTCTTCGCGAACGGGTTCTCGTCGTTCGCGACCGCGGCCGCCCTCATCTCACAGGGCGGCATCGTGCCCCTGACGATCCGCACGCAGCTCACCAGCGAGACCATCATCGGCCTGCAGAAGGTCGCCGGGGTGCTCGCCTTCGGCATGGTCGTCGTGATGGCCGTCGTCATGGGCGCCTACTCGCTGCTCCAGCGACGGGCAGCGAGGTGGCAGCGATGACCGCGACCACCGGTGCGCCCGTCGCAGCGGACCGCCGGCCAGGAGGCGCGGCTCGCGTCCCCCGCTTCGGCGCGGCCCCGTCACGGGTCACCGCCGCGATCGTGCTGGTCGCGGTCGGCCTCGTGTTCGCCGTCCCGCTCGTCGCCCTCGCGCAGTTCACCTTCCGCCAGGGCACCGACGGCGGCCTGACCCTCGCGCACTACCGTGCGATCGCGGACCCGGTGAACGCCGCGACCTACCAGCCGGTGTTCGACGGCCTCGGCGCCTCGCTGGTCATCGCGGTCATCGCGGTGGCGATCGTGCTGCTCGTGCTCCTGCCCGCGCAGGTCGTCACCGCACTCCGGTACCCGCGGCTCCGCCGGGTGCTCGAGTTCGTCTGCATCGTGCCGATCACCGTCCCGGTCGTCGTGCTCGTCGTCGGCTTCATCCCCGTCTACCAGGTCGTCGCACAGGTCTTCGGGTCGGGGGCATGGACGCTGTCCTTCGCGATCGGCATCATCGCGCTGCCCTTCGCCTTCCGACCGATCGCCGCGGCGATCACCGCGATGGACATCACCGTCCTGACCGAGGCCGCCCGTTCGCTCGGCGCCTCGTGGTGGACGGTGACGTGGCGGGTGCTCCTGCCCAACCTGCGCCGCGGGATCACGGCCGCGTGCTTCCTCACGATCACGGTCGTCCTGGGGGAGTACACCCTCGCCTCGTTCCTGTCCCGCACGACCTTCCAGACGGCGCTCCTGCTCGTGCAGTCGACCGATCCGTACGTCGCGGCGATCTTCTCGCTGGGCGCGCTCGTCTTCGGCTTCGTGCTGCTCGTCGTCATCGGTCGGATCGGGACCCGACGGTCCGGTACCGGCCACCGCCCGCGCCGAGGGCGCCCCCAGAAGGAGTCCCAGTGACCGTCACCGCCCCCGCAGCCCCCGCGTCGCTCACCACGACCGGTGCGACCGTCGAACTGGTCGCCGTCGAGAAGCGGTACGGCAACCACCGTGCCCTCGCCGGCCTGTCCCTCCGCATCGAGCCGGGCGAGTTCGTGTCGCTCCTCGGACCGTCCGGCTGCGGGAAGACCACGGCGCTCCGTGCCCTCGCCGGACTGGAGGCCGTCGACGCCGGCACCATCAGCATCGACGGCTCCGACGTCTCGCGGGTGCCCGTGGACAAGCGGGACATCGGGATGGTGTTCCAGCAGTACTCGCTGTTCCCGCACATGACGGTGCGGCAGAACGTCGCATTCGGCCTCGAGATGCGCCGCGTCCCGGCCGCGGCGCGCCGCGAACGCGTGATCGACGCGCTCGACATGGTGCACCTCGCCGACTTCGCCGACCGGTACCCGCACCAGCTCTCCGGCGGGCAGCAGCAGCGCGTCGCCCTCGCGCGGGCCCTCGTCACCCGTCCGCGCGTCCTGCTGCTCGACGAGCCGTTGTCCGCCCTCGACGCCAAGGTGCGGGTGTCCCTCCGCGACGAGATCCGCCGCATCCAGAGCGACCTCGGCATCACGACCGTGTTCGTCACGCACGACCAGGAGGAGGCGCTCGCCGTCTCCGACCGCATCGCCGTCATGAACGCCGGCGGGATCGAACAGGTCGGGACGCCCGAGGAGCTCTACCGCTCGCCGTCCTCGGCGTTCACCGCGGACTTCGTCGGCCAGTCGAACCGTCTCCGCGGTGACCTGCGCGGCGACGACGTGTTCGTGTACGGGTTCCGGGTGCCGGCGCTCGACGGCTCGGTACCGGACGGGCCGGTGCTCGCGTACGTCCGGCCGGAGGACGTCGCCTTCGCCGATGACGGCGTCACCGGCACGGTCGTGTCGTCGAGCTTCCTCGGGTCGATCCGGCGCACGACCGTCCGGCTCGACGACGACACGGTGGTGACCGTGCAGCACGAGGTCGGCGACCGCCGCGCGGCCGGCGACGGGGTCGCCCTGCGGTTGCTCGGCGCGCCG
The DNA here is from genome assembly GCF_048755855.1 of Curtobacterium sp. L1-20. Classification (GTDB taxonomy): domain Bacteria; phylum Actinomycetota; class Actinomycetes; order Actinomycetales; family Microbacteriaceae; genus Curtobacterium. The sequence goes on along the minus strand of NZ_CP151473.1, from coordinate 146,519 downwards.
GTGGCGGTGGCGCCGCTCGGGTAGCGCGGGCGCGCTGGCGCGCTGGCGGGACTGTCGTGCGGAAGCGACACCGCGCCTCCAGACCCCGCCGTCCCTGCCGCGGGACCGACGCGGGAAAGCGACACCGTGCCTCCAGGCCGCGCCGTCCCTGCCGCGGAAGCGACAGTTCCGCGCCGACCGTCGGCGGCAGCCTGTCGCTTTCGCGAGAAGTGCCGCGCGGTTCGCTCGGCCGAGCGGCGCCGCGCGGTCAGCGCTGGAAGCGCGTCGCGACCTCGTCGGACAGCCCCGCCTCGACACGCGCCCGCATGTTCGTCGACATCGCCGGCAGGTCGTCGACCGGCGCCCAGAACGCCTCGGTGTTCTCGCCGTCGGCGGGGAAGGGCTCCCCGGACACGTACCGGCAGGCGAAGACCAGGTCGAGGTACTGCGCCCGGTCCCCGTTCGCGTACGTCATCTCCGGCAGCACCTGCACCCACGCCAGGCGTTCGGCGACGGCGACGACGTCGGCCTCCTCGAGGACCTCGCGCTCTGCGGCGACCGCCGGCTCCTCGCCGGGGTCGACGATCCCGGTGACCGGGGTGAACGCGCCGGTGTCCGCACGACGGACCACGAGGAGTTCCCGTCCGGCTCCGGAGCCGCGGGTGACGACGGCGGTCACGCCGGTGAGCCAGAGCGGGTCGGTCCCGATCCGCGACCGCAGGGACAGGACGAAGTCGGGAGTCGGCATGCCGCCACGCTACCCACCCGAGACCTGTCGTCGACTGGTCATGACCAGTATGGTGGGAGCGTGGAGATCATCATCCTGCCCACGCCGGCTGAGGTCGGTCGCGTCGCCGCGGCCAAGATCGCCTCCGTCGTCGCGAAGAAGCCGTCCGCCGTCGTCGGTGTCGCCACCGGGTCCAGCCCGCAGGGCATCTACGCCGACCTCCGTCGTCGCGTCGAGGCGGGGGAGATCTCCTTCGCCGAGGCCCGCGCGTTCGCCCTCGACGAGTACGTCGGGATCCCGCTCGAGCACCCCGAGTCCTACGCCAGCGTCATCGCCCGCGACGTGACCGTGCCGCTCGGTCTCGACCCGTCCCGGGTGCGCGTGCCCGACGGCCGCGCCGCCGACCTCGAGTTCGCGGCGAAGGAGTACGACGCCGCGATCCGTGCCGCGGGCGGTGTCGACGTGCAGATCCTCGGCATCGGGGCGAACGGACACATCGGGTTCAACGAGCCGACGTCCTCGTTCGCGTCCCGCACGCGCATCAAGACCCTCGCTCCCTCCACCCGCGAGGCGAACGCCCGCTTCTTCGACTCGCTCGACCAGGTGCCGACGCACTGCATGACGCAGGGGCTCGGCACGATCCTCGATGCCCGCGAGCTCGTCCTCGTTGCGCAGGGGTCGTCGAAGGCGGACGCCGTCGCCGCCGCGGTCGAGGGCCCGCTCAGTTCCTTCGTGCCCGGGTCCGCACTGCAGCTGCACGAGCACGCGACCGTCGTGGTCGACGAGGAAGCGGCCGCCGGCCTGCGCCTCGCCGACTACTACCGCTACACGTACGCGAACAAGCCGGCCTGGCAGCAGTTCGAGTGAGCGTCCGGCTCAGCCGCCCGTGCGCTGCGACCACGCGGTGTGCAGGCGGCCGAGCCCCTCGTCGAGCGTCTCCGCGGAGCACCCGAAGTTGAGGCGCGCGAAGCCCGCGCCCTGCCGACCGAAGTCCGGTCCGCTGCCGAGCGCGACCTTCGCCTCGTCGACCAGCAGCCGCGCGGGGTCCTCTCCCCACGGCAGTGCCCGCAGGTCGAGCCACGCCAGGTAGGACGCCTGCGGCTGCCGGTAGCCGACGCCGGGGAGCACCTCCCCGATGCGTTCCGCGAGCGTCCGCCGGTTCGCCGCGAGCTCGGTCAGCAGCGACGCCAGCCAGGGCTCGCCCTCGCTGAAGGCCGCGATGCTGGCGGTGTAGCCGAGGATGCCGGTGCGTTCGACGACCTCGCTGGGCATCCCGTCGAACCACGCCCGGGAGCGGTCCGAGGCGCCGATCATCAGCGCGCACTTGGTGCCGGCGAGGTTCCACGCCTTGCTCGCGCTCGTGAGGGCGACACCGAGCTGCGCGGCCTCAGGGCAGGAGTCGAGGAACGGCGTGAAGGTGGCGTCGGCGTGGACGAGCGGGGCGTGGATCTCGTCCGAGACGACCACGGCGTCCCACTCTGCCGCGAGCCGGGCGAGCGCGGCCAGGGCGTCCCGGTCGTGCACCAGGCCGAGGGGGTTGTGCGGGTTGCAGAGCAGCACGGTCCGCGCGCCGTCGGCGAAGGCCCGGGCGATGCCGTCGAGGTCCATCCGCCAGCCGGCCGTCGTGTCGAACGGGTCTGCGGGGCCCTCCGGGGCGAGGAGCGGCACCTCGGTCACCGAGCCACCGGCCTCGGTCACGTACTCCCAGAACGGCGGGTAGACGGGCGGCATGATCACCACCTGGTCGCCCGGCTCGATGACCCGACGGAGCGTCTCGACCGCGGCGACCGAGACGTCCGTGGTGGTCCGGACGAGGTCCGGGTCGACGTGCCACCCCCAGCGGCTCTCGGCGAAGTCGACGAAGGCCTCGGGCAGTGCCCGGCCGTGGCCGACGTACCCGGTGTCGCCGTTCGTGACGGCGGCGACGAGGGCCTCGCGGACGGGCTCGGCGAGCATGCTGTCCATCTCGGCGACGAACATCGGCAGCACGTCCGGCGGGTAGGCCGTGTACTTCTCGCTGGTGCGGGTGCGGCGTGCATCGAAGAGGGAGACCATGACGCTCATGGCCCCATCCTGACAGCGGTCGCCGTCCTGCGGGAGGATCGGTGTGTGTCCCACCACTCGCTCGTCGTCCTTCGCGCCGTGCGCGACGCGGTGCTGACGACCGCGGGCAGCGTCGCGATCGGCGTGGCGATCGTCGTCGCCGGGTTGGCGTGGCTCGACGAGGCGGCGTACGACGGGGCCGTGACCGAGGCGGCGTACGTCGCCGTCGCGGTGGCGGCGCTCGCCGTCTGCGGGTTCGGGGTGCTCGTCGCGCTCCGGGTGGTCACGGCTCCGACCCGCGACGGCTCCGCTCAGACCGGCCGGAGTCCGGCGAGCAGCACCTCGGCGTAGCGCTCGGGGTCCGCCACGAGGCCCCCGGCGACCGCCGCGCTCCGCATCCCGCACAGCAGCCGACGCAGGTCGTCGGCGCCGAGGTCGGCACGCACCAGCCCCTCGGCGCGCGCCCTGGCGAGGAGTTCCTCGATCGAGACGACCAGGTCCCCGGCGAGCTCGACGGTGTCGGCACACGAGAACCCGCCGCCGGTCAGCAGGTCGCCGAGGGCGGGGTCCCGCACCATGCCGCGGAACGCCTCGTGGACCACGCCGCGCAGGGCGTCGTCGGTCCCGGGCAGGGCGACGGCGTCGCGGACGCGGTCGAGCATCTCCTCGAGCGCGTCGATCGCGAGGGCCTCGAGCAGGTGCTGTTGCGACGGGAAGTGCCGGTAGGCGGTGCCGACACCGACGCCGGCCTCGTGCGCGACGGCGTTGAGCAGGGCGGGCTCGCCCCGTTCGAGGTGCGCCCGGGCCACGTCGAGCAGCGCTGTCCGGTTGCGCTGCGCGTCGGCGCGGAGCGAGTCGGGTCGAGCCATCGCGACGGTCATGTGGACACCCTATCCGGTTGTGCTAACGTTCCGGATGGATCATCCGTTCGGGTGACCACGGGACGAGCAGGAGACGACCATGGACACGTTCGAGTGGGACCCCGAGGAGATGTCCGACCAACGCGGTCGCACCGTCGTCGTCACCGGAGCGACCGGCGGTCTCGGCCTGGTGCTCGCCACCGCCCTCGCCGCCGCCGGCGCACGCGTCGTCGCCGGGGTGCGCGACCTCGACAAGGCGGCTCGCGTCCTGCCGTCCGTGCCCGGCCTGGAGGCGCGGCTCGTCGACACCGCGTCCGTCGCCTCCGTCCGCGCCTTCGCCCGGCGACTGGCGGACGACGGGGTCGTCGTCGACGCGCTCGTCAACAACGCCGGGGTGTCCGTGGCCCGCTTCGAGCTCGGCGTCGACGGGGTCGAGCGCACCTGGGCGACGAACGTCGTCGGTCCGGCGGTACTCGCCGACGCGATGCTGCCCGTCCTCGGCGGTCCGTCGCCGCGCGTGGTCCTCGTCGGGTCGAACCTGTCGCAGCGGACCTCCCGAGTCCCCGACCTCGACGCCGTCGACGACCCCGGCCGCTTCCGACAGTTCGCCGCGTACACGGCGTCGAAGACCGCGGCGGCGGCGCTCGCCGTCGAGCTCGGGGAGCGGCTGCGGGCCGCGGGTCCCGCTGCGTCGTCCGGCTCGGTGGTCCGCTCGGTGATCGCCCACCCGGGCATCGCCGCGACCGGGATGAACGGGCAGGCGGAGACGCGGCTCGCGCAGCTCGCGGGCAGGATCGCACGGCTCGCGGCCCGCACCCCCGAGGACGGCGCACGGTCGTCCCTGTGGGCGGCGACCGCGCCGAGCGTCCGGGAGGGCGTGTTCGTCGGGCCGGCGCTCCGGCGGTCCGATCCTCGGCTCCACGTCGTGCCGGTCCGGGGTGCGGCGGCGGACCCGGTGTTCCGCGGGCGGGTGCGGGCCTTCGTCGACGAGGTGGTCGACCGCGCAGACGCCTGATCGCGGCAGTCGCACCGGAACCGCACGTGAACAACGGGGGAGCGCCCGGTGACCCGGCGCGCGTCCCCCGTCCGAGGGGTCTAGCGTCGCCGACGTGAACCGATCTCGCGTGCACCGTCGCCCGCTCCTCCGTCCGCTGCCGCTCGCCGCGGCCGCCGTGGTCGCCGCCCTGCTGGGCACGGGGATCGTGGCCGCTCCCGCGACGGCCTCGCCCACCACGCAGGGCGGCCGGACCGTCACCGGCCCGGCCCGGTCGGTCGACCCGTTCATCGGCACGAGCGGCGACGGGAACACCTGGCCGGGCGCGACCGCACCGTTCGGGATGCTCCAGTGGAGCCCGACCGGCACCGCCGGGGACCAGACGTCGACCCCGGTCGCGAACGGCTACTCGTACGACGTGGACCGCCTGCGCGGGTTCAGCCTGACCCACCTCAACGGCGCCGGGTGCGCCCCGGGAGCGGCGGGCGACGTGCCGATCATGCCCGTGACGACGCCGGTGACGACGTCACCCTCCGCGGACAGCACCGACGCGGTGTACGCCGCCGGGTACTCCCACGACCAGGAGTCCGCGAGCCCCGGTCGGTACTCGGTGCGCCTCGACAACGGCGTCCGCACGGACCTCGCCGTCACGACCCGCGCCGGCGTCGGCGAGTTCGCGTTCCCCGCCGGGCAGGCTGCGAACCTGCTGTTCCGCACGTCGAACTCGATCAACGGCAGCGAGGCGGCGACCACGCGCGTGGACGCCCGCACCCGCACGGTCAGCGGCAGCGTCCTGACCGGTGGCTTCTGCAGCCGCCGCGCGAACGGCGGTGGTGCCACCAACCCGGACCGTCGGAGCTACTACCGCCTGTTCTTCACGGCCACCTTCGACCGGCCGTTCACGAGCACCGGGACCTGGGTGGACGGGACCGTCCGCCCAGGAGGCACGTCCTCCTCCGGTGGGGAGGGCTACCTCACCGGCGCCGACCGTGCCGGCCGCGGGTCCGGTGCGTGGGTCGGGTTCGACGCGCGTCGCGGTGCCACCGTGCGCGCGAAGATCGGCATCTCCTACGTGAGCGCCGCAGGAGCGGCGGCCAACCGCGACGGGGAGATCGGCAGGCGGTCGACCGTCGCCAGCGTGGCGGCGGCGACCCGCGCCTCCTGGAACCGGGAACTGTCCCGCATCCGGGTCGGTGGCGGCACGGCCGACCGGACGACGCAGCTGTACACGTCCGTGTACCACGCGCTCATGCAGCCGAACACGCTGAACGACCGCGACGGTCGCTACCTCGGGCCCGACCTGCGGGTGCACCGCATCGATCCCGGACACCGCGCCGTCTACGGCACCTACTCGGGCTGGGACCAGTACCGGGCACAGATCCAGCTGCTCGCCCTGCTGCGGCCGGACGTCGCCGGGGACATGGCCCAGTCGATGCTGCGGTTCGCGCAGCAGAACGGCGGCGTGTGGGACCGGTGGCTCCACCTCGGAGCGCCCACCCACGTGATGACCGGCGACCCCTCGGCCGCGACGCTCGCGACCTGGTACGCGATGGGCGTGCGGAACTTCGACGTCCGCGCGGCCTACGACTCGCTGCGGCGGCAGGCCACCGTGGAGAACGCCGACGCGGAGAGCGACATCGGCTGCCCCGGCCAGTGCCTCGCCCAGCGGCCGGCACTCGACGAGTACCTGCAGCGGCACTACGCGGCGAACGACGACTGCTCGTGCTGGGGCGGCGCCGCCGAGACCCTCGAGGACTCGATCTCGGACAGCGCCCTCGGCTCCTGGGCGGCGTCGCTCGGGCTGCGGTCGGACGCCCGGATGTTCGCCGCCCGGGGGACGTACTGGAAGAACACGTTCGACCCGGCCGTCGGGTACCAGGCCGCTCGGCAGGCCGACGGCTCGTGGACACCGGGCTGGTCGCCGTCGACGCAGACCGGGTTCGCGCAGGGGACCAGCGCGCAGTACACGTGGCTCGTCCCGCAGGACGTCCACGGGCTCTCCACCGCGCTCGGCGGCGATGCCGCCGCCGTCACGCGCCTCGACGCCTTCTTCCACGACGCCGCCGGCGACTGGGCCGTGACCGGCGGCGACTCCACGAAGTTCGACCCGACGAACGAACCGGACATCCACACGCCCTGGATGTACAACGCGCTCGGGCAGCCCTGGAAGACGCAGGAGACCGTCCGCCGGGTCGTCGACGACGCCTACGGCACCGGGCCCGACGGTCTGCCGGGCAACGACGACCTCGGCACGATGAGCGCCTGGTACGTCTTCGCCTCCATCGGGCTGTACCCGCAGACGCCGGGACGGGCCGACATGCTCATCGGGAGCCCGACGTTCAGCACGGTCGACATCCGCCGGTCGAGCGGCCAGCGGATCGTCATCCGGTCGTCGAGCACCGAGCCCTACGTGCAGGGCGCCCGGCTCGACGGCCGGACGCTGGACCGGTCGTGGGTGCCGTCCTCGTTCGTGAACCGCGGCGGCACCCTGTCGCTGCGCGTCGGCGCCACCCCCGACACCGCGTGGGCGAGCGAGGTGGGCGGGCGACCGGTGGACCGGTGACGCCCCGGGAGCGGGCTCGGCACCGCGTGGCGGCTGCGGCGCGCCGGGAACACCGGGACGCCCCGGGCGTTGCACTCCCCGGGTACCCCGGTGGGGTACCACCAGCGGACCGGTGACGGACCGCCGGCGACCGAGCGGAGGGAAGCAGGATGACCACCCACGACCAGCACGCCGAGCACGGCGGGACGACCGGGGTCGGATGGGCGATGGCTGCCCAGGCGACCCTGCACTGCCTGACCGGGTGCGCCGTCGGCGAGGTCCTCGGGATGGTGATCGGCACCGCCACGGGGATGCACAACGCCGGCACGATCGTCCTGTCCGTCGTCCTCGCGTTCGTCTTCGGCTACGCGCTCACCATGCGCGGTGTCCTGCGTTCGGGTGCGAGCGTGGCGTCGGCCGTGAAGATCGCGCTGGCCGCCGACACCGTGTCGATCGCCGTCATGGAACTCATCGACAACACCGTCGTCGTCGCGATCCCCGGGGCGATGGAGGCGCAGCTGTCCGACTGGCTGTTCTGGGGCTCCCTCGTGCTCTCCCTCGCGCTCGCGTTCGTCGTCACCACCCCGGTGAACCGTTGGATGATGCGCCGCGGACTCGGCCACGCGGTGGTCCACGGGCACCACTGATCCCGAGCCCTGCGCCGGTACGACTCCGGCGGCCGAGGTCAGACGGCGGGCAGACCGACCGCCGAGCGGAGCGCCCGGAGACCCTCCGGGGATCCGGGCCAGTGCCGTGTCAGGGCGTCCGCCCCTGCTCGACGGGTCACGAACCGCAGGACGAGGGCGACGACGACCGCATCGTCGAGGTACCCGATGACCGGGATGACGTCGGGCACCAGGTCGATCGGTGACACGAGGTAGGCCAGCAGGGCGACCAGTGCCACCCGGACACCGCGCGGCACCGTCGGGTCGCCGATGAGGCGACGGAGCAGCCGGACCACGTCGGGGACGAGTCGGAGCGCCTGCACCAGCCGGACCCGCTCACCGGAACGACAGGCGGCGACGAGCAGCGCGACCACCACGGCGCCCCACAGGAGCAGCACGCCGCAGACGACCGCGACGAGGACGGACCACCAGTTCACCGGACCAGTATCGCGGCCGCGGCGGCGGGTCGCCCGTGCCCGTGCCCGTGCTCGCCGCTGGGCGTCGGCTCGGCGGCCGACGTCGACTCAGTGCGCGGCCGCCGCGGCCGCCGCGGTGACCGCCGCGAGCACCCCGGCGGCGAGGACCGGCCCGTAGAACCAGCCGATGCTGCCCGACGTGAGCACGCCGCGCCAGGTGGAGTCCTCGTCGCGGCCGCCGGTCGCGTCGCCGTCCGACCGGCCGAGGTAGCGATCGACGTCCATGTCGTAGTCGCGGACGACACCCCGCGCGACGCCGCGGAAGAGGGCACGGTTGGCCCGTTCCTGCCGCAGGTACCGGGCGTCGACCGAGGCGAGCAGGAGGGTCAACCCCACCCCGACGATCGCGACGCGCCACGCCTGCTGCGCCACGGCGTACCCGTAGGCGGCGGTGACGACGGGCAGCTGCCAGCCCTTCGTGACGGCCGATGCCCCGGCCAGCCGGGCGACCACGGCCTGGACCATGTCCAGGTGCTTCCGACGGTCCTCGAGTCCGTAGCCGTCGGTCCGGAGGTCATCCACGGTCGTCGACGGCGGCGTGCACCGCGGCCTCGAGCCCGGACACGATCACGTCGAGCGGGACCGCGTTCGGCGAGTCGCCGCTCGTCCGCGTCTCCGGGGTCGCCGGCACGTGCACGAACCCGGACCGGAGGGTCGGGCGGTCCGCCGTGAGTTCCTGCAGCGCGTAGAAGACGTGGTTGCAGACGTGCCCGCCCGCGGTGTTCGACAGGGCCGCGGGTGCACCGGCGGCGCGTGCGGACTCGACCATCCGCTTGACCGGGAGCGAGGTGAAGAACGCAGCCGGGCCTCCGGGCCGGACGGGTGCGTCGACGGGCTGGGCGCCGTCGGCGTCCGGCGCGGGGGCGTCGTCCAGGTTCACGGCGACGCGCTCGGGGGTGATGGCAGCCCGCCCCTCGGCCAGCCCGACGGCGACGACGAGGTCCGGCCCGAGGTCGTCCACCGCTCGGGTGAGCGCGGCGACCGAGCGTTCGAAGGCGACCGGCAGGAGCAGCGCCTCGACGCGCTCGTCGCCCCGCCAGTCGGCCGCGACCCGGGAGACGGCGTCCCAGGAGGGGTTGCGGTCGGCGCCGTCGAACGGTTCGAACCCGGTCAGCAGGATCGTGGTCATGCGGTCAGCGTACGAAGCGCCGTCCGCGCCGTCGCCCCCTCGACGGCGCTCGCCGACGAGTCAGGCGTTTCCACTGAGACGGTGTCGGTCCCCGTCGGACCCTTCCGTCAGCGCCGCGGCGATGGCGGACGTCACGAGGGACCGGACGTCCGCTCCACCGGCGGCGGCGTGGTCGACCAGCACCGCCCGCATGCCGGCCCCGCGCGCGCCGACGACGTCGTGCTCGACGCTGTCACCGACGAACAGGCAGTCGCTCGGATCGACGTCGAGCTCCTCGGCGAGGGTCGTGAAGGCCCGCGCACCGGGCTTCTGCACGCCGATGCGCTCGGAGGTGCAGACGACGTCGAACGCCCCGTCCAGGCCGACCCGGACCAGCTTGTCGCGCTGCTGCTCCTCGGTCCCGTTCGTGAGCAGGCCGAGCCGGAACCCCCGCGCCCGGAGCTCCCGCAACAGCGCCGCGCTGCCGGGGAACGCCGTCCACGCCGCGCGGTACGCGTGCAGGTAGTCCTCGAACAGCGCGTCCAGTCGGCCGGGATCGGTGGGGACGGCGTGGCCGATCATCGGCAGGACGGCGCGGAGACGCTCCCGCCGCTGCTCGCGGAAGTCGATCTCGCCGCGACGCCAGCGCTCGAACTGCTCGTGCTCGGCCGTCGACCAGGCACGGAGCACGTCGGCGGTGGCCACGGCCCCCAGGCCCTCGACGAACGCGGTGGCACCGGCCGCGGCGGCACCACGGTGGTCGAACAGCGTGCCGTCGAGGTCGAAGCCGACGGCTCGCAGCGACCCCACCGTCAGCGCACCTCGCGCCCGGCACCCCACACGCGCCGCACCTCGAGGTCCGGCGACAGCGCCACGAGGTCCGCCGCGAAGCCCGGTGCGAGCCGCCCGAGCCGGTCGCCGAACCCCAGTGCGGCGGCGGGCACGCTGGTCAGCGCTGCCACCGCGTCGGGCAGCGACCGTCCGGCGTGGGCGACCGCGTTCCGCAGTGCCACGTCCTGCGTCAGGGTCGAGCCGGCGATGGTGTCGGTGCCGGCGACGTGCGCGACCCCGTCCGTCACGGTGACGTCGAGCGACCCCAGGCGGTACGAGCCGTCCTCGGCGCCGGCGGCCCCCATGGCGTCGGTGATGAGGGCGACCCGGCCGGGGGCCGCGCGCATCAGCGTCGAGGCGACGACGGGGTGCACGTGCACGCCGTCGAGGATGAGTTCGAGCGTGACCCGGTCGTCGGCCACCGCGGCGCCGATCGGTCCGGGGGCGCGGTGGTGGAGTCCGGGCATCGCGTTGAAGGCGTGGGTGAGCAGCGTCGCACCGGCGTCGAACGCCGCGCGGGCCTGGTCGTACGTGCTGACGGTGTGGCCGACGGCGACGACGACCCCGGCCGACACGAAGCGCCGGACGGCGTCGAGTGCTCCCGGGAGTTCGGGTGCGATGGTCACCTGTCGCAGGACCCCGGCACCGGCCGACAGCAGGGCGTCGACGGCCACGGGCGACGGGTCGACCAGGTACGACGCGTTGTGTGCGCCCTTGTTGTGCGGTGAGAGGAACGGGCCCTCGAGGTGGACACCGAGGACGAGCGGGTCGGTGTCCGTGACGGACCGCAACCGCGCGAGCGAGGTGGTCAGGGTGGGCACCGGGTTCGCGACGAGGGACAGGACCGAGCGGGTCGTGCCGTGGGCCCGGTGCACGGCGAGGGCCGCCGTGACGGAGTCGTCCTCGTAGGCCTCGGTCGCGCCGCCGTGGCCGTGCAGGTCGATGAAGCCCGGCGTCAGGACGGCGTCGCCGAGGTCGACGACGTCGTCGGCGGCGGGCGCCTCGGTGCCGGAGCCGACGGCGCGGATCGTGTCGCCGACGACGAGGACCCAGCCGTCCGCGGTGGAGCCTGCCACGTCGACGACGCGACTCGACCGGACCAGCGTGCTTCGCGCCTCCGGAGCGGCGGACGGGACCGACGTGACCGGCGGCACCGGTCCGGCCCCGCTCACCGGGTCTCCTTGCGGAACTGCACCACACCCGACAGTGCCGCGACCAGGACGAAGACCAACCCGACCACGGGGTGCCCGATCGAGAGCCAGCAGGCCCCGGCGGCGATCACCAGGGCCACCTCGACGATGGTCTTGCCGACCACGTCCGTCTCGATCGGCGACGCCGGCGAGCGGAACAGGTACCAGACGACGGCGGCGAACGCCGGCGCACCGATCATGAACAGGATGCCCGGCATCGGGAACGGCCACGCGAAGTAGCCCCACGTCGCCAACGACAGCAGGCCGACGGTGCAGACGACGATCCGCAGCAGCTTCCAGCCGTCGAACTCCCGGTGGGGCCGACCGACTGCCGACGGGTCGGGGACGTCTCCCCAGTCGACGGGGGACTGCGGGGCGTTCGTCATGGTGCTGCCTACTTGAAGATGATCGTGCGGGCGCCGTCGAGGAGGACGCGGTCCTCCGCGATCCAGCGCACCGCCTGGGTGAGCGTGCGGGACTCCTCGTCCTGGCCGATGGACACGAGTTCGGCGGGGTCCTTCGTGTGGTCGACGCGCACGACGTTCTGCTCGATGATCGGCCCCTCGTCGAGGTCGCTCGTCACGTAGTGCGCGGTCGCGCCGATCAGCTTCACGCCGCGCGCGTGCGCCTGTCGGTACGGGTTCGCTCCCTTGAAGCCGGGGAGGAACGAGTGGTGGATGTTCACGGCCCGGCCCTCGAGCGCCGCGCACAGGCCGGGCGACAGGATCTGCATGTACCGGGCGAGGACGACGAGTTCGATGTCGTGCTCGTCGACGGCTTCGAGGAGGCGCTGCTCCATCTGCTGCTTCGACTCGTGGTCGGTGACCGGGCGGTGCTCGAACGGGACCGAGTAGAACGCCGCCAGCTCGGCGAGGTCGGGGTGGTTCGACAGGACCAGCGGGACCTCGATCGGCAGTTGGCCGCCGCGCTGCCGGTACAGCAGGTCGTTGAGGCAGTGTCCGGCCTTCGACACGAGCACGAGCGTGCGCAGCGGACGCCCGACGACGTCGAGCTGCACGCGGGCGTCGTAGCGCTCGGTCACGGGGGCGAGGGCTTCCTCGAAGGTCTCGCGGTCGACGGGCGCCATGACCTGCAGGCGCATGAAGAACGTGTTCGTGTCGACGCTCGAGAACTGCTGCGACTCGGTGATGTTGCCGTGCGCCGCGACCACCGCTCCGGAGACGGCGTGCACGATCCCGGGCTGGTCGTCGCAGACCAGCGTGAGGGTCCAGTGCGTGGGGGTCGGCTCGATCGGGTCGGTCACCGGTTCAGGGTACCGGGCGCGCGCGGCCCGTTCCGTCGGGTCGGGCCACCTGTGGAGAACCCGCCTGGAGGCGCGGTGCGGCACCGGCGGACCGGTCGCGTCGGCGCCGATCCGGCTCCGCTGCGGGTCGCGTCGGCTCCGCGGTGGGCGCCGTCGCCGCTCGCCGGCTCCGCGGAGGGCCGCGTCAGCGCGGCGCCCGCTCCGCGAGCGCCCGGTCGCCGATGGTGAGGACGCTCAGCAGCACGGCGACGCCGACGATCACCCACGCCAGGACGTGCAGGTCCGGCGTGGTCGGTGCCTGGCCGAAGACGCCGCCGATGAGCGAGGACGCGGCGATCGCGCCGATGTAGACGCTCGTGCGGGAGAGCCCGGCGGCAGTGCCGATGTACTCGGACGGCACGACGCGGTACAGCGCCGCCTGGTTGGACACGGACGCCAGGGCCTGCGGCACACCGAACAGAGCCGGCGCGAGCACCAGCAGGAACACGGGGGACCCGCTGTGCAGCAGCAGGAGGAGCGCCCCGCCGACCACGGGGACGACCGCGGCGACGACGAGGGGCCCGCGCACGGCGGTCTTCCGCGCGATGAGGAACGACGCGACCCCTGCGACGATCGCGGCCGGCAGTTGCATGTACCCGGCGACGTCGCTCGGGTAGCCCGCGACGTCCTGCACCCACTGCGAGAACCCGTAGGTCATCGTGTACGCCAGCAGGTAGACGAGGAACAGTCGCACGTAGGTCCGCGACAGCGCTCCGTTGCGGGCGAGCATGCGCACGTCGACGAACGGCCGGACGGCACGGAGCTCCCAGAGCACGAGGGCGACGAGCAGGACGACCGCGACACCGAGCAGCCACCAGAGCCCGGCGGAGAGGTCGAGCAGGAACACCAGCAGCGCCGAGACCGTCCCCGTCATGAGCAGCATGCCGAACGGGTCGAGCGCCGTCAGCACGGGCAGGTCCTCGTCGGTTCGTGGCCGGAGCCGGTCGGACGGCAGCCAGAGCGCGGACACGACGATGCCGAACGCGGCGAGCGGGACGTTGACGAGGAAGATCGCGTGCCAGCCGAACGCGGCGATGAGCGCACCGCCGAGGGGCGGCCCGGCGGCGGCCGAGACGAGCGAGGTGATCGACAGCGCGCCGAGCACGAGCGACGGCGTGGGCTTCCCGATCCGGAGCGAGTGCTGCCGGAGCGTCGTCAGGGCGGCGGGGTACGCCGACGAGGTGCCGATGCCGATGAGCACGCGGGCGAGGACGGCGCCACCGAAGCCCGTCAGGACCTCGGGGACGACGCCGGCGACGCCGACGATGACGAGTCCGGTCAGGAAGACCTTCTTCGGGCCGAACCGGTCGGCGAGCTTGCCCATCGTCGGCTGGGCGATCGCGCTCGCCAGGTAGAGGGCCGCGACCAGCCAGATCGCCTGCGCGGCGCCGATGCCGAGGTCGCGGGAGATCGGCGCCAGCGCGACCGACACCATCGTTGTGTTGATCGGGTTGAGCAGCGGGCCGACCAGGACGGGGACGAGGAGCTTCGGACCGAAGCCGCTGCCCTCGGACCCGGGCGCGGGGGAGACCGGTGTGGAGGCGGTGGCGGTCACGGTTCGACCACGGGCCCGAGGATGCGGAGCGACCGGGCGACCGTGTCGCGGTCGTCGGCGGAGAGCGCCGCGAGCCGTTCGGCGAGGACCCGGCTGCGGGCGGACCAGGCGTCCTCCCGGGCGGTGGCGCCGGCCGGTGTCGCACGGACCAGGGTGCGGCGGCCGTCGGTCGGGTCCTGGCGGCGTTCGACCAGGCCGAGGTCGACGAGCGCCTGGACGGTGGCCCCCATGGACTGTGGCCGTACGCCCTCGGCGCGGGCGAGGTCGGCCACCGTGCTCTCCCCGTGGCGGAGGAGCCGACCGAGGGCTGCGGTCTGGGAGGCGGTGACCTCGTCGGCCTTGCCGGTGAGCAGGGTGCGACGGATGCGCCCGTGGATCGTGAGCAGGTCGCCGGCGAGGTCGGCGGCGTCCGGACTGGTCATACCACCACGGTACTACTTTGCCAGGTGACCTTGCAAGGAAGACTGTCGATCGGTCTGACCGAGGGTGTCCGACGGGGCCGCGCCGCGCCTCCCGGCCGTCACGGCAGCGTGTCCGCCGGACCGGTCGTGTCCGCGAGCAGCGGGCGCAGTGCGGTCACCAGCGCGACCGCGCCCTGGTCGCCGAACCAGTCGTTGCTCGCGAGGACCAGCGGGTGCGCGCGTGCGAGGAGTTCCCCGCCCGCGGTGGTGAGGGTGATCCGGGACGCTCGTCCGCGACCACGCTCGGTGCCGCGGTCCACCAGGCCGCGGCCGTGCAGTGCGGCGACGAGGGTCGTCATGCTCTGTGGTCGGATGCCGACCGCGCGGGCCAGGTCGGCCTGGCTCAGTCCGTCCGCGGCGGCGAGCTGGACCAGGACGCCGAACTCGACGGGGGAGAGGTCGAGTGGACCGAGCTCCACCGCGAGGCGCCGCGCCAGTTCGCGTGCCGCCCGGATCACCGTCCACGCGGCGATCGTGTCGATGTCGTCGCGCGTCACTGGGAGGTCACCGGGCACGGCGACAGCGTACGGCGTAGCGTTGAGTATCAGGAAACTGATACCAGGAGGAACGATGCAGCACACCACGGGGATCATCGCCGTCACCGGCGCGACCGGCGACGTCGGCGGGAAGACGATCGACCGGCTGCACCACGCCGGGGTGCCGGTGCGCGCGGTCGTGCGCCGGCAGGAACAGGTCGAGGCGTTCCGTCGACGTGGCATCGAGGCACGGCTTGCCGACCTCGGGGACACCGCCGCGCTGACGAGCGCGCTCGACGGGGTCGACCAGCTCTTCCTCGTCACCGCGGCGACCGAGCAGCAGTACGCGCACGGTGCGAGCGCCGTCCGTGCCGCCCGGTCGGCCGGTGTCCGGGCGGTCGTGCACCTCTCCGGTGGCGACGCCGCCGAGCACTCACCGATGCCGTGGGCGAAGGCGGTCTGGGAGGTCGACCACGACGTCCGTGCGAGCGGCCTCGAGTGGACGATCCTGCACCCCTCGGGGTTCATGACGAACCTGGTGTCCTCGGCCCCGGCGATCCGTCGCTCGGTGTTCCCGCAGACCATGGGGCGCGGGGGCATCGCCTGGATCGACACCGCCGACATCGCCCGCGTCGCCGCCACCGTCCTGCTGCGCGGCGAGCACGTCGGTGCGGAACCCGTGCTGACCGGACCGGAACTGCTGGACGGGCGCGGGGTCGCGCGGGCGCTGTCCGACGGACTCGGGCGCCGCGTCCGCTACCTGCACCTGCCGAGTCGGGCGTTCTCGGCCCTCCTCCGACTCACCGGTGCGCCGTCGTGGCAGGCCGAGGGCCTCCGGCAGCAGTTCGGCCGGGTCGCCCGGCACGGTCTCGACGGCGTCGACGCCCGGACGGACGCGGTCGAGCGCATCACCGGGACGCCGCCGACCTCGCTGGCCGAGTGGGCCCGGGCGAACCGCTCCCGTCTCCTCAGCGACCGGAGGTGAGGGTCTCGACGAGGTGCTCCTGCACGTACCCGACCCAGTCGTAGACGTCCCGCAGCCCGACGCCCGAGTCGGACCGGTAGGACTGCTCCTCGGTGGTGGCGTCGACGATCCCGAGCCGCTCCGCGATGGTCAGCCGGAGGTCCGTCAGGGAGCGGAGCCAGGCCTGCTCGTCCTCCGCGTCGAACGCCCCGTCCCGCGCCCCGGTCAGCCACGCGTGCACGATCGACGCGTTCGTCGTCTTCTGGGCCACGAGGTCCGACTCGGTCCACCGACGGAACTCGGCGCTCGCCTCGGCGTCGTCCCGGTACGCGTCCGGGAACATCCGCGTCGCGACCGGGTCCGACGACAGGTCGCCCTCGAGCACCTGCTGCAACTGCTCCGTGAGCGACGACAGGACGGAGCGCTCGCCGGAGGACATGCCGAGGTGGATGCCGTCGGCCCGGCGGACGAACGGGATCACGGGGTCGGGGCCCTGTCCACGGAGGCCTGCAGGCCGTAGCCGTGCATCGCCTCGACGTGGGCCTCCATCGCCTCGCGCGGGCCGGTGGCCACGATCGCCCGGCCCTCGTCGTTCACCTGACGCATCAAGCGCTCGGCCGTCGCGCGGGGGAACCCGAAGTGCTGCTGGAAGACGAAGGTGACGTAGGACATCAGGTTCACCGGGTCGTCCCACACGACCGCGACCCACGGGGAGTCCGGTCGCACCGAGACCTCGACGTCGGTGCGCTCGTCCACGTCGGGCGTCAGCAGGGTCATGCAACCAGGGTGACACGAACCGGCTGCCTCGGTACGATCGACAGGTCGCGACTGGCGTTGGATGGGTCACCATCGGGAAGCGACACCTGACACGGTGCGCGGCCGTACGCCTGGGCTGCACCGACCGATCGTCCGTGCGCGACCTCAGGGTCGTCGCCAACCCACGTAGGAGAACCGTGTCCATCACCGACCTGCCCCCCGTGGCCGCCGCCGGCTCCGCCCGCGCCGCCTTCAACGCCCCGCTCAGCGACGTCGACCCCGAGATCGCCGCCGTCCTGCAGCAGGAGCTCGGCCGTCAGCGCGACACCCTCGAGATGATCGCTTCCGAGAACTTCGTCCCCCGAGCCGTGCTCGAGTCGCAGGGCTCCGTCCTGACGAACAAGTACGCCGAGGGCTACCCGGGCAAGCGCTACTACGGCGGCTGCGAGTTCGTCGACGTCGCCGAGCAGCTCGCCATCGACCGCGCCAAGGCCCTGTTCGGCGCCGCGTACGCGAACGTCCAGCCGCACTCGGGCGCCAGCGCGAACGCCGCGGTCCTGCACGCCATCGCCTCCGCCGGGGACACCATCCTGGGCCTCGAGCTCGCCCACGGCGGCCACCTGACCCACGGCATGAAGCTCAACTTCTCCGGCCGGATCTACAACGCTGTGTCGTACGGCGTCGACCCCGAGACCTTCGAGGTCGACTACGACGACATCCGCGCGAAGGCGATCGAGCACCAGCCGAAGGTCCTCATCGCCGGCTGGTCGGCGTACCCGCGCCAGCTCGACTTCGCCAAGTTCCGCGAGATCGCGGACGAGGTCGGCGCGACGCTCTGGGTGGACATGGCACACTTCGCCGGGCTCGTCGCCGCGGGCCTGCACCCGTCGCCCCTGCCCCACGCCCACGTCGTCTCCTCGACGGTGCACAAGACCCTCGCCGGTCCCCGCTCGGGCATCATCCTGTCCAACGAGGAGTCGCTCTTCAAGAAGCTCAACTCCGCGGTGTTCCCGGGCCAGCAGGGCGGCCCGCTCATGCACGTGATCGCCGCCAAGGCCACCGCGTTCCTGCTCGCCGGCCAGCCGGAGTTCAAGGACCGCCAGGAGCGCACCCTCCGCGGCGCCCGTCTGCTCGCCGACCGGCTCACCCAGGCCGACGCGAAGGGCGCCGGCATCGACGTCCTCACCGGCGGCACCGACGTGCACCTGGTGCTCGTCGACCTGCGCGAGTCCGAGGTCGACGGCAAGCAGGCCGAGGACCTGCTGCACGAGGTCGGCATCACCGTGAACCGCAACGCCGTGCCGTTCGACCCGCGCCCGCCGATGGTCACCTCCGGTGTCCGCATCGGCACCTCGGCGCTCGCGACGCGCGGTTTCGGTGACGCCGAGTTCACCGAGGTCGCGGACATCATCGCGCTGACGCTCATGCCGAACCCCGACATCGCGGCGCTCTCGGCTCGGGTGAAGGCCCTCACCGACGCGTTCCCGCTGTACGCGTGACCGACACCACCGCCGGTCTGCCGACCGGTCCCGCCGCGCTGCCCCGCGAGCACTGGGCTGGCGAGGGTTCGGCCGTCCGCATCGACGGCACCGCCCTCGCCGCCCGCACGCTCGACGACCTGAAGCTCCGGATCGACCGGCTCCACGACCACGGGTTCCGTCCGGGACTCGGCACGATCATGGTCGGGCAGAACGCCGGCTCGGTCTCCTACGTCGCGGGCAAGCACCGCGACTCGGCGCAGATCGGGCTCGACTCGGTCCGCATCGACCTCCCGGAGACCGCGTCGGCCGCCGACATCCGGGCCGCGATCCTGCAGATGAACGACGACCCCCGGGTCACCGCGTTCATCGTGCAGCTCCCGCTGCCGCAGGGCATCGACCCGACCCCGATGCTCGAGCTGATGAACCCGGCGAAGGACGCCGACGGCCTGCACCCGACCAACCTCGGTGAGCTCGTGCTCGCCGTCCCGGGCGGCGCCGGCACGATCGACGCGCCCTTGCCGTGCACGCCCCGGGGCATCGTCGCCATGCTCGAGGCGTACGACGTCCCGATCCGGGGCCGACACGTCACGATCATCGGCCAGGGCCTGACCGTCGGTCGCCCGCTCGGCCTGCTGCTCACGCGGCTCGAGGCGACCGCCACGCTCACCCACTCGCTGACCGAGGACGTCGCCGCCGAGTGCCGGCGGGCGGACATCATCGTCGCGGCGGCGGGTGTGGCCGGTCTGGTCAAGCCCGACTGGGTGCAGCCGGGCGCAGCCGTCATCGACGTCGGCATCACCCGTGTGGTCTCGCCGGACACCGGCAAGGCGAAGCTGCACGGCGACGTCGACCCTGCGGTCGCCTCCGTCGCCGGGTTCCTGTCGCCGACCCCGGGTGGGGTCGGCCCGATGACCCGCGCGATGCTCATGAAGAACGTGGTCGAGGCGGCGGAGCGGCACCTGCACTGAGTCGGCTGGTCGCCGCGGGACACGTCGATCGGGGCGGAGGCGCGGCTCGCCTCCGCCCCGCCTGTCCCGTGGGCACCGCGCGCGGGACCGGTGGGTGCTACCGTCGCCGCATGGGGGACGACCGGCTGCTCACCGCGCCCGTGATGGCACCATCAGGACGGAAGCTCCGACCGCGAGCGTGGGGCCTCGCACTGGCGGGCGTCATCGCGCTCGTCGTGTCGGGGACGCTGACGAGCTGGAGCGCTTCGATCGACCACGGCGGGGTGGACGCCGCCGGCCACTGGATCGACGACGACGGGAACGTCGTCGCGACCGCACCGTTGACCGTGACCGCGCAGGGTCACTCGGCGCCGGTCGTCACGGTCGTCCTGGTGCTCGTGGTGGCGGTCGGCGTGCTCGTACCGCCGACCCTCGAACGGTTCGGGTACCGCGCCCTGGGCGACGTGGTCCGGTGGGCGGCGTGCCTGGCGGTGCCGGTCTGCGTCGTCGCCGGGGTGCTGGTCTACGGCATGTGGCAGGGCTCCGTCGTGATGGACCAGATCCAGCACGGGGTGGTGCACCCGCAGGGCTTCCCCGGGGGCGGCGTGACGGTGACGACGGGGCACATGACGCGCTGAGGCGCGCTGGCGCCCGGCCGAGTCGCGCCTCGGCGGACACTTCCGCGGGTCGAGCGCCGCGAAACTGTCCGCCCGGCCGAGTCGCGGCGGCGCGGCCCCTCAGTCGCGCCGAGCGCCCTGCGCGGCGTGCACGGTGAAGAGGTTCGGCTCGCGGTACCCGGCCGCCGCGAAGGCGGACGTGACGGCCGCGGCGATGTCGCCACGCGCCTCCCGGTCGACCAACGCGATGGCAGCACCGCCGAAGCCGCCGCCGGTCATGCGCGCACCCACTGCGCCGTGCTCCATCGCGGTGGCGACCGCGAGGTCGAGCTCGGGCACGGAGATCTCGAAGTCGTCGCGCATCGACTCGTGCGAGGCGACGAGCAGCGAGCCGATCGCCCGCGGACCCTGCTCGCGCAGCGTGCGCACCGTGTCGAGGACCCGCTGGTCCTCGGTGACGATGTGCCGCACGCGTCGGAACGTCTCGTCGTCGAGGAGTTCCTGCGCACGCGGGAGGTCCTCCACCGACACGTCCCGCAGGGCCTCGACACCGAGCACCTGCGCGCCGCGTTCGCACGAGTCGCGACGAGCCTTGTAGCCGCCGGTGGCGTGGGCGTGTTCGACCCGGGTGTCCATCACGAGGACCTCGAGGCCGTTCGCCTCGAGTGCCAGGTCGACGACGGCGGTGTCGAGCGTGCGGCAGTCGAGGAACACGACGGCGTCCTGCTCACCGAGGAGCGACGCGGACTGGTCCATGATCCCGGTGGGGGCGCCGACGGCGTGGTTCTCGGAGTACTGGCCGACCCGGGCGAGTGCCTTGCGGTCGAGTCCGAGGTCCCAGAGGTCGTTGAAGGCGAGGGCGATGCCGCACTCGATCGCAGCGCTGGAGGACAAGCCTGCTCCTACCGGCACGTCGGAGTCGATGAAGACGTCGAACCCGGTCGTGTCGGTCAGGTCGGCGCCGGCCTGCTCGCGAAGGGCCCAGGCGATGCCGAAGACGTACGCCGACCAGCCGTTCATGCGCGACGGGTCGAGGTCGTCGAGGGAGAGCTCGTGCACCGCGTCCGGCTCGAAGGCCGAGGCCACGCGCAGGACCCGGTCCTCGCGCGGGGCGATCGACGCGGTCGTCCGTCGGTCGATCGCGAAGGGCAGCACGTACCCGTCGTTGTAGTCGGTGTGCTCACCGATCAGGTTGACCCGACCCGGGGCGGAGTACTGCACCGTGGGCTCGTACCCGTAGACCTGCTGGAACGTCATGCGCGTTCGATCCCTCCTCGGATGAACTCGGCCGCCTTCTCGGGGACGAGGTCCCCGATCCAGGCGCCCATGGCGGCTTCACTGCCGGCCAGGAACTTCAACTTGTCCGCCGCACGACGCGGCGAGGTGATCTGCAGCATCAGGCGCACGGTGTCGCGGGCCGTGTGCACCGGGGCCTGGTGCCACGCGGCGATGTACGGGGTCGGGTCGCCGTAGAGCGCGTCGAGCCCGCGGGTGAGCCGGAGGTGCATGTGCGCCAGCTCGTCCTTCTCGGCGTCGGTCAGCTCGGCGAAGTCCGGCACGTGGCGGTGCGGCAGCATGTGGATCTCGATCGGCCACCGCGCGGCGAACGGCACGAAGGCCGTGAAGTGCTCACCCGCCAGGACGACCCGCTCCGACGCGCGCTCGTTCGCCAGGTGCTGCTCGAACAGGTCGGGGCCGAACCGCTCGATGCTCGCGAGCAGCCGCTGCGTGCGGGGCGTGACGTAGGGGTACGAGTAGATCTGCCCGTGCGGGTGGTGCAGCGTGACGCCGATCGCCTCGCCCCGGTTCTCGAACGGGAAGACCTGCTGGATGCTGGGCATCGCGGAGAGCGCGGCCGTGCGGTCGGCCCAGGCCTCGACGACCGTGCGCGCCCGCGACTCGGAGATCGACGCGAAGGACCCGGAGGTCTCCGGCGAGAAGCAGACGACCTCGCAGCGACCGACGCTCCGGAGCTGTCGGTTCAGGCCGACGTCGCTGAGTGACTCGAGCGACGTGGGTGCGTCGTCCGCCTCGAGCAGCGGCCCGAAGGACGGCGACCGGTTCTCGAACACGGCGACGTCGTAGCGACTCGGGATCTCGGACGGGTTGGCGGCCGTCTGCGGAGCGAGCGGGTCCTGGTCGGCCGGCGGCAGGAACACCCGGTTCTGCCGGGACGCCGCGATGGACACCCACTCGCCGGTGAGCACGTCCTGCCGCATCCGCGCCGTCTCGGGACGCGGGTCCAGCACGCGCTCGTCGATGCTGCGTTCCTCCGGCAGCGTCGAGTCGGCGTCGTCGAAGTAGATGAGGTCGCGGCCGTCCGCCAGCTTCGTCGCGCGCTTGGTGATCACCGGCCCACCCTACCCTCCATCCGAAGCGTTGCGAAAGTCCCCGGAAGCAAGCGAAACTGAGCACATGACGGACGACGACCTCTCCTTCCTCGCCGGCGCGCTCCCCGCGCCGCTTCGCCAGGACCGCATCGTCTCCATCGTCGAGGGCGCGCCCGGCATGGTCCGGACCGCCGCACTGGCAGCCGCGCTCGGGACCAGCGAGGTGACCGTCCGACAGGACCTCGCCTCGCTCGAACTGGAGGCGCGGATCCGGCGGGTGCACGGAGGTGCCGTCCGCCCCGGGGTCGGTTCCCGCGAACGCCCGTTCGAGGAGACCGCCGTGGAGCACCAGGTCGCCAAGGCCGCGATCGGCCGTGCGGCCGCTGCGCTCGTGCGCTCCGGGCAGTGCGTCGTCCTCGACGTCGGCACCACCCCGGCCGCCGTCGCGACCGCACTGGTCGCACGGGACGACCTGGTCGACGTCACCGTCGTGACCAACTCGCTCACCACGGCCCTCACCCTGGAACGGGCGGTGCCGCGGTTCACCGTCGTCGTCACCGGCGGCACGCTCCGGCCCCTCCAGCACTCCCTCGTCGCGCCGTTCAACAACACGCTGCTGCCGCTGATCGCCGCGGACGTGGTGTTCCTCGGCGGGACCGGACTCGACGTGGCGCACGGCCTGACGAACGTCAACCTGCCCGAGACCGAGGCGAAGCGCATGCTCGCGGCCACGGCTCGGCGTACGGTCGTGGTCGCGGACGGGTCGAAGTTCGGCCGGGCCCACCTCGGGGTCGTCCGCGCCCTCGAGGACATCGACGTCGTCGTCACCGCCGAGGCCACGGCGGACGCGGTCGCCCCGATCCGGGCAGCCGGCGTCGACGTCGTCGTCGCGGACGGCAGCGACGACCGTGTCGGCGACGAGCCGGCACCGAACGGAAGGAACGAGACCCCATGACCGCAGCAGCACCCACCGGTGGCCAGTACCACCTGCGCCACGCCGGGCCCGACGGGGTCGTCGAGGCGATCGTCACCGAGGTCGCGGCGGGCATCCGGGAGCTCCGCGTCGCCGGGTTCGACCTCACCGAGCCGTTCCCGGTGTCGGAGCAGCCGCCCGGAGCGGACGGCATCGTGCTGGCACCGTGGCCGAACCGCGTGGCCGGCGGGGTCTGGCAGCTGGACGGCAAGCGGCAGCAGCTCGACATCTCGGAGCCGAAGTACGGCAACGCCTCGCACGGGCTGCTCCGCTTCGCGCCCTACCGGGTCGTGTCGCAGACCGAGTCCGGCATCGTGCAGGAAGCCACGATTCACCCGCAGCACGGCTGGCCCTTCACCCTCGAGACCCGCGTGCACCACGAGCTGGTCGAGGACGGCATCCGCGTCACCCACGAGGTCGTCAACCGCTCCGGCGTCCGGGCGCCCTTCGCGATCGGCGCGCACCCCTACCTCCGCGCCGGGGACACCCCCGCCGAGGACCTCGTCGTGACGCTGGACGCTGCGACCGCCTTCACCGTCGACGAGCAGAAGGTGCCGAACGGGTCGGTGCCCGTGGAGGGCACGCCGTACGACCTGCGCTCGGGACAGCGTGCCGGCGACGCGGACCTCGACACCGCGTACACCGACGTGCGACCGGACGCCGACGGGGTGCGCCGCACCACGTTGCACGGACCGGAGGGCGACGGCGTCGAGCTGTGGCAGGACGCGTCGTTCCCGTACGTGCAGGTGTTCACCTCCCGCGAGTTCCCGCGCGGGGACGGCACCGGACTCGCCGTCGCGGTCGAGCCGATGACGGCGCCGGCGAACGCGCTGAACTCCGGTGAGGGCCTGCGCTGGCTAGAGCCGGACGAGTCGTGGACCGGCAGCTGGGGCATCCGCCGCGTCTGGTCCTGACCCCGCCTGACCTCGCCGGACGGCCCGCGTCGTGGCGGCGGGACCCGCCGACGGCGGCCGGTGATCGCCGAGCGAGCCCCGGCACGACGAAGGCCCCACCGGATCCTCCGGTGGGGCCTTCGCCGTGGGTCGGTGTGGTCAGGCGCGACGCATGCGCAGCGCCTCGACCGCCAGGGACTCGGTGGCGTAGCGCCCGACCTCCTGCGCCCAGGCTGGGTCGTCGCCACGGAGGGCGACGAAGCCCTTGCGCTGCTTGCACACGTAGCCGAGCACGGCAGTGGCAGTCGCGACCTCGATGAAGTCCTTGCGGATGTGGCGGGTGGTGACCTTCGCGTTCCGGCGGAGCGTGTCGAGCAGGAGCTCGTTGCTCATCGTCGTGTTGGTCGCTGTCGCGAGCTCGACGATGCGGCGCGCGTCACCGGTGGTGCTGGTCGGCGTGGCTTCGATGGGCTCGATCACGGTGTACCCCGTTCGTTCTGTGGTGGTGCGTTGGTGCAGGACCCGTCGATCGGATCCGGGCACGACACTATCGGCGCTCGCCCAACAGTCCGCTGAACGGCGACTGAACTGTGCGGTGGAACGGCCATGAACTGGCTGAGGAGGACTTGTACCCCGGTCAGCGGGGGCGGTCGGGGGTGGGGACCGGTCGCGCTACGCGTGGGCGGGGACCGGCCGGCGCGTCACGCGCACTGCTCGCCGGCGCGCGGGGTGGCGAGTTCCTCGAGCGCGCTGTCGATCTTGGCCGCGAGGTACCGGTAGCCGTCGTCGTTGAGGTGCTGCCCGTCGCCGGCCGCGTAGCTGCCGCTGTTCATCTTCGTGAACCACTGCCGGTCCAGCGCGTCGACGAAGGGGACACCTGCGGCACGGGCGCCGGCGGCGACCGCTGACGAGATCCCGGTCGTGGTCTCCGCGCGCGGTTGGGGGGCGGACGGGCCGATCGCCACGATGACGGCATGCGGCCACTGTCGCTTCGCCGCACGGAGCGTGCGCTCGACACGGGCTTCGAGGGTCGCGGAGCTGACGAGCCAGTCGTTCTGGCTGCCCTGGACGATCACGAGTTCCGGGTCGAGCGACCCGCGCCGTTCGATGCGCGACAGGTAGGTCGACCGGGCGGAGTTCGTCGCACCGGTGTTCACGTAGCCGCTGCCGGGGACGCCGTCGATCGTCGCGTCCCAGCCCCGGTCCGCCACGAGGTCCTGCGCCCAGCCGTGGGTGCCGTCGTACGAGCCGCGACCGGTCGTGTACGAGTCGCCGACGATGAGCACGTCGGACCCGGGCGCCAGGGCTGCGGCTGCTCGGGTGGTCGAGACGTCCGGCGTTCCCGGGACGGGCTGGCACGCGTCGGAGACGGTGGGCAGCATGACGAGGAACCCGGCGACGCCGAGGCTCATCGCGCCGAGGGCGACTGCGGGGAGCAGTCGTCGCCTCCGGCGTCGTCGTCTGAGCGGCAGCGAACGGGGACCGTCCGGCCATCCGCCGTCGGTTCGTCGGGCCACGGCCGGGATTCTACGCGGAGCAGTCCGAGCCTCCGGTGACCGCCGACCGAGTGTCCCTGAACGGAGAGGCGCTCCAAGCGACCGCGGAAACGGAGATGGAGAGGTAGCGTTCGGGAGGATGTGGGCCCCGTGGGGCTCGAACCCACGACCCTCGGATTAAAAGTCCGGTGCTCTACCAACTGAGCTAGAGGCCCTCACCCGCAAGGCTAGCGGGTGAGGGCCTCTGGTTCGGAACCGTTGTCCTGGGGTCAGCTGCGCCGACCGGTGAGGGTCCGCAGGAGCCATGCGATCACCGCGATGATCAACAGCACGATGCCGACCCAGAGCAGGAACTTCAGGCTGGCGGCGAAACCGCCGACGAACAGCAGGATGACCGCGATCACGGCCAGGATGATGAGCAGGGCGTTCATGGAGTGTCCTCTTCTTCACGTCCGGGAGGAGTGCCTCCCTGCGGGAGCACGGTACCCGGATCGGCACCGTTGCGTTCTGGGCGAACGGGGGACGAGGAACGTCACCGGCCGCGCCTACACTGTCGCGGTGCCTCGCGATCACCACCGTCCTGTCCACTTCACCGACCAGGAGTTCGCCGCGATCCAGGGCGGCGAAGACCCTGCGGTGGTGAACCGTGTCGCGCACGAGACCGCGAACGCCCTGCTGCACCGTGTGCGCGAGGACCCGGACCCCGCGGTCGTCGAGCGCCTCGTCACCTACACGGACGTGCACGGCATCGACGCGATCGCCGAGCTGTGGGCGCGCGTCGGTGCGCACACCCTCCCGGGCGCCCTGTGGCGGATCTACCTCGTCCGTACCGTGATCCGCCAGAACCCGACGGAGGTCGCCTACTTCTTCGAGCGCGGCGCCGAGCGCATCGGCACGATCGACCAGGCCGTGGCCGGCGCCGAGGAGCCGACGGGCCCGGCGGAGATCCTCACGCTGGCGGACCGGATCCTGCACGGCCTGTACACGGGTGACCTCGCGGTGGCGCTCGACCGCGGTGCGGCGTTCTGCCGGCTCACGGCGGCCGGTGCGACGTCGGTCGCGGACGACTCGGACCTGACGGCGGCGGACCGTGCGAGCGAGCTGACGACGCGGGCCCTCCGCCTCACGGAACTGGCTGCCGACCTGACCGAGGCGGCGGCGCTCTGGCGTCGCGACAGCCTGGACTGAGCGAGCCGGGGGCCGGAGCCGCACCGCGCCTCCAGGACGGGCGGCGCGGGGACGCACACCGCTGCTCGTCGTCGGAACGGCGGGGCAGCGGAACAGCGGAGCAGCGCGCCTCGGGCGCGTGACCGGCGCCCGTTCAGGGCAGAGAGAAGCCGAGCCGCAGAAGCGCCTCTCGGCGCGAGGCCGCTCGAAGCGGCGAATTTTGGAGCCCGGGGCTTGCTGCGGCCCGGCGAGATCGATTCTACGAGACGAAGGCTGTGCGCACGAGCGTGTTCACTCTCGGTGGACACGATGTGGTCCCGGGCGCGCCCCGAGCCGGCCGCCGGACACCGGCCAGGGCGCACACCCGACCCGCGGCGGGCCGACCGTACCGACCGGTTTGAGAACTGCTCCAATCCGACGGCCCGAGGGTGCCGAATCATCACCGTGGCAGGCATCGCCGGCCACGAAGCGAGGGCCTCGTGTGACCCGGTCCGCTCCCTGGCGGTCAATTCCCTGCGGGGCACACGAGCCCTCGTCCACTCCGGCCCGGCGGTCCTACACCTCGTCGGTCGGAACTCACAGGCCAATCGCAACCGGGAGGAGGGAAACCTGCAATGCTTGCCCTCGTGGAACGCGACACCGAAGCTTGGAGCTCAGCAGAGCCGGCTCAGGCGTCGCCTGATGATCTCCTCGCCCGTGTGGCGACCGGCGACCAGGCTGCCTTCTCCGAACTGTACGACGTGCTGTCGGGCCGTGTGCTCGGTCTCGTGACGCGCCTCCTCCGGGATCGTGCGCAGTCCGAGGAAGTGGCACAAGAGGTCTTCCTCGAGGTCTGGCAGCAGGCCACCCGCTACGACCGCAAGCGCGGGACGGCGGCGAGCTGGATCCTCACCATGGCGCACCGCCGAGCGGTCGACCGGGTGCGGGCCTCGCAGTCCTCCCACGACCGCGACACCAAGATCGGCATCCGCGACTTCGAGGCCGGCTTCGACCAGGTCTCCGAGTCGGTCGAGATCCGCATCGAGCACGAACGGGTCAGCCGGGCGCTCGCGAAACTCACCGAGTTCCAGCGCCAGGCAGTCCAGCTCGCCTACTACGGCGGCTACTCGCACAGCGAGATGGCCGAACACCTCGGTGTCCCGATCGGCACCGTCAAGACCCGTCTCCGCGACGGGATGATCCGACTCCGCGACGAAATGGGGGTGACATCATGACCGAACGCCACGACGACCCGGCACTGCTGACCGGCTCCTACGCCCTCGACTCCCTCACGGACGACGAGCGCGCCCTGCTCGACGCCGCGCTGGACTCCTCCCCGGAGCTCCAGGCCGAGAGCAGCTCGTTGCGCGAGACCGCGCTGCAGCTCGCGTACGCCGTCACCCCGATCGAACCGCCCGCGTCACTGAAGTCCTCGCTGATGGCCCAGATCGCCTCGACCCCGCAGGCGGCACCGCTCGCGGCGTCCGTCCCCGCTGCGCCGGCCGAGGCCGCCGCACCGGTCGCCCCGGTCGTGCAGACCACCGACGACGCCGGCCAGGAGGCGCGCTTCACCCCCGCCACGCGCCGCACCCGTGCAGACGGTCCGGCAGCTGCTGCGGCTCGCCGCCGGTGGTTCGCCCGCCCGGCAGCCCTGCTGTCCGCAGCGGCGGTCGCCGTGGTGTTCCTCGGTGTCGGCCTCGGTGTGGGCACGGTGTTCTCCCCGTCGGAGCAGTCCGGCCCGGGGACGACCCAGGCCAGCAGTGGCCTCGACCGCATCTACGCAGCGTCCGACTTCAAGCGGAGCACCGCGAAGGTCGCCGGCGGCGGGACGGCCACGGTCGTCTGGTCCAACCGGCTCGGCAAGTCCGCCGTGATCCTCGACGGCGTGGAAGAGGCTCCGAAGGGCAAGACCTACGAGCTCTGGTACATCGGCTCCGAGGGGGAGGGCGGCAAGATCAACGCCGCCGGCCTGCTGAACGGCGCGTCCGACGGGGTGCACTCGGCGGTCCTCGACGGGAAGATGGCCCGCGGGACGACGATCGGCATGACGGTCGAGCCCGAGGGTGGATCCGACCAGCCGACGACGACGCCGATCATGGCGGTCCCCACCGCTTGACGGTCGGCGGGTCGTCCGCCGCTCACGCTCCTCGAGGTGCCCACGCAGTCACTGCGTGGGCACCTCCGCGTTGCGTGGTCGGCTCCTTCGGCCGCGCTGCGTGGAGCCGGCCGACCCGGAACGACTTCGTCGCAGTCGTACGACACCGGTGGTGTCGCTCGTGCGCGGACGCGGGTCGTGCGCGTGTGCAACGAGCGACGTCGTCGCGGTCGTACGACATCGGTCGTGTCGTTCGTGCGCGGACGCGGGTCGTGCGCGTGTGCAACGAGCGACGTCGTCGCAGTCGTACGACATCGATGGTGTCGTCCGTGTGCGCACGCGGGTCGTGCGCGTGTGCAACGAGCGACGTCGTCGCGGTCGTACGACATCGGTGGTGTCGTTCGTGCGCGGACGCGGGTCGTGCGCGTGTGCAACGAGCGACGTCGTCGCGGTCGTACGACATCGATGGTGTCGCTCGATGCGCACGCGTTGCGCCGGAGCGGCTCGACGCCCCGCCGATGTCCCTGCTCCGGGCCGGCACCACGGCGCGCGCTGCCGGACGCACGCACGGAGGCCCGGTGCCGTCCGTGGCGGACGTGCACCGGGCCTCCAGGCTGCCCGTCAGCGGACGGAGCGCGCGCCGATCAACCGAAGCGGCCGGAGACGTAGTCCTCGGTCGCCTGCACGGACGGGTTCGAGAACATCGTGGCGGTGTCGTCGAACTCGATGAGCTTGCCGGGAGCGCCGGTGCCGGCGATGTTGAAGAACGCCGTCTTGTCGCTGACGCGCGAGGCCTGCTGCATGTTGTGGGTCACGATGACGATCGTGAACTCCTTCTTCAGCTCCTCGATGAGGTCCTCGATGGCGAGGGTCGAGATCGGGTCGAGCGCGGAGCACGGCTCGTCCATGAGCAGCACGTCCGGCTGCACGGCGATCGCACGGGCGATGCAGAGGCGCTGCTGCTGGCCACCGGACAGGCCCATGCCGGGCTTGTCGAGGCGGTCCTTGACCTCGTTCCAGAGGTTCGCACCCTGCAGGGAGCGCTCGACGACGTCGTCCGCCTCGGATCGCGACATGCGCTTGTTGTTGAGCTTCACGCCGGCGAGGACGTTGTCCTTGATGGACATGGTGGGGAACGGGTTCGGGCGCTGGAACACCATGCCGACCTGACGCCGCACGAGCACCGGGTCGACACCGGGGCCGTAGAGGTCGTCGCCGTCGATCTTGACCGAGCCCTCGACGTAGGCACCCGGGATGACCTCGTGCATGCGGTTGAGCGTGCGGAGGAACGTGGACTTGCCGCAGCCGGACGGACCGATGAACGCCGTCACCGTGCGGGGCTCGATCGTGATGTCGACGCCTTCGACCGCCTTGAACTTCGAGTAGTAGACGTTGAGGCCGTCGACCTCGATGCGCTTGGACACGTGATTCCTTCGGGGGTGGGTGGTGACGCTGGTCGCTGGGTGGGGGACTAGCGGCTGAGCTTGGGGGCGAAGAGGCGGGTGATGAACCGGGCGAGCAGGTTGAGCAGCATCACGATGATGATGAGCAGCAGCGCCGCGGTCCAGGCCCGGTCGACGAACGGCACCGGGTTGGCGCCCTGCTGCGAGTACTGCGTGTACGCGAACACCGGCAGCGTCATCATCGGGTCCTTGAACAGGTCGTAGTTCATGCTCGCGGTGAACCCGGCCGTGACCAGGAGCGGCGCGGTCTCGCCGATGACGCGGGCGATGGAGAGCATGACGCCGGTGGTGATGCCGGCGAGTGCAGTGGGCAGCACGACCTTGAGGATGGTGAGGTACTTCGGGACGCCGAGGGCGTACGAGGCCTCGCGGAGTTCCATCGGGACGATCTTCAGGACCTCCTCGGTGGAGCGCACGACGATCGGGATCATCAGCACGCTCAGGGCGACCGAGCCGACCAGACCGAAGCGGGCGCCCGGGCCGAGGAAGAGTGCGAACAGCGAGTAGGCGAACAGACCGGCGACGATCGACGGGATGCCCGTCATGACGTCGACGAAGAACGTGATGCCCTTCGCGAGCGCGCCCTTGCCGTACTCGACGAGGTAGATCGAGGTCAGCAGGCCGATCGGCACCGAGATGAGCGCCGCGAACAGCGTGATCTCGAGCGTGCCGATGAGGGCGTGCACGGCGCCGCCGCCCTCGGAGATGACGCCGCGCATCGAGTTCGAGAAGAACTGCGCGTCGAACCGGTGCAGACCGTCGGCGAGGACCGTCCACAGCAGGGACACGAGCGGCAGGACCGCGATCACGAACGCCGTGACCACGAGCGAGGTGATGAGCCGGTCGACGGCCTTGCGGCCACCCTCGACGATGCGCGAGACGACGACGATCAGGACGTCGAACAGGACCGTGCCGAGGAACACCGCGGCGACGACGTTGAAGTCCTTGACGGCACCGCCGGCGTTGAGGAGCGCGAACACCAGGATGAGCGCGACCCAGGAGCCGACGAGGAGGAGCCACGGCACGGACTTGTGCAGCTTGCCGTTGGCGTAGGCGTTGCCGGTCATGCCGGACTGACGGAGCGCGAGGGACATCGGGCGTGACCTCTCAGGAGACCCGCTTGCGCACGATGTAGCGCGCCAGCATGTTGATGACCAGGGTGATGACGAAGAGGATCAGGCCCGTCGCGATGAGCGCGTTGAGGGCCGTGCCGGACGCCTCGGCGAACTGCAGGGCGATGTTCGCCGCGATCGTCGACGGGTTCTGCGCGATCAGCACCTGGAACGTCACGTTCGTGGAGACCGAGAGGACGAGCGCGACGGCCATGGTCTCGCCGAGCGCACGACCGAGGCCGAGCATGATCGCGGACACGATGCCGGACTTCGCGAACGGCAGCACCGACATCCGGATCATCTCCCAGCGGGTGGCCCCGAGGGCCAGTGCGGCCTCCTCGTTGAGGCGCGGCGCCTGCAGGAAGATCTCGCGCATGACCGCGGTCATGATCGGGATCGCCATCACGGCGAGGACGATCGAGGCGGTGAGGATCGTGCGGCCGGTGCCGGTGACCTGCCCGGAGAAGAACGGGATCCAGCCGAGGTAGGTGTTCAGGAACACGTAGAACGGCTTGACGAACGGTGCCAGGACCACGATGCCCCAGAGGCCGTAGACCACCGACGGCACCGCGGCCAGCAGGTCGATCACGTAGCCGAGGACCGGGGCCAGCCGGCGGGGTGCGTAGTGGCTGATGAAGAGGGCGATGCCGAGCGCGAGGGGCACCGCGATCACGAGCGCGATGAGCGCGGACCAGACGGTGCCGAAGACGAGGGGCCCGACGTAGTCCCAGAAGTTCGTGGCCTGGTTCGGCAGCTCGCCGACCTTCGCGGTGAACGCCGGGATGCTCTGCCAGACCAGGAAGGCGGCGACGAGCACGAGGACGAAGAGGATGAGGCCGCCGGCGATGACCGATGCGGCGGAGAAGACCCGGTCGCCGATGCGGACGACGGCCTTCGGCTTCGGGGCGACGGGGGCTACTGGCTGGGCCGGTGCGGTCGTCATGGGACTCCTGTCGGAGGAACGCCGGGGGAGGCGTCGGGTTCGGGCGGTGCTCGGTTGGTGCGTCCGTCGTGGCGTCGCCTGCGTGGCTCCGGGACCGGCCGACCTGGTGTGGCCGGCGCCTCACGCCGTGACGGGCGAGTGCCCGGACGCCGGTCGATTGGGTGGGACCGGCGTCCGGGCGCTCAGGGGGACTTACTTGATGGAGGCGACGGCCTTCGCGGCCTTCTCCGAGAGGTCCGACGAGAGGGCGGCCGACTTGGCCTCCTTCGCGGCGGCGTCCTGCGCGTCCTTCGAGACGACGTAGTCGAGGTAGCCCTTCACGAGCTTGCCCTTGTCGGCGTCCTTGTACTCCTGGCAGGCGATCGCGTAGGAGACGAGCACGAGCGGCCACGCGTTGTCGGCGGTGTCCTCGCGGTTGATGTCGATCGCGAGGTCGTTGTCCTCGCGGCCCGAGGCGACCTCGGAGTCCGCGACGACCTTCGCAGCGCCCTCGGCCGAGATCTCGGTGGCCTTGTCGCCGACCATGAGCTTCGCCTTGTCGAGGTCACCGGCGCCGGAGTCGTCGATGTACGTGATGGCGTTCGAGGCGCTGGCCATCGAGGAGGCCACACCCGAGGTCTTCGCGGCGGCGTCGCCGACCTGGTACGGGAAGGTCTGGCTCGGCTCCTTGCCCCAGGCGTCCTTCGCGTTCGCGTCGAGGTACTCGGAGAAGTTCTCGGTGGTGCCCGAGTCGTCCGAGCGGTGCACGACGGTGATGTTCGCGTCCGGCAGCTTCGCGTCCTTGTTCA
Source organism: Curtobacterium sp. L1-20 (assembly GCF_048755855.1). GTDB lineage: Bacteria > Actinomycetota > Actinomycetes > Actinomycetales > Microbacteriaceae > Curtobacterium. The sequence continues at coordinate 113,305 of NZ_CP151473.1, read as the reverse complement.
GGGAGCTGATCTGCGAGTCGTTCCACTTGGTGATCTTGCCGGAGAAGATGCCGGCGATCGTCTTCGCGTCGAGCGTGAGGTCCTTGACGCCGTCCACCTTGTAGGCGATGGCGATCGGGGAGATGTAGACGGGGATGTCGATGGCCTTCGAGTCCGCGGCGCAGGCGGCGAACGAACCGGAGAGCTCCTCGTCGGAGAGCGCGGCGTCCGAGCCGGCGAAGTCCGCGGCACCCGAGATGAAGTTCTTGCGGCCGGCGCCCGAACCGTCGGGCGAGTAGTTGACCGTCACGCCGGAGGCGACGCTCTGGAAGCCGGCGGTCCAGGTGGCCTGCGCCGTCTGCTGCGCCGAGGAGCCGGAGCCGGTGAGGGTGCCCGAGAGCTTCGAGTAGTCCGTGCCGGAGCTCGAGGAGGGTGCCGCGCCAGCGTCGCCGCCCTCGTTCGAGGCGCAGGAGGAGAGCACGACCGCGCCGGCGATCGCGATTGCCGCGACCGTACCGATTCGCTTGATGTTCACAGGGGTCCCTTCGGGAATGTCAGTGCAGGTGGGACCGCTGCTGGTCCCGCGGGCCGGTGCTGACCCGGGAGCGACTGTAGGGACGCGAGGTGACGGGGATCACCCGCCCCGGTGAACGGGAGGTGAACGAGGGGGTGTCGCCGCGGCGGCGCCGTGCGCCGGCGTCGCGACGGGTGCAGGATCGGGAACGTCGTGCACTGCACGATCGCATGCGGACGCATGCGATGACGGCCTGGAGGCGCGACTCGCCCCGGTCGTGTCGGCCTACGCCGCGACGGTGTTGCGGTGCGTCTCCACGGCGACGAGGCGTCCGTCGGCGATGTGCATCACGGCGAAGTCGCCGACCGAGAGCATCGCGGCGCGTCGGAGGTCGAACCGGCCGCTGTCGTCGGCCGTCGCGGTGGCGATGCGGGCGATGATGTCGGGCAGCACGGGTCCGTGCGAGCAGAGCACCGTGGACTTCGCCTTCTCGAGGCGCTTCCGCACGACGCCCTTCACGTCGGCGGCGCCGCGGTCGTGTGCGTCCTGGCTGATGTCCGGCGTGCTGGAGACGCCGAGCTTCGTCGTGGCGGACAGCGGCTCGACGGTCGCAAGGCACCGCGCCGCCGTGCTGCTGACGATCTTCTTCGGCCCGAAGGCGGCGACGGGCGACGCCACCGCCTTGGCTTGCGCACGCCCGACCGGCAGCAGCGGGCGGGTGGCGTCCGGGCCGTCCCAGTCCGAACCGGGGAGGGTCTTGGCGTGCCGGAGCGCGATGAGGGCGAAGGTGCGGTGTTCACCGGCCCGGACGCGCTCCGCGAACCGGTCGAGGATCGCGACGTCGCGCTCGTAGGTCAGCCGGGCTCGGGCGTCGTCGAGGGTGACCCACTCGATGGACGCGACCTCGTCGTTGGGGTGGAACCTGCCGGCGCGCTCGAGCTCCTTGGTGGAGACCCGCGCCGCCCAGTAGTGCACGACCTTGTCGCGACCGCTCGGCAGCACGTACTCGGCGGTGCCGAGCGGAGCGCCGAGGTGCACGCGGTACCCGGTCTCCTCGTGGATCTCGCGCACGGCGGTCGTCGGGACGCTCTCGCCCGGGTCGACCTTGCCCTTCGGGAACGAGACGTCCTTGTGGTGGTCACGGTGCACGAGCAGGACGAGGGGGACGCCGTCCCGCTCGCGCCAGACGACGGCCCCTGCGGCGACGACCGGCCCTGAGGAGCCGCCGCTCACCGACTGGAGCGCTTCCGCGCCGAGATCTTCCGCATGAGGACATTCTGCACGTCGTCGAGCGGACGGCCGTCGTCATCGGTGGAGTGCCGCGTCCACTCGCCGTCCGACTCGAGGTGCCACGAGCTGGTCGTGTCCGCCATCGCGAGGTCGAACATCTCCTGGACCTCGGTGACGTGTGCCGGGTCGGACAGGCGCACCAGGGCCTCGACACGGCGGTCGAGGTTGCGGTGCATCATGTCCGCGGAGCCGATGAACACCGCGGGATCGCCGTCGTTGTGGAACGCGAACGCCCGCGAGTGCTCGAGGTACCGTCCGACGACGCTCCGGACACGGATGGTGTCGCTGACGCCTTCCATGCCGGGCTTCAGCGAGCAGATGCCGCGCACCCACACGTCGACGGGCACCCCGGCCTGGCTCGCCAGGTAGAGCGCGTCGATGATCTGCTCGTCGACCATCGAGTTGACCTTGATGCGGATGCCGGACGGCTTGCCGGCGCGGGCGTTGTCCGCCTCGGCCTGGATCCGCTTGAGCAGCCCCTTCCGGAGGTGCAGCGGCGCCACGAGCAGACGCTTGAACTTCTTCTCGATCGCGTAGCCGGACAGCTCGTTGAAGAGGCGGGTCAGGTCCTTGCCCACCGTGTCGTCCGACGTGAACAGGCCCATGTCCTCGTAGATGCGCGAGGTCTTCGGGTTGTAGTTGCCCGTCCCGATGTGGCTGTAGTGCTTGAGCGTGCCGCCTTCTTGGCGGATGACGAGCACGAGCTTGGAGTGCGTCTTGAGCCCGACGAGGCCGTAGACGACGTGCACGCCGGCCTTCTCGAGCTTGCGGGCCCACGTGATGTTGTTCTGCTCGTCGAAGCGCGCCTTGATCTCGACGAGGGCCAGCACCTGCTTGCCGGCGGCGGCCGCGTCGATCAGGGCCTCGACGATGGGGCTGTCGCCGGAGGTGCGGTAGAGCGTCTGCTTGATCGCCAGCACGTTCGGGTCGGCTGCGGCCTGCTCGAGGAAGGCCTGCACGCTCGTCGCGAAGGACTCGTACGGGTGGTGGACGAGCACGTCCTTCGCCTTGATGGCGCGGAAGAGGTCGGGCTTCGTGTTCGGCTCGCCGGGCTGGAACTGCACCGGCGTGGTCGGGACGTGCTTCGGGTAGTGCAGGTCCGGCCGCGAGATCTTCGCGATCTCGAAGAGGCCGCCGAGGTCGAGCGGCGACGGTAGCCGGAAGACCTCCTGCTCGGTGATGTCGAGCTCGCGGACGAGCAGGTCGAGGGTCACCGGGTCCATGTCCTCGGTGATCTCGAGGCGGATCGGCGGGCCGAAGCGACGGCGGAGGAGCTCGCGCTCGAGCGCCTGGATGAGGTTCTCGGCCTCGTCCTCCTCGATCTCGACGTCCTCGTTGCGGGTGACCCGGAACACGTGGTGCTCGAGCACCTCCATCCCCGGGAACAGGTCGTCGAGGTGGTTCGCGATGAGGTCTTCGAGCGGGATGAACCGCATGCGCCCGGAGTTGTCGTCCGGCAGCTTGATGAAGCGCGAGAAGTTCTGCGGCACCTTGAGGCGCGCGAACTCCTGCCGCTGGGACTTCGGGTTGCGCACGCGCACCGCGAGGTTGAGCGAGAGCCCGGAGATGTACGGGAACGGGTGCGCCGGGTCGACCGCCAGCGGCATGAGGACCGGGAAGATCTGCTCGTTGAAGTACTCGCGCATCCGGAGCCGGTCGGCTTCGTCGAGGTCGGACCAGTGCTCGATGTGGATGCCGGCGGCGTCGAGGTCGGGCTTGAGCGAGCCGATGAAGGCCTGGGCGTGCCGGTCCTGCAGCTCGTGCGCCTTGGTGGCGATGTCGCGCAGCACGTCGGCCGGTGCGCGGCCCACGTTGGTCGGGACGGCGATGCCGGTGTCGATGCGGCGCTTCAGGCCGGCCACCCGCACCATGAAGAACTCGTCGAGGTTGGACGCGAAGATCGCCAGGAAGTTCGCCCGCTCGAGGATCGGCTGCGTGCGGTCCTCGCCCAGCTCGAGCACGCGCTGGTTGAACCGCAGCCAGCTGAGTTCACGGTCGAAGTAGCGGTCCGTGGGCAGCGACTCGTGCTCGATCTCGACGACCTCGTCGAAGTCGTCGAGGTCCGGTGCGACGGATTCGCCGTCGAGCTGCGGTTCGGTGTCCATGCCCACATCCTGCCACCCGGCCCCTGCCACCGGGGCGTCGTCGGTGGACCCTGTGGAAACGGGCGGTGAACGACCGGCCTGTGGGCGGCTAGGGAGCGGCGTACTGCACGTCGATCGCGTGCTGCTCGAACCCGGACCGGCGGTAGAGCGCCAGTGCGGGCTCGTTGTCGCCCTCGACGTAGAGCGCCGCGGCGGAGAGGCCGCGTCCGACCAGTCGTGCCGTCCCGGCGCGCATGAGCACCCCACCGAGCCGGCGTCCCTGCAGGTCGGGGCGGACGGCGACGGCGTAGAACTCGCCGATCCCGTCCTCGACCTTGAGCCAGCACGACCCGGCGAGCACGCCGGCCTCGTCGCGGAGCAGCAGCAGGTCGTCGCCGGAGAACCAGTCGTCGGCCTCACGGGCACGGAGGTCGTCGAGCGTCATCCGCCCCTGCTCGGGGTGGTGCGCGAAGGCCGCGGCGTTGAGGCCGAGCCAGTCGGACTCGTCGCCGTGGTCACCGGCGCGGAACGCCGCCAGTGAGTACCCGGCGGGGACGGCGGGGTCCGGCGCCACGGACGGGATCGGCGCGCGGAGCTGCAGGAGGGTGCGGACGGGCGTCCACCCGAACCGTGCCGCGAGCGCCCGGGCAGCGGGGTGGTCACCGTGCGCCCACGCGAGCCGGGGAGCCGGCGTGACCAAAGGTGCGGCCCCGCCGCCCGTGCCGAGCACCTGCTCGACCAGGGCGGTCCCGAGGCCGCGGCCCCGTGCCTCCTGGCCGACCACGAGTTCCAGCTCGCCGTCGCGGACCACGGCGACCCCGCGCTCGTCCCCGACGACCGCGGCCCGGCCGGCGCGCACGTCGACGAGCGTCTGGTCGGAGAACGGGCGGGGCTCACCGGGGACGACGAACCGTTCGAGCGCGACGTCCACTACTGCGCCGCGAGCCGGTCGGCCTCGTCGTCGTAGACGTTGAAGCGGTACCCGACGTTCCGGACGGTGCCGATGAGGGACTCGAGGTCGCCGAGCTTCGCGCGCAGTCGTCGGACGTGCACGTCGACGGTCCGTGTGCCACCGAAGTAGTCGTAGCCCCACACCTCGCTGAGGAGCTGCTCGCGGGTGAAGACGCGCGACGGGTGGGTGGCGAAGAAGCGGAGGAGCTCGAACTCCTTGAAGGTGAGGTCGAGCGGCCGTCCGCGGACCTTCGCGGAGTAGCTCGCCTCGTCGATGACGACGCCGGACGCCTGGATCTTCGAGCCGGTCTGGTTCTTCGACGCACGCCCGGCGCTCAGGCGGATGCGGGCGTCGACCTCGGCGGGTCCGGCGGTCTCGAGCACGACGTCGTCGACGTTCCACTCGCTGTTGACCGCGGTCAGGCCGCCCTCGGTGACGACCAGGATGATCGGGGTCGTCGAGCCGCTCGTCGCGAGGATCTTGCAGAGGGCCTTGGCGCTCGCGAGGTCCGTGCGGGCGTCCACGAACATCAGGTCGCTCTGCGGGGCGTTGACGAGCTGCGCGGCCTCGGCGGGGACGTGGCGGATCCGGTGGCTCAGCAGACCGAGGCTCGGCAGGACGTCGCCGGGCGCGGCTGAGGTGAGTACCAGGAGCTGGGCCACAGGACCTCCAGGGCGTGGGGGAGTCGTGCACACATCCTAGTGATGCTCGGGAAGTGCCCCTCCCGACCGGACGGTCGGGACGCGGCGACCGGACGGTCGGGGCGATGGCGGCCGGACGGTCGGGGCCGCGGTGACCGACGGTCGGGGCGCGGGCGACCCGCTCTGTCATGATGGGGCGCGTGACCGAGCCCGTGCCGCCCACCGACCAGCGTCGCCTCAGGCTGACGTCCGTGCTGCCGGTCTGGCTGCTCGCGGTCGTCGGCGCCGTGCTGGTCCTGACGCTCACGCAGAAGGACTCGTTCGCCTGGCTGCTGCTGGTCTTCGTCCTCTGCGTGCTGGTCAGCTTCGTGCTCCAGCTCATCACGGCGACGAAGGACGGCCTGGTCGAGCGGATCAGCATCGCGTCCTCGGGGGCGTTCGTCGTCGTGCTCGTCACCGCGGTGGTCCTGCTCGCGCGCTGAGCGAGCCGCCGCACGACGCCGCCGCCGGCCGCCGTGCAGCCGTGCAGCCGCGCGCCCGCCGTGCGGCCGCGCGCGCCATGCCGGAGCAGGGCGCGCCGCCGCTCACCTTCCGTGCGGAGCCGCGCCGCGTAGACTCGCCCCATGGATTCGCTGCTTGCGCTCGAGCTCTTCTACGTGGGCCTCCTCGGTCTGGCGTCGCTCGCGATCGCGTTCATCTCCGTGACCGTGATCGTGAAGCTGTTCAAGGGTCAGCGTTGATCGAACTGCCCGAGGGCCTCGCCCCCGAACTCGTGCCCCTGTCCTGGCTCGTCGGCGTCTGGGAGGGCACCGGCGTCGTCGAGTACCCCGTCGGCGACGAAGAGGAACCCCGGAAGTACGAGTTCGGCCAGCGCGTCAGTTTCAGCCACGACGGTCTGCCCTACCTCAACTACTCGTCCACGACGTGGCTGCTCGACGACGAGCACACGCCGCTCGCGGCCGAGATGGGCTACTGGCGGATCGACCGGCCGTCCGAGCCCGGCGACCGCGGTCCCGCGATGCTCCTCGGCGAGGGCCCGACGCCGTTCACCACCGTCGAGAGCGTCGAGGCGCTCCGGAACACCACGGACGGCTTCGACGTCGAGGCCGCGATCATCCACCCGACGGGCGTCAACGAGCTCTACGTCGGTCGGGTCCGCAAGGGCCGCATCGACCTCGCGACGGACGCCGTGATGCGCTCGCCGAACGCGAAGGACTACTCGGCCGCCACCCGGTTGTACGGCCTGGTCGAGAGCAAGCTCTTCTGGGCGTGGGACATCGCCGCGCTCGGCCGCGAGCTCACCTCGCACGCCTCGGGGCAGCTCGCGAAGGTCGACTGATGAGCGCCTTCGCCGGTCGCCCGGGCTTCGTCGCGTCCTCGGACGCGCCGGGTGCGCCGGCCGCGCACTTCGGCAACCCGCTCGGCGAGCAACGCCTGCTCGCCCGCGGTCGTGCGGTGGTCGAGCTCGGGCTCGGCGTCGTCACGGTGTCCGGTCCGGACCGGTTGTCGTGGCTCAACTCGATCACCTCGCAGCTCCTCCTCGGCCTCGACGCCGGGGTGAGCACCGAGACCCTCGTGCTCGACCAGTCCGGTCGTGTCGAGCACGCCGCCCGTGTCGTCGACGACGGCGCGGTGACGTGGTTGCTCACCGAGCGGGACGACGCCGCTGGGTTGGCGGCCTGGCTGTCCTCGATGCGCTTCATGCTCCGGGTCGAGGTGGAGGACCGTTCCGCGGACTTCGTGACGCTCGGCCGCTTCGACGGGGCCGAGGCCGTCGCTGCCGCCGACGACGTGGTCGTCGAGTGGGTCGACCCCTGGTCGTCGGTCGCGCCCGGCGGGTGGGGCTACGCCGACCTGGAGGCGCACCCCGGCTCCGACTGGACCCTCCGCATCGCTGTGGTCACCCCCGACACCGCGGCCGCGGTCGCCGCGTCGGACGTGCCGGCCGCGGGCCTGCTGGCGGTCGAGGCCCTGCGCATCGCCGCGTGGCGCCCCGCGCTGTCCGACGCCGACGAGCGGACGATCCCGCACGAGCTCGACTGGCTCCGCTCGGCGGTGCACCTGTCGAAGGGCTGCTACCGGGGGCAGGAGACCGTGGCGAAGGTCCACAACCTCGGGCACCCGCCGCGTCGTGTCGTCATGCTGCACCTCGACGGCTCCGACGCCGTTCTGCCGGCTCCGGGGACGCCGGTCGTGGTCGGCGACAACGAGGTCGGGCGACTCGCGGCGTCGGCCGTGCACCACGAACTCGGGCCGATCGGTCTCGCGATCGTGAAGCGTTCCCTCGACCCAGCTGCGACGCTGTCACTGACCGCGGACGACGTGGTCGTCACCGCGACGCAGGAGACCATCGTGCCGCCCGAGGCCGGCGCCACGGCGAACGTTCCGCGGCTGCCCCGGCTCGGGGCCGTCCGCCGCTCGTAGTCCCGCGCGTCCGGTTCTCGGCCCCGCCGGCACCGCCGGCGGGACCGCTCGTTGGGCCACCAGGCAGCCCGAGTCTCGGCCCGGCGGACACTTCAGTGCCGAGCCGACCGCGGAACAGTCCGCGGAGCCGAGTCTCGGCCCGCCAGTTCACCCGTCCGACCGGCCGCCCGCACACCCGCACCGGTCAGGCGGGCTCGACCGCCGACCACGGCACGCTGAGCTCGCCGAGCCGCCACCGCGTCACGCCGTGCAGCACCGGCCACCCCCGGTCCCGCATCCCCCGCACCGCCGCGATCCACCGCTGCCGCGGACCGTACGTGCCGAGCGGCGCCGCGACCGCCCAGGCCAGGTCGAGGTCGCGCAGGAACGCGTGCACCCGCTCCCCGGGGACGTTCCGGTGGATGAGCGCCTTCGGCAGCCGCTCCGCCACGATGCTCGGCACGTCGAGGCCCGCGAGCCGGAGCGACACCGTGAAGGTCCGCGGCGCGACCTCGTCGAGGGTCACCCATGAGGCCACCCGGCCGACCTCGTTGCAGGTCCCCTCGACGAGCGCGCCGCCCGGCTGCAACCGGTCCTGCATGATCCGCCACGAGTCCGGCACCGCCGACTCGTCGTACTGCCGCAGGACGTTGAACGCCCGGATGACGACCGGGCGACGGCCCTCGGGGGTCGGTGTCTCGAAGCCGCCGAGGCGGAACGTCACCCCGTCACGCGTGCCGGCGTTCGCCAGGGCGACGCGTGCCGGTTCGATCTCGATCCCGGTGACCTCGACGTCCGGGCGCACCCGTGCCAGGCGGTCCCGGAGCTCGAGCGTCGTGGTCGGCAGCGCGCCGTACCCGACGTCGGCCACGAGGGGGTCGGCCGTCCGCCGCAGGGCCGGCAGCGCGGCGATCCAGCGGTCGACCCGGCGGAGCCGGTTGTGCCCCGTCGTCCCGCGCGTCACGTTCCCGATGGGCATCCCCCAAGGGTACGCAGGACCGGACGCTCGGTAGGATCGAGGGCATGACCTCCACGCTCGTCCTGCTGCGTCACGGCAACAGTGACTGGAACCAGAAGAACCTGTTCACCGGCTGGGTCGACGTCCGACTCAGCGAGCTGGGCGAGAAGGAGGCGAAGCGCGCCGGCGAGCTCATCTCGGAGTCGGGCATCGTCCCCGACGTCCTGTACACCTCGCTGCTGACCCGCGCGATCCAGACGGCGGACATCGCCCTGCTCGAAGCCGACCTCGCCTGGCTGCCGGTGAAGCGTGACTGGCGCCTCAACGAGCGCCACTACGGCGACCTGCAGGGCAAGGACAAGGCCCAGACGCTCGAGCAGTACGGCGAGCAGCAGTTCATGGAGTGGCGTCGGTCGTTCGACGTGCCGCCGCCCCCCATCGCGGACGACGCCGAGTGGTCGCAGGCCGGTGACCGCCGGTACGCCGACCTCGGGGACCAGCTGCCCCGCACCGAGTCGCTCAAGCTCGTGATCGATCGTCTGCTGCCCTACTGGGAGTCGGACATCACGAAGGACCTCGGCGAGGGGAAGACCGTCCTCGTCACGGCGCACGGCAACTCGCTGCGTGCGCTCGTGAAGCACCTCGACGGCATCTCGGACGACGACATCGCGGGTCTCAACATCCCGACGGGCATCCCGCTGGTGTACGAGCTCGACGACGAGTTCCGCCCGACGAAGCCCGCGTACTACCTCGACCCCGAGGCCGCCGCGGCCGGTGCGGCAGCGGTCGCCGCACAGGGCGCCAAGAAGTAGCACCCGCCCGAGGACGCCCCGCCTGGTCACCAGGCGGGGCGTTCGTGTGTTCGGCCTGGGCGAGAACCGGTTCGCGAAAGCGACAGTCTGCCGCGGACGTTCCGCCGACTTCTGTCGCTCTGCCGGGAGGAACGGATCGCCTCGCCAGCGCCGTGTCGCTTCGGCGGAGTGGTCGGCTCCTCGCGCCGCGGTGCGTCAGACGAAGTGCGCGGCGATCTCCTGCACGAGCGCGCCGACGTCGTACGGCCGGGTGGTGTCGACCCGGACGACCGGCACCCCGGGCAGCCCGACCGGCTGCGCCTCGGGACCGTGCTCGTCCCAGAACGCCAGGACGTCCGCCAGGTCACCGTGCACCTCGTGCCGCGGCGGCATGGTCCCCGGGTCGTAGCGGTCCCGCAACCGTTCCTCGGCGGTGGCCCGGTCGACGTGGCACCAGACCTCGACGGCGCGCGGTGACCCGGCGGAGGCGAGCCGCGCCTCCAGGAGGTCCCGGTCCCGCGACGGCAGCCAGACGGCGTCGAGGACGACCCCGTTCTCCACCGCTGCCGCCATCTGCCACATCGTGTCCATCGCGATGGCGCCCAGCGGGCGCGACGCGATCATCGGGCCGACGACGTCGGCCAGCGGTTCCTTGATGCGGTCCTTCGACAGGAAGGGGCAGCCGAGCACCTCGGCGAGTGCGCCACCGATCGTGCTCTTGCCGGAACCGGGCATGCCGTTGACGATGATCGCGACCTGGGCCATGCCTCGATCCTGGCAGACCGGAACGGTCCGCTGCGTCCGATCAGACCGCAGCGGACCTGCGCCGCCCGGTGGGGCGGGTCAGACCGACGCGGTCGACGTCGAGGCGCCGGTCCAGTCGCCGGTCGCCAGGTACTCGACCTTCTTCGCGATCGAGACGGCGTGGTCCGCGAAGCGCTCGTGGTACCGCGAGGCGAGGGTTGCGTCGACGGTGTCGATCGGGTTGCCCTTCCAGGTCTCGCCGAGCACGAAGTCGAACACGCTGGCGTGCAGCTCGTCGACGGCGTCGTCCTCGTCGCGGATCTCGGCCGCGAGCGTCATGTCCTCGGTCGAGAGCAGCCGGGTGAGCTTCTGGGCCATCGCGACGTCGTGCGCGCCCATCTGCTTGAACGTCCCGCGCAGGCCCTTCGGCACGACCTTCTCCGGGAACCGCTGGCGGGCGAGCTGCGCGATGTGCTCGGCCATGTCGCCCATCCGCTCGAGCGACGAGCTCACGCGGAGCGCGGTGACGACGACGCGGAGGTCGCGGGCGACGGGGGCCTGGCGGGCCAGGATGTCGATGGCGATCTCGTCGAGGCTGTTCGCCGCCTCGTCGATCTTGGCGTCGTCGGCGATCACCTCCTCGGCGAGGGCGACGTCGGAGTCGGTGAAGGCCTGGGTGGCACGGGTGATGGCGGACTCGACGAGTCCGGCGATCTCGGCGAGACGCTCCTGGACGTCCTGGAGCTCCTGCTGGAAGACTTCGCGCATGGGGGAGTACCTCTCTCTGCGTACCGGTCGAGTGTCGTCAGGTCAGGTGAACGAACGGTGACGTCCGTCTGAACGCTTCGCGATCCGGACCCGGAACGGCCGCGAACGGGGGTGAACGGCGCTCGAACCCCGTGTGACCATCCCTACACTGGCGGCATGGACAACGCGTGGCTCGTGCCACTGTCGATGCTCCTCGGCGGGGTCTTCGGCGCGGGCGTCGTGGGGCTGATCATCACCGCCGAGCGCACCGCCCGTGCCGCCGACGTGGCGGAGCGCACCCTCCCGGACGGCGTCGCCGCGGTCATCGCCACGATGCACAACCCGGCGGTGGTGGTGGACCCGTCGAACACGGTCGTCGCCGCGTCGCCGCAGGCGCTCACGGTCGGGCTGGTGGTGCGGCGGAAGCTCGTGCACCAGGAGCTCGCCGACCTCGTCGACCGGGTGCGGCGCAGCGGTGAGATGGGGTCGGAGGACCTCGAGCTCCCGCGCGGTCGGGGCAGCGACCAGATCGGCTACCTCAGCTTCCGGGCGGCACAGCTCGGCAACCGGTACGTCCTGGTCACGGCGGACGACCTCACCGAGAGCCGGCGTATCGACGAGGTCCGACGGGACTTCGTCGCGAACATCTCGCACGAGCTGAAGACCCCGATCGGGGCCATCGGGCTGCTGTCCGAGACCCTCGTCGCCGCGGCGGACGAGCCGCAGCACGTCCGGCGGTTCGCCGCGCAGCTCGTCACCGAGTCCGAACGCCTGGCGGCCCTGACGAAGGACATCATCGAGCTCTCGCGGCTGCAGTCCGTCGACGCGCTCGAGAACAGCGAGGAGACGTCGATCGACCGCATCGTGCAGGCCGCGGTCGACGCGAACGAGATCGTCGCCCGCGCCCGGGACATCGAGCTCGTCCGCGCCAAGAAGTCGAAGCTCCGCGTCATGGGCGACCCCGGGCTGCTGCAGATCGCCGTCTCGAACCTCATCGCGAACGCGGTGAAGTACTCCCCGGACCACACGCGTGTAGGTGTCGGCGTGCGGTCCACCAAGGGCTTCGTCGAGATCGCCGTGACCGACCAGGGCGTGGGCATCCCCGAGGCCGACCTCGACCGGGTGTTCGAGCGCTTCTACCGCGTCGACCCGGCGCGGTCCCGCGCCACCGGTGGCACCGGCCTCGGGCTCGCGATCGTCAAGCACGTCGTCGGGAACCACGGCGGCGACGTCCGCGTCTGGTCGCAGCCCGGCAAGGGCTCGACCTTCACGATCCGTCTCCCCGAGGCGGACACCGAACTGACCACCGCACTCGAAGAGCAACTGGAAGAGCAGCAATCGTGACCAAGATCCTCATCGTCGACGACGAGCCGGCCCTGAGCGAGCCCCTGGAGTTCCTGCTGCAGCGCGAGGGGTACGACACCTCCGTCGCTGCGGACGGTGTGACCGCGCTGTCGAAGTTCGACGCGGAGAACCCGGACCTGGTGCTGCTCGACCTCATGCTGCCGGGGCTCTCCGGCACCGAGGTGTGCCGGCAGATCCGCACCCGGTCGAACATCCCGATCATCATGCTGACGGCGAAGGACTCCGAGGTGGACATCGTCGTCGGGCTCGAGCTCGGGGCCGACGACTACGTGACGAAGCCGTACTCGACCCGCGAGCTCCTCGCGCGCATCCGGGCCGTGCTGCGACGCCGCACGGAGGACGACCCGGCGGACAGCGGCATCCTGCAGGTCGGCGGCATCCGGATGGACGTCGAGCGGCACACGGTCGCGGTCGACGGCTCGGAGACGCCGATGCCGTTGAAGGAGTTCGAACTGCTCGAGCTGCTGCTCCGGAACGCCGGACGCGTGCTCACCCGCGGGCAGCTCATCGACCGCGTGTGGGGGTCGGACTACTTCGGGGACACGAAGACCCTCGACGTGCACATCAAGCGCATCCGCTCGAAGATCGAGCGCGTGCCGAGTGCTCCGGAGATCCTGGTCACCGTGCGCGGGCTCGGGTACCGCATCGAGGGCTGACGCCGGACGGGGCGCGACCGGTGGGTCGCGCCCCGCGCGCAGCGCGACCGACAGGAGGCCCGGTGCCGGTCCTGGGAACCGGCACCGGGCCTCCTGTCCGGTGGTCCTGGGTGATCAGCCGTTCGTGCCGGCGTCGCCGCTGGACGAGTCGGTCTGCGAGTCGCCCGTCTGCGTGCCGGGAGCGGTGGCGTCGCCGGTCGGCTCGGTGCCGCTCTCGGAGGGCGTCGTCGCGGTGCCGGTGGGCGTGGGGGTCGGCGCGAGGGTGGAGTACTCCTCCTGCGAGCTCGTCAGCACCGGGACGCTGGCGGAGACGCCCTCGGCGCCGGAGTACGAGAAGTAGACCTTGACGAGCGAGCCGGGCTTCGCGTCCGCGTTGTCGAAGACGACGTCGCGACCCGTGCCGGCCTCGGTGCCCTGCGTGGTCGTGCCGGTGTCCTCGGTGGCGCCCTCGGCCGTGGTGTCGGTCGTCATCGCGAGGTCGACGTGCGTGTTCGCCGGGACCTCGACGGTCTGGGTGTCGCCACCGACCTCGATCGACAGGGTGATGTCGCCCTTCTCGGCGGTGTTCACGAGGGTGCCGATGAAGCGCGCCTGCTCGCCGTCGTCCGAGATGAGCAGCGCGTTGCGGACGGCGATCTTGCCGGTCGAGACGTCCACGCCGTCGGTGATCTGCTTGATCTCCGTGGTCTGGGCGGGCGACAAGAACTCGCAGCCGGTGGCGCCGAGCGCGATGGTTGCCGCAACGGCGACGGACACGAGTACCCGAGCTCGCAAGAGATTCCTCCGGAAGATCACGACGTGGACCGGACGGTCCGAACTCCACCATCCTAGCGAGGACCTGGGAGGGGTCGTGGTTAGGTGCCCCTTACCCCAATTCCGCTTGTGGTAAACTGGGTGTCTCGGAACGGAGCCTGATACATGCAATTCGAGGTCGGCGAGACCGTGGTCTACCCCCATCACGGGGCGGCAACCATCTCTGAAGTGAAGACGCGCGTCATCAAGGGCGAGGAAAAGGTCTACCTGAAGCTGCGGGTCACCCAGGGTGACCTGACGATCGAGGTGCCGGCGGACAACGTCGACCTCGTCGGTGTCCGTGACGTGATCGGCAAGGAAGGGCTCGACAAGGTGTTCGAGGTCCTCCGGGCCCCCTTCACCGAAGAGCCCACGAACTGGTCGCGTCGCTACAAGGCGAACCTCGAGAAGCTCGCTTCCGGTGACGTCATCAAGGTGTCCGAGGTCGTCCGCGACCTGTGGCGCCGTGACCAGGACCGCGGCCTGTCCGCGGGTGAGAAGCGGATGCTCGCGAAGGCGCGGCAGATCCTGATCTCCGAGCTCGCGCTGGCCGAGAAGACCGACGAGGACAAGGCATCGACCGTCCTCGACGAGGTCCTCGCCTCCTGAGCACGCCGAAGCACTGAACACGACCTCGACCGTTCTGTTCCCCGAAGGGGTGGACAGGGCGGTCGTCGTCGTTGCGGCCGGGTCCGGCACACGGCTGGGCGTCGGGACGGCGAAGGCCTTCGTCCCGGTGGCCGGCCGGCTGGTGCTCGCCCGGGCGCTGGAACCGGTGTTCGCCCTGCCGGAGCCGACGCTCGTCGTCGTCGTGGCGCCGGCGTCGCTGCTCGACGCCTGTCACGAGGTGGTCGCCTCGGTCGCCGGGGCGGCGGCCGCGTACACGGCGGTGGTCCCGGGAGGCGCGGATCGTCACGCTTCGGTCGAGGCCGGCCTGGCCGTCCTGCCGGACTCCGTCACCACCGTGCTCGTCCACGACGCAGCGCGCTGCCTGACACCGGCCGCGCAGTTCACCCGGGTGTTCGACGCCGTGGCCACCGGCGACGGAGCGGGGTTCGTGCCCGCGCTGCCGGTGACCGACACGGTGAAGCGCGTCGACGGTGACGTCGTCGCCGAGACCGTCGACCGATCGGCCCTGGTCGGGGTGCAGACGCCGCAGGGGTTCCCCCTCGCGGCTCTCCGCACCGCCTACTCCGTGTCCGGGCAGGCGGAGACCGACGATGCCGGGGTGTTCGCCGCCGCCGGTGGCACGGTGCGTGTCGTGCCGGGCGACGCGGACGCGTTCAAGATCACCACCCCGTGGGACCTCGGTCGTGCGGAGTCGATCGTGCGGTCGCGCACGGGTGCCCCCGACGGCGTGCGCATCGGCCTCGGTCTCGACGTGCACGCGTTCGACGACGCGTCGCCCTGCCGTGTGGGACTCCTCGACTTCCCGGGCGAGGCCGGCCTCTCCGGGCACAGCGACGGCGACGCGGTCGCGCACGCGGTCTGTGACGCCCTGCTCTCGGCTGGTGGCCTGGGCGACATCGGCGGGACCTTCGGCACGTCCGACCCCGCCTACGCCGGTGCGGCGGGGGACGTCTTCGTCCGCGGTGCGGTCGGGATGCTGGCGTCGGTCGGTCTGGTCCCCGTGTCCGTCACCGTGCAGGTCGTCGGCAACCGCCCGCGCATCGGCGCCCGCCGGGCCGAGATGCAGGACGCCCTGGCGGCCGTCGTCGGGGCCCCGGTCGCGGTGTCCGGCACCACGACGGACGGCCTCGGCTCCACCGGTCGGGGCGAGGGGCTCGCGGCGATCGCCACGGCGCTGGTCCGACCCCTCTGACGGGCGACGGCGGGGCGGGGTGCGGCGCGCTGCGCGGTCCCGTCACCACGGCGCGACGGGGTGTGCGGCGCGCTGCGCGGTCCCGTCACCCGTCCGTCGCGACGTCCTAGGCTTGGGGCGTGACCGTACGCCTCTACGACTCCCGAGCCGCAGCCGTCGTCGACCTCGTCCCGCTGGTCGACGGACACGTCAGCATGTACGTCTGCGGCCCGACGGTGCAGTCGTCGCCGCACATCGGGCACCTCCGCTCCGCGCTGGTCTACGACGTCTGGCGGCGGTGGCTCACCCACCGCGGGTACCGGGTGACGCTCGTGCGGAACGTCACCGACATCGACGACAAGGTGCTCGACCTCGCCGCCACCACCGACGAGGAGTGGTTCGCCCGGGCGTACCGGGTCGAGCTCGAGTTCACCGCGGCGTACGCCGCCCTCGGCATCCTGCCCCCGACCTACGAGCCACGGGCGACCGCGAGCCTGCCGCAGATGCACGAGATCATCCAGCGGCTCGTCGACCGGGGCCACGCCTACGCCGCCGCGGACGGCTCCGGCGACGTCTACTTCGACACCGGCAGCTGGGCGTCCTACGGGGCGCTCACCCGCCAGCGCCGCGAGGACATGGTCGAGGCCGCGGACGCCGACCCCCGCGGCAAGCGGGACCCCCGCGACTTCGCCCTCTGGAAGGGCGCGAAGCCGGGCGAGCCCGCGACGGCGAACTGGGACTCCCCGTGGGGCCCCGGCCGCCCCGGGTGGCACATCGAGTGCTCCGCGATGTCCCGCCGCTACCTCGGCCCGGCGTTCGACATCCACGGCGGGGGCCTCGACCTCCGTTTCCCGCACCACGAGAACGAGCTGGCGCAGTCGACCGCCGCCGGTGACCCGTTCGCGTCGTACTGGCTGCACAACGGGCTGGTGTCCGTCGGCGGGCAGAAGATGTCGAAGTCGCTCGGCAACTCCGTCTTCGCCGCGGACATGCTCGGCTCGGCGCGGCCGCTCGTCGTGCGCTACGCGCTCGGTGCCGCCCACTACCGCTCGAC
The DNA here is from genome assembly GCF_048755855.1 of Curtobacterium sp. L1-20. Taxonomy (GTDB): domain Bacteria; phylum Actinomycetota; class Actinomycetes; order Actinomycetales; family Microbacteriaceae; genus Curtobacterium. The sequence goes on along the minus strand of NZ_CP151473.1, from coordinate 96,534 downwards.
GATCGACCACCACGACGGCTCGCTGGCCGAGGCCGAGGCGGCGCTCGACCGGATCTCGGGCTTCCTCGACCGGGCCGTCACCCGGCTCGAGGGCGTGCCGCTCGCGGACGCCCCGAGCGTGCCCGAGGCCTTCGCCGCCGCCATGGACGACGACCTCGCGGTGCCCCAGGCGCTCGCCGTGCTGCACGAGACCGTCCGTGCCGGCAACGCTGCACTGGACGCCGACGATGCGGAAGCGCTCGGAACCGCGTACCATCAGGTGGCCGCGATGGTCGAGGTGCTCGGCATCGACCCGCGGGACGCCCACTGGACCGGCGGGGGCCACGACGCATCGGCCGCACCGCTCGCAGCACTCGTCGAGCGCCTCGTGCAGGAGCGCACCGACGCCAGGGCCGCACGCGACTTCGCCACGGCGGACCGGGTGCGGGACGATCTCGCAGCCGCGGGCATCACCATCGAAGACACCGCAGCGGGTACACGCTGGAGCATCGCCTGACAACGGCCGTGCCGGACAGGAGAGAGCAATGAAGAACGTCTCGGGGAGCAGGAAGGGCCGGCCCGGCGCCGTCCGCTCCGGCCGCAAGGGCAACAAGCAGGTCGGCTCCGGCGGCCAGGGCGCGCAGGCGCTCGAAGGGCGCAAGCCCACGCCGAAGGCCGAGGACCGTCCGTACCACCCGGCCGGCAAGCGCAAGGCCGCGAAGGAGCGGTACGAGGCCGCACGCGGTCGTCACGGTGCGTCGACCTCGCCGCAGCAGCGGACCGGTCGTCCGCCGACGCGCAAGACCGACGACCACGAGCTCGTCACCGGCCGCAACTCGGTGCTCGAGGCGCTGCGCACGAAGACGCCCTCCACGACGCTGTACATCGCCGCCCGCATCGAGGTCGACGACCGCGTGAAGGAGATCCTCGCGCTGGCGAACCACCGCGGCGTGCCGATCATGGAGATCATGCGCCCGGAGCTCGACCGCATCACGGGGCACGACAGCGTGCACCAGGGCGTGGCGCTCAAGGTGCCGGCGTACGAGTACGCCGTCGCCGAGGACGTCGTCGAGCGGGCGTTCGCGAAGGACGAAGTCCCGCTGGTGGTCGCCCTCGACGGCATCACCGACCCGCGGAACCTCGGTGCGATCATCCGCTCCACCGCGGCCTTCGGCGGTCACGGCGTCATCGTGCCGCAGCGTCGTTCGGTCGGCGTGACGGCGAGTGCGTGGAAGACCTCCGCGGGCGCAGCCGCCCGGACCCCGGTCGCGATGGCGCCGAACCTGACCCAGACGCTGAAGTCGCTCAAGTCGATGGGGCTCTTCGTGCTCGGCCTCGACGGCGACGGCGACGTGGAGCTCGACGGCCTCGAGCTCGCCGACCGTCCGATCGTGATCGTCGTCGGGTCGGAGGGCAAGGGCCTGTCGCGCCTCGTCACCGAGACCTGCGACGCGATCGTGTCGATCCCGATCTCGAGCGCGACGGAGTCCCTCAACGCGGGCATCGCGGCGAGCGTCACCCTCTGGGAGGTGGCGCGGCGCCGTCGCGCCGAGTAGCGCCCCGCCAGGCGCACGCACAGGAGGCGCGGTGCCGGTCCCAGGGACCGGCACCGCGCCTCCTGTGCGTGCGGTCGTCCCTGCGTGGTCCGGACCGCAGCGCGTCAGACGCCCGCGCGCCAGTCCTCGACGTCGGCGTCCGTGTCCGCGTCGTCGCCGGCCTCGTCGATCACCGGGATCGGCAGCGTGATGGACGACGTCGGCGGGTTGATGAGCAGTCGTTCGTCCCGCCGGTGCCGCAGCACGTCGTTGATGTAGGCGGTGGTCGCCTCGGGCAGCGACACCGATCGTTCCTCTTGTTGGGACATGAACCACCGGTGCTCGAGCAGCTCGTGGAACACCTCGGCCGGTTCGAGCCGCCCGCGGAGGTCGCGCGGGATCGACCGGATCACCGGCTCGAACACCTTCGACACCCACTCGTGCGCGACCATCTCCTCGTCGAGGAGGTCGCGACCGTTCCGTGCCCGGTACGAGTCGAGGTCGTTGAGGAGCCGTCGGGCCTGGTTCTCGCCCGCGTCGAGACCGGTCAGCCGCAGCAGCCGCCGCTGGTGGTGGCCGGCGTCGACGACCTTCGGCTGGATCCGCACCTGCGAGCCGCCCTCGGTGGTGTGGATCGACAGCTCCTCGATGTCGAAGCCGAGCGCGTTGAGCCGCTCGACGCGGTCGTTGATGCGCCAGCGCTCCTTGATGTCGAACTGCTCGGTGCCGGTGAGCTCCTTCCAGAGGATCCGGTACTGGGCGACGATCCGGTTCGCGACGTCGACCGCGTCGGCGTTCTCGTCGAGCCGGCCGCCCGCCTCGAGGTCGAGCAGCTCGCCGGCGATGTTCACGCGCGCCACCTCGAGGTCGTTCTCGCGCTGCCCGTTCGACAGGCCGCCCGGGTAGAGCTTCCCGGTCTCGGCGTCGACGAGGTACGCCGCGAAGGCGCCGGCGTCGCGACGGAACAGCGTGTTCGACAGCGAGACGTCACCCCAGTAGAAGCCGATGACGTGCAGGCGTACGAGCAGCAGGGCGAGGGCGTCCACCAGTCGGGTCGCCGTCTCCGGGCGCAGTGTCTGCGAGTACAGGGCGCGGTAGGGGAGCGAGAACCGCAGGTGCCGGGTCACGAGCACGGGGTGCAGTGGTTCACCGTCCGGGCTCATCCGGTTCGTGATGACCGCGACGGGGTCGACGCACGGCACGTCCATGCGCTGCAGGGTGCGGAGCATCTCGTACTCGGCGCGCGCGACCTCTTCCCCGGTCTCCTTCACGGCCGCGACGTACCCGCTGAGGTGCACGAAGCGGACGAGGTGCCGGGAGATGCCCTTCGGCAGCGCGACGATCGTGTCGTCCGGCCAGTCCGCGAGCGGCACGTCCCACGGCAGGTCGAGGAGGCCGGGGTCGACGGTGGCTGCGGTGATGGACATCGAGTCGGGCACGGTGGGTTCCTCTTGCTACCGGGGTGAGAACGTGACGGGAGGCGCGGTGCCAGCTGGCACCGCGCCTCCTGTGTGTGACTTCCTGCGTTACGCGCTGACGACGGCCTTGTCGTCGAGGCGCTCGCCCGACTCGGTGTCGAAGGCGTGCACGTGGCCCGACTTCGGCGTCACGACGATGGTGTCGCCGATCGAGGGGTGCGAGCGGCCGTCGACGCGGGCGACGATGTCGACGCGCGAGCCGTTGACGTCGGCGTGGCCGTAGAGGTAGCCGTCGGCGCCGAGCTCCTCGACGACGTCGACCGTGACCGGCAGGCCGTCGCCCGAGTGCGAGACCTGGACGTCCTCCGGACGGATGCCGACGGTGATCTGGGCGGCGCGCGCGTTGGAGAGCGTGTCGCGGTCGATCGCGTGGTTGAGCGTGCCGAACTTGATGCCGCCCTCGACCACGTCGGCCGGCAGGAGGTTCATCGCCGGCGAGCCGATGAAGCCGGCGACGAACACGTTGTTCGGCTTCTCGTACAGGTCGCGCGGGGTGCCGACCTGCTGCAGGATGCCGTCCTTGAGCACCGCGATGCGGTCGCCCATGGTCAGCGCCTCGGTCTGGTCGTGCGTGACGTAGACGGTGGTGACGCCGAGACGACGCTGCAGCGACGCGATCTGGGTGCGGGTCTGCACGCGGAGCTTCGCGTCGAGGTTCGACAGCGGCTCGTCCATGAGGAACACCTGCGGCTGACGGACGATCGCGCGGCCCATCGCGACGCGCTGACGCTGACCACCGGAGAGCGCCTTCGGCTTGCGGCCGAGGTAGTCCTCGAGGTCGAGGAGCTTGGCGGCCTCCTGCACGCGGCTGGCGCGCTCGTCCTTGCCGACGCCGGCGATCTTGAGCGCGAAGCCCATGTTCTCGGCGACGGTCATGTGCGGGTACAGCGCGTAGTTCTGGAACACCATCGCGATGTCGCGGTCCTTCGGCGGGACGTCGGTGACGTCGCGGTCGCCGATGCGGATCGCGCCGGAGTTGACCTCTTCGAGGCCGGCCAGCATGCGGAGGGAGGTGGACTTGCCGCAACCCGAGGGGCCGACGAGGACGAGGAACTCGCCGTCGGCGACGTCCAGGTCGAGGGAGTCGACCGCAGGGCGGGTGCCTCCGGGGTAGAGACGGGTTGCCTTGTCGTAGGTGACGGACGCCATGAGCGTTCGGTCCTTTCTTCACCGGCAGGTACGTGCCGGACGATCCGAGTGAAGCGGTGTGCCCGTGCGGGCCCCGGATGGTCGCCGTCGACCATCGGTGCTCATACAACACGACTTCCCGGGGAAGCGCCAGTGCCGGTCGAGCCTGGTTGGCTGGTTCCCAGAGCGCCCCACTACGATCGACGGGTCCGTCCGCCGCTCGGGGGAGGTGCGGTGGACGCCCGAACCAGGAGGACCACTCGATGACCAACCGCCCCGAGGGTGACGCCCGCGCCGCGCGGAACGAGCGACGAGAAGCAGCCAGGCAGCGTGCGCAGCGTGCGCGCACCCAGCAGAAGCGACGACAGCGGGGGCTGCGGCTCGGGCTGCAGATCGGCCTCGGCGTCGTGCTGCTCGCCGCGGCCACGATCGTCACGCTCGTGCTGGTCGACTCCGTGCAGCCCGCGGGCCCCGGACCGGCGAACACCTCGCAGGGCGGCATCACGATCGGGCAGGACCTGAAGGCCGTCCGCACGGGCGCGTCCGCGTCGCCGAGCGCCACCGACGGCTCGGGTGCGGTGCGCATCACGATGTACGTGGACTACCTGTGCCCGACGTGCGCGCAGTTCGAGAAGGCGAACGGCGAGTACATCCAGGGCCTCGTCGACTCCGGTGCGGCCACGGTCGACATCCACCCGGTGGCGACCCTGTCGAACCGGTCGCAGGGCACGAAGTACTCGCTCCGCGCCGCGAACGCCGCGGCCTGCGTCGCGAACGACTCGCCGGACCAGTTCTTCGCCGTGAACGAGGCGCTGTTCGCCGAGCAGCCCGAGCAGAACACCGCCGGCCTGACGGACGCGCAGCTCACCCGCGTGGTGACGAGCGTGGACGGGCTGCAGGGACGCGCGGCGATCCGGAAGTGCATCCAGGACCAGGAGTACGCCCGGTGGGTCGACGAACGGACGAGCTCGGTGACCGGTGGTGACGTCCCCGGATCGACGCTGCGGGAGTTCCCGGGCGTGCCGCTCGTGCTCGTGAACGGGCAGCGCTACGAGCTCACGTCGCCGATCACGAACGACGACTTCCGCACCTTCGTGGTGACCGCCGCCGGGACGACCGACACGACCCCGACGCCCACGCCGACCCCGTCGGCCACGCCCACCGGGTCGCCGACACCGTCCGCGACCCCCACGTCGAGCGCGACGCCCGCCGCCTGACGGTCGCCGCCCGACGGCCCCCGACGGTTCCGGCCGTCGGACGGACAGGAGGCGCGGTGCCCGCTGGCACCGCGCCTCCTGTCCGTCCCGGGGTCGCGTCCTACAGCGACGAGCCGGGGACGCTGAACGTGTCGCAGGACGTCGCGCCGCGTTGGTAGCCGCGCAGGAACCAGTCCTGGCGCTGCTCGCTCGTGCCGTGCGTGAACGAGTCCGGGTCGACGCGGCCGCTCGACCGCTGCTGGATGCTGTCGTCCCCGACGGCACTCGCCGCGGAGAGCGCGTCGTCGATCTCGGCGCGGGTGACGGGTTCGAAGAACGTCTCGCCGTCCGCGTCCTTCGTGTTCGCCGCGTCACCGACCCACGCGCCGGCGTAGCAGTCGGCCTGCAGCTCCACGCGGACGCTGCCCGACGAGGCGCCCGTCCCCGAGCGGTTGGTCGAGGCGAAGGCACCCTGCAGCTGCTGGACGTGGTGCCCCCACTCGTGCGCGACGACGTACATCTGCGCGAGGGGACCGCCGGAGGAGCCGTACCGGGACTGCAGGTCGTCGTAGAAGGCGGTGTCGAGGAAGATCGAGCGGTCCGGCGGGCAGTAGAACGGCCCGGTCGACGCCGAGGCCTGTCCGCACCCGGTGTCGGTCGACCCGGTGAACAGCACGAAGCCCGGGGTCGTGTAGGTGATCCCGAGCTGCCGGGACTCGGCGGACCAGTAGGCGTCGAGCGACTCGGCGGCACCCTCCATCCGGCACTCCACCTTCGCGTTCGCGTCGCGGCCGGTCCGGCACTCGGACGCCGCGTCGACGCTGTCGCCCTCCTGCTGGATCTGCGTCGTGCCGCCGCCGCCGTCGACGAGACCGCTGACGTCGACGCCGGTGAACTGGAAGACCAGGAACACCACGATGGCGCCGATGCCGACCGCGCCGCCGCCGATCGCGGTCCCACGGCCGGGTCCGCGGCGGGTGACCTTCCCGCCCTCGAGTCGTGAGTCGTCGTTGAACGTCATGCCCTCGAACCTACGGGGCGACGGGGTCCGCGTCCGTCGGGTCCGAGGGGCCGGGGAGTAGGACGGGTGCATGGCGAACCTCGACGAAGCACACCCCCTGTTCCTGTTCGCGATGGACCAGCGTTCGTCGCTCCTGGAGCACACCTACGACGAGTCCGGCGGTGAGCCGGTCGACGAGGCCGAGGCCCAGCGGGTCCGGGCCGGCAAGCAGCTCGTGTACCGCGGGGTGCTGTCCGCGATCGGTGCCGGGGCCGCACGGGAGCACACCGGCGTCCTCGTCGACGAGCGGTACGGCGCCGACGTCGCGCGGCTCGTGAAGGAGGCGGGCCTGCAGCTCGCGATGCCCGTCGAACGGTCGGGCCGCGAGTGGTTCGAGCTCGAGTACGGCGACGACTGGACGGCCCACGTCGACGCGTTCGACCCCGACTTCGTGAAGGTGCTCGTCCGCGACAACCCCGCGTTCGACCCGGAGCGACGGGCGCAGCAGGCAGCCGACCTGGCGGCGGTGTCGCGTGCACTGCACGACGCCGGGCGGCCGTTCCTGGTCGAACTCCTGGTCCCCGGCACCGACGAGCAGCAGGCCTCGGTCGACGACTACGACCGCGACCTCCGACCCGACCTGGTCGTGCAGGTGCTCGAGTACCTGCAGGACCACGGGGTCGAGGCGGACGTGTGGAAGCTCGAGGGACTCGACGCACGCGAGGACGCCGAACGGGTCGTCGCCACCGCGCGCCGCGGCGGTCGTGACGGGGTGCAGTGCATCGTCCTCGGCCGGGACGCCCCCGAGGAACAGCTCGACCACTGGCTCCGCACCGCGGCCCCGGTCGACGGGTTCGTCGGGTTCGCGATCGGTCGGAGCAACTGGGAGGAGCCGCTCGAGGACGTGGTCCGCGAGCACCTCGACACCCACGCCGCCGAGCAGCTCATCGCCGCCAACTACCGGCACTTCGTCGACACGTGGCTCGAGGCCCGCGGGGACGTCGAGCACGGGGTGGACGCGGGCGCGGTCTGACCCTCAGGTGCGGATCAGCGGCTCCACTGCCGCGAGGTCCGCGCCGATCCCGACGTCCACGAGCTCGATGCGTCCGGCGAGCGTCGCGGCCGGTCCGGTCAGCAGACCGGCCTTGACGCCGCCGAACGTGACCGTGACGTCGGCGTGCAGCACGTGGTCGTCGGCGACGCCGCCGGTGTCGACGTCGATGCCGCTCGGCACGTCCACCGCCACCACGAACGGGGCGCGCTGGTCGCGGGCGAGCTCGCGGATCGCGTCGACGACCTCGCGGGCGGGGGACCGGAGCGCGGAGGCTCCGTGCACGCCGATGCCGAGGATCGCGTCGAGGACGACGTCCGCCTCGAGGGCGGCCTCGGTCGCCACCCCCGCGAGGCGCTCGCCGTCCGTCGGGCCGGCCGCACGCAGGATGTCGGCCGCGCCGCCGGCGTGCGCGCCCGAGGTGCCGGACGGGCCGTCCAGGAGGCGCGCGCCGGCGTCCAGCGCCGCTGCCAGGCCCGCCTCGTGGACGCGTGAGCCGACCCGCAGCACCGCCACGTGCCTCCCGTCCGCCGCCAGGCGCGCACCCGCGAACAGCGCGTCGCCACCGTTGTCGCCACTGCCCACCAGCAGGAGGACGGAGCCGGGGCCATCGACCGGCCGGACGGCCGGGTCGTCGAGGAGGCCGCCGACGATGGTCGCCAGACCGTCCGCCGCTCGGAGCATGAGCGGTTCCCCCGCGTCGAGGTGCGGCCGTTCCGCCGCCCGGATCTGATCGCCGCCGTAGCCGTCCATGTCGTCCACAGTGCCCCGGTAGCCTGGAGAGGACATGTCACTCGTCCCCGAAGCACCCCGACCCCGTGCCGTGATGTCCCCGGACGGACTGCGGATCGCCACCTACGACTTCGGCGACCCGGAGGCGCCCGCCGTCGTCGCCGTGCACGGCTTCGCCTCCGGGGCCGTCCTCAACTGGCACGCCTCCGGCTGGACCCGCGACCTCGTCCGCGCCGGGTACCGTGTGGTCGCCCTCGACCAGCGGGGGCACGGGGCCAGCGCCAAGCCCCACGATCCCGGCGCCTACTCGATGGACCTCCTCGTCGCCGACGTCACGACCGTCATCGACACCTACCTGCTGGACGACGTCGTCTACCTCGGGTACTCGCTCGGCGCCCGCGTCGGCTGGCACACCGCCGAGCGGCTGCCGGACCGGATCACCCGCGCCGTGTTCGGCGGCATCCCCGACGCCGACCCGATGCGCCGCGTGCGCGTCGACCAGGCGAAGGCGTACCTCGCCGACGGCACCCCGATCGAGGACCGCGTGACGAACGGGTACCTCACCATGGCGGGGAACGTCGAGGGGAACGACCTCGAGGCGCTCGTGGCGATGGTCGAGGGGATGCGGGGCAGCATCGAGCCGACGCCGACGAACGCCCCGACGCAGCCGATCCTGATGGCGGCCGGCAGCGAGGACGGTATCCGGGACAGCGCGGTGCGCCTGGCCGAGGCGGCGCCGGACGCGTCGTTCTTCGAGATCCCGGGGCGCAACCACTTCAACGCGCCGACGTCGAGGGCGTTCCGTGAGGCGGCGATCGCGTTCCTCTCCGAGCGTCGCTGACATCAGCGCCCTGTCCGACGCGCGCTGAGGGGTACTCGCAGGTCCTCGCTGGCACGGGACGCCGCGCGTACCGTCCCGGCCATGGACTACAGACTCCTCGGCAACAGCGGGACATCGGTGTCGACGCTGACCCTCGGCACCATGACGTTCGGCAGCGAAGCCGACGAACCCACCTCCCACACGATCATCGACACGTTCGTCGCGGCCGGCGGCACCCTCATCGACACGGCCGACGTCTACTCGGGCAACGAGTCCGAGCGGATCATCGGCCGCTGGCTCGCCGCGCACCCCACCGAGGCCGCCCAGGTCGTCCTCGCCACGAAGGGCCGCTTCCCGCAGGGCGACGGACCCAACGACCTCGGCCTGTCCCGCCGGCACCTCCGGCTCGCCCTCGACGCCTCGCTCGAGCGCCTCGGCGTCGACCACATCGACCTGTACCAGATGCACGCGTGGGACGCCCTCACCCCGATCGAGGAGACCCTGCGCTTCCTCGACGACGCGGTGTCCGCCGGCAAGATCGGCTCGTACGGGTTCTCGAACTACCTCGGCTACCAGATCACCAAGGCCGTCTACGAGGCGAAGTCGCACGGCTGGGCACCGCCCGTGACCCTGCAGCCGCAGTACAACCTCCTCGTCCGCGACATCGAGCACGAGGTCGTCCCCGCCTGCCTCGACGCCGGCATCGGCATGCTGCCGTGGTCGCCCCTCGCCGGCGGGTGGCTCACCGGCAAGTACCAGCGCGACGAAGCGCCGACGGGCACCACCCGGCTCGGCGAGAACCCGGAGCGCGGCATGGAGGCGTGGGAGGCCCGCAACTCCGACGAGCGGACCTGGGCCGTCCTCGACGCGGTCTCCGCGATCGCCGACGCGCACGGGGCCTCACGCTCGCAGGTCGCGCTCGCCTGGCTGCTCGCCCGTCCCGCGGTGACGAGCGTCATCCTCGGCGCCCGCACCGTGTCCCAGCTCGAGGACAACCTCGGCGCGGCGGACCTGGTGCTCGACGACGCCGAGCTGCAGACCCTGACGGACGTCAGCGCCCCCCGGATCGACGACTACCCCTACGGCACGGCCGGCGTCGCGCAGCGGGAACGGAAGATCACCGGCGGTCGCTGAGCGTCCGCGCAGGCGGTCCCCGGCGGCTGGTACCGCGCTGCGGCTTTCCGCGACGTTGTCCAGATGTGTGGACATCGGCGACGGTGAGGTGTCACCATCGCTGCACGGCCGGCTGGTTACCGCGTCGAGCGCTCTGGACGCCCCTGATCCGCGTTCCATGCGCCGGAAGCCCCGGGCGATCACTCGCCCGGGGCTTCCGCTCATCCGGAGCTCTCGTGCATCTACGAGCGGTTCCGGCAGCGGGTCGTCCGTCTACGGCGGTATTCCAGTGTGCTGCTCTGCTACGTCGACGAGTCCTTCAAGAACGACTTCTACGGTTTCGGCGCCGTGGTGGTGGACGCGGAGCAGACCCGACGGCTCACCGCCCGCATGCACGAACTGGTCGCCTCGCTCGGTGAGTACGGCGTCGATCCGCGGACCGAGGTGCACGCACACCCGGTGTTCCACGGCAAGGAGGAGTGGGCCGCGGTGCCCCCACGAGTCCGCGTGAAGGTGTTCCTCGAAGTCGTCGACGCCGTCCGGGCGTCCGGAGCGACCGTCCTCCTCCGCGGCGTCAGGCCTGATCGGCTCCGGCGGTACCAGGAGACCCGCGGGTACCGCGATCGGTACGCGCCCGAACAGGTGGCGTTCCAGCACCTGCTCCAACGGGTCGACCGCCACGCGACCGCGAGCGACCGACACGCACTGGTCATCGCGGACGAACGGGCCGATCGAGACCGACACCGAGAGCGGTTCGCGGTCTACCAGGCCTACGGCACTCCGGGGACCTACATGCACACGCGACTCGAGCGGCTCCTGGACACGGTGCACTTCGCGCCGAGTCACCACTCCCGGATGCTGCAGATCGCCGACGTGGTCGCATTCGTGTGGGTGCGTTCCCAGACGGTGGTCGAGCGCGATCCCCGCCAGGCGCGGGTGATGGCAGCGCTCGTCGAGGACATCGAACGGTGTTCCGTCGGTGCCGGCGCATGGCCGTGACCGGTGCTGCCCGCCCCGGCGCACGCGTCGGCCAGCGGACGGGAGCCCAGCCCGGACGCACGACAGCCCCGCTCGCGGCGGGGCTGAAGGCGGTGCGGGCGGCGACGAGGTCGCGGCCTGCGGATCCAGTGTACGGGCCAGCAGCGGGACTCGAACCCGCAACCCCCGTATTACAAGTACGGTGCGCTACCAATTGCGCCATGCTGGCTGACCCGCTCATCCTACCGACGAGCGGGCCGGAGGCTCACGCGCTCGTCTCGGCGCCGTCCTTCTCGGTGAAGTTCAGCGACAGCGAGTTCATGCAGTAGCGGTCGCCGGTCGGCGTGCCGAAGCCGTCCGGGAACACGTGCCCGAGGTGCGAGCCGCAGTTCGCGCAGCGGACCTCGGTGCGGACCATGCCGAGGGACTTGTCCTCGATGAGGGTCACGGCCTCGGGGTCGACCGACTCGTAGAACGACGGCCAGCCGCAACCGGAGTCGAACTTCGTGCCGCTCTTGAACAGCTCCGCGCCGCAGGCAGCACACGTGTAGATGCCGGCGCGCTCCTCGTCGAGGAGTTCACCGGTCCAGGGTCGTTCCGTGCCGGCTTGGCGGAGGACGGCGTACTGCTCGGGGGAGAGTTCCTCGCGCCACTCGGCGTCGGTCTTCTCGACGTTGTAAGCCATTGATGTGCCTCCTGCTTCTGGCTCAAGGGGTGCAGCCACTGTCAGTAAACTCGTCCGGGTGTCCGAGCATTCCGTGCAGCACGCCCGTTGGGACCGTCTGACGACGGACGAACTGTACGGTATCGTCCGGCTCCGGAACCGGGTGTTCGCACTCGAACAACGCGTCTCCGACGAGGACTTCGACGGCCGCGACCGCGAGCCCGACACCGAACACTGGTGGTTCGGAGCCGACGCGGAAGCGGTCGGGTACCTGCGGCTGATTCGACCGGCACCGGCGGAGGTCCACCCGTCCGGCACGGTCCCGCCGGCGTGGGTGATCGGCCGGGTCGCCACCCACCCGGACCACCGCGGCCGCGGCATCGCCGGAGGACTGGTGGCGGCGGTGCTCGCGTCCCACGGGCACGAACCCGTCGTCCTCCACGCGCAGGAGTACGTCGCCGCGCTCTACGAGCGGCACGGCTTCCGGCGCTTCGGCGCCCCCTACGTCGAGGCCGGCATCCGACACGTCGGGATGTACCGCGCGTGACCACCCGCGGCCGGTACGCCGCGTACGCGGACCGCATCGCGTCCGTCTCACCGACGTACGCTGCCTGGGCGCGGTCGCTCGACGACCACCTGGTCGCCCTCCTCGACGAGGTCCCGGAGACGAAACGGCAACCGGAACTCCTCTTCGCCGTCGCTCGACGGTTGGGAGCGGACCCGTCGGACCCCGGTGCGCTCCGCGCGCTCGGACGGGAGGCGCGCCCCACCCTGGTCGCGGCCCTCGGCTCCGCCACGGTGCAGGCCAACGACCCGCGACGGCTCGGTCCAGTCGTCCCGCTGTTCGCGGCGCTCGCCGCGCGGACACGGCGGCCGCTCGGGCTCGTCGACGCGGGCGCCGCGGCGGGGCTCTGCTCGATCCCGGACCGGGTGACGCTCGACCACTGCACAGGGGCGCGCCCGCAGCTCGTCCGGATGCACACCGCTGTCGAGGACCCGTCGGTCCACCTCGTCGTCGACGCCTCGGGGGTCCTCCCCGCACCGGCCACGGGGCCGATCCGCGTCGCGGCGCGGGTCGCCCTCGACCCGAACCCGATCGACCTCGCCGAGCCGGGCGCGTTCGACCGGCTGGTCGAGGCCGTCCCGCCCGAGGCGACGGACCGGACCGCCCTGATGCGTGCGGCGGCGCGCGCGACGCTCGCCGCGCCTCCCGTCCGGATCACGGGCACGCTGCCCGGCGACCTGGACCGGGCCCTGGACACCCTGCCGGACGGGTGCGAACCGGTGGTCCTGACCACCGGGACGCTCGTCTACGTGCCCGGGGCCGAGCGTCAGCGGTTCGTCGACCGCGTGCGGGAGCGCGGGGTGCACTGGATCGCCCTGGAACGCACGGGCATCCTCACCGGTGTCGCGGCGAGCCTGCCCCCGGACGTCGACCCGGACGCGCCGGACGCGTTCGCGACGGCCTCGCTGGACGGTGTCGCGGCAGCCGTCTCGGACCCGTTCGGTGTCCGCGTGCGCTGGCTCCGCGACCCGAACCTGTGACCGGTCTTCGCGACAGTCCAGCGGCGTGCCAGGGTCCCGATGCCCTCCACCCCTACGATGTGCGAGACCCGTCCCCGACCGCGATCGGAACCGCAGTGACCGCCATCCCCGCCGACGAGCGCAGCGCTGACCAGCTCAGCGACCTCGCCGTCCACGTGCTCACGTTCGAGCACGAGCGGGCACGGCAGGACCGCTCGCGGCACGACCGCACGAAGGAGGCGGAGATCCGGGTCGAGTTCGAGATGTCGCCGGCGCGGTACTACCAGGTGCTCAACCGTGTGATCGACTCGCCCGCGGCACTCGCCTACGACCCGCAGCTGGTGGCCCGGCTGCAGCGGCTCCGGCACGCACGCACCAGTGCCCGGGCAGCGCGCAGCTTCGTCGCACCCGGTACGGCTCCCGAAGGACGTGAAGAGGAACGATGACCACGAGACACCCCCGTGACCGGTTCGACGAGATCGCCGACGGCCCGCGGGTCGGCGCGCACCGTGGCGTCCAACGACGTGGGCGGGGCTGGATCGCGTTCGCCTGGGCGGCACTCGCCACCGGCGTGCTCGTCGGCCTCGGGGTCCTCGTCCTCGCGCTGCTGAACGGCAGCTACTCGTTCTCCGGATCGGACTCGCCGGCCCCCGCCTCGTCGGCCACGGCCACGGCCACCGCGAAGCCGTCGTCCTCGGCGTCGCCGTCCACGCCCGCGGCGCAGGCGCCCGCCGCCGGGACGCCGGCGCAGCAGGGGACCTCCTCGCTCGTCGTGCTCAACGGCACCACCACGACCGGCCTCGCAGCGAAGGGCAGCGCCGCGCTGACCAACGCCGGGTGGAAGGTCACCTCGACGGGTGACGCCGGCACCACCGGGACGACGGCGACGATCGTCTACTACCAGCAGGCCTCGCAGGCCGCGGTGGCCAGGGGCATCGCGAAGTCGCTGGGCGTCACCGCGGTGCAGCAGTCGGCTGCGTTCCCGAACGCCGACATCAGCGTCGTGCTCGGCGCGGACTACGCCGGCTGACGCATTCCCGGACCGCGGCGCGGTCGTCTCGTGCATTTGTGACGGCCGTGTTTCGGGCACGTTGAATTCTGTCGGAATCGACGTGAAAGAACGTCACACCCCTTGCCCTGTCGGCATTGTTCGGTAAGAGTCGTGCCAAGCCGCGACTTCGCCGGCCGCAACAGCACCACCGCAGGGAGCAAGAGATCATGGCCAACGGAACCGTGAAGTGGTTCAACGCCGAGAAGGGCTTCGGCTTCATCACCGTCGATGGAGGGGGCCAGGACGTGTTCGTGCACTACTCGGCAATCGACATGTCGGGCTACAAGGTCCTCGAGGAGGGCCAGGCAGTGACGTTCGACGTCGGGACCGGGTCGAAGGGCCCGCAGGCCGAATCGGTCCGCCCCGCCTGAGCCGCAGCACCACTCGCGAACGCGCCGTCCCGTCGGGGGCGGCGCGTTCGTCGTGTCCGGGGGGCGCTCGGCCCGTTCGTCGATGCGGCACGCGGTCGGCGCTCGGTTCGCGTCGAGCGCACCGCCGACGCGCTGCTCCTGTGTTGCACTCGGACCCTCCGAGTGCCAGAATCGGCGTTGGCACTCGCTCACGCTGAGTGCCAGCACGACCCCCATGACGACGTCCGGGAGGGACGAAGAACTCACATGGCTAAGATCATTGCTTTCGACGAGGAGGCCCGCCGTGGCCTCGAGCGCGGCCTGAACCAGCTGGCCGACGCCGTGAAGGTGACGCTCGGCCCGCGCGGCCGCAACGTCGTCCTCGAGAAGAAGTGGGGCGCCCCCACGATCACGAACGACGGTGTCTCCATCGCCAAGGAGATCGAACTCGACGACCCGTACGAGAAGATCGGTGCGGAGCTCGTCAAGGAGGTCGCCAAGAAGACCGACGACGTCGCCGGTGACGGTACGACCACCGCGACCGTCCTCGCCCAGGCGCTCGTCCGTGAAGGCCTCCGCAACGTCGCTGCCGGTGCTGACCCGATCTCGCTCAAGCGCGGCATCGAGAAGGCCGTCGCCGCCGTCTCCGAGCAGCTCCTCGCCAACGCGAAGGAGATCGAGACCAAGGACCAGATCGCCGCCACCGCGTCGATCTCCGCCGCGGACCCGACGATCGGCGCGCTCATCGCCGAGGCGATCGACAAGGTCGGCAAGGAAGGCGTCGTCACCGTCGAGGAGTCGAACACCTTCGGCACCGAGCTCGAGCTCACCGAGGGCATGCGCTTCGACAAGGGCTACCTGTCGCAGTACTTCGTGACCGACCCCGAGCGTCAGGAAGCCGTCTTCGAGGACGCCTACATCCTGATCGTCAACTCGAAGATCTCGAACATCAAGGACCTCCTGCCGGTCGTCGACAAGGTGATCCAGGCGGGCAAGCAGCTCCTCATCATCGCCGAGGACGTCGACGGCGAGGCCCTGGCCACGCTCGTCGTGAACAAGATCCGCGGCATCTTCAAGTCCGTCGCCGTCAAGGCCCCGGGCTTCGGCGACCGTCGCAAGGCCATGCTGCAGGACATCGCGATCCTCACCGGCGGCCAGGTCATCTCGGAAGAGGTCGGCCTCAAGCTCGAGAACGCGACGCTCGACCTCCTCGGTCGTGCCCGCAAGGTCGTCATCACCAAGGATGAGACCACGATCGTCGAGGGTGCCGGCGACGCCGAGCAGATCGCGGGCCGCGTCCGTCAGATCCGTTCCGAGATCGACGCGACCGACTCCGACTACGACCGCGAGAAGCTCCAGGAGCGCCTCGCCAAGCTCGCCGGTGGCGTCGCCGTCATCAAGGCGGGTGCCGCGACCGAGGTCGAGCTCAAGGAGCGCAAGCACCGCATCGAGGACGCCGTCCGCAACGCGAAGGCTGCCGTCGAAGAGGGCATCGTCGCCGGTGGTGGGGTCGCCCTCATCCAGGCCGGTGCCGTGGCGCTCGAGTCCCTCGAGCTCCAGGGTGACGAGGCGACCGGTGCGAACATCGTCCGCGTCGCGATCGACGCGCCGCTGAAGCAGATCGCGCTGAACGCCGGCATGGAGCCGGGTGTCGTGGCCGCCAAGGTCCGCGAGCTCGAGTCCGGCTGGGGCCTCAACGCTGCGACCGGCGAGTACGTCGACCTCATCGCCGCGGGCATCATCGACCCGGCCAAGGTCACGCGCTCGGCGCTGCAGAACGCTGCGTCCATCGCCGGTCTGTTCCTCACGACCGAGGCCGTCGTCGCCGACAAGCCCGAGAAGGCTCCGGCCATGCCGGCCGGCGACCCGACGGGTGGCATGGACTTCTAGTCCGTCCTTCCGGAAGGGCCCTCGCACGCTGCGCGTGCGGGGGCCCTTCCGCGTGTGCGGGGCGTGCGGGGCGCCGGCGGGCGCATCGACTTCGCCGAGATCGCACTTCGGCGGCCATCTCCGCGCTGATCACCCGCGAAAGTGCGACTTCGGCGGCGGCTGAGACCGTCACCACACTCGACGTCGGTGCTCGAAGGCGCGGCGAAGGTGCTCGAACACCGTCGCCGGTCGAACGAGGTCCCCGGAGGTAGCGCGGATCACGATCCAGTCCTCGGAGGTGAAGTCGTTGCCCCTGCTCCGATCTCGACGGAAGGCGTCCCGGTCGGTTCGGCGGTGATCGCCGTCGTACTCGAGAGCAATGCGGAGCTCCGGCCAGGCCATGTCCGCCCGACCGATGAACCGTCCGTCGGCGGCGTGCACGTCGACGTTGAGCTCAGGCTCGGGAAAGCCCGCGTCGACGACCATCAACCGCAGACTCGTCTCCGCCGGGGACTCCGCGCCGCTGCGGACACGCTCGACCGCTGATCGCGCCCGGATGACGTCACGGTCTCCGGCTCTGATCGTCCCGGAGAGCTGGTCGAGGGTCGCAAGGCGGCCGACTCCGACCATGTGGTCGCCGAGGATCACGAGATCACGGGGGCTGAGGAGCTTCCGGCACTCGTACCACGCCGCGGCCGGGGCACTGACTCGGGTGCCGAAGACCGTCGTGGCTTGAGCTCGGTCGGCAGCGACGCGGTGGCCGACCACCTCCCGACGTCGCTCGACAGGGCCGGTCCCGACGGTCGAGACGTGGATCGTCGCGTCCACCCGTCTGAGCGCGCGCGGGAGCGGGCAGCGCCAGAGCACTGCGGCCGACACATGACTCAGGTGCTGGTCGGCACGGAGCAACAGACCGACCGCGATCAAGCGGTGCAGGAGTTCGTCCGCACTGGCGGGGAGACGGACGCCTCGTGCCGGGGTGACCAGGTCAGGGCGACGGAGCCGGTCCCGCGCGATGCCCGATGCGAGTGCGTCCCGCACGAGGAAGGGCGTGTTGGCGAACCTGCTCGGCAGCGGTCGGGGCGGACGAGTCATGGTGCTCAGCCTGGTCACGGCCCGAGGGACGATGCCGCACGAGGTCTGCGGAGTGGACGAAGGGGTGGCACGGACCGTCTGTGGAGGACATTCAAGATCGCAGTCGTCGAGGGTTGGGCACGGCGTTGGCCCCCGTGAGATCGCACTTCGGCGGCCGCTCGCGGTCGTGGTCAGGCACGGAGTGCGATCTCGGCGGACGGCCGGCGCCTGGCGCGCGGGCGCGCCGAGCCCGCGGACGCGCCGGGCCCGCGCGCGGCGCGGCGGGGGCGCGCGGCGGTCAGGACGCGGGGGTGGCGGGGGCGGGGGCGTAGTCGCGCGGGAGCAGGGGGAGCCAGACGCGGAAGGTGGCGCCGCCACCCTCGGTGTCGAAGACCTCGACCGAGCCGTTGTGCGCCGCGACGATGCCGGACACGATCGCGAGCCCGAGCCCCGATCCACCGGTGTCCCGTGCACGCGAGGTGTCAGCACGCCAGAAGCGCTGGAAGATCTTGTCGCGGAGCTGCGGCGGGATGCCCTCACCGTGGTCGATCACGTCGATGTGCGCCATCCCGCGGTCGTCGTCCACACCGATGCCGATCTCGATCGGATCGTCGTGCGCGGTGAAGCGCATCGCGTTGCCCATGAGGTTCGTGACGATCTGCCGGATCTTGTTCTCCTCGGCGAGGACGATCGGCGGACGCTTCGGCAGCACGACGGTGGGCAGCGGCGTGGTCTCGTCGGTGGGGGCGATGCCGTCGACGCCCATCGCCCGGGTCCGACGCGCACGGAGGCGCGCGATGGTCTGCCGTGAGAACGCGATTGGCCCCGTTGTGTTCGCCGACGTGGGGGAGGCCGGCGGGACCTCACCGCTCTCGGAGAACGGTGACGTGGCCGCCGTACCGAACGCGGACGACGGCGGACGGACGGCCTGGGCGACGCTCTCGCCGGTGACGGAGTCCTCGACGAGCACCTGGATCTCGCGGTCGGGGTTGGACGCCATGGTGTCGAGCGCGGAGTCACGGGCGATCGCGACGAGGTCGACCGGCCCGAGCTCGAGCGGCTTCGACTCGTCGATGCGGGCGAGCTGCAGGAGGTCCTGCACGAGGAGCCCCATCCGCTGGGCTTCCTTCTCGATGCGCTCCATCGCCTGGGCGACGTCCTCTTCCTTGCGGAGGGCGCCCATGCGGTAGAGCTCGGCGTACCCGCGCAGCGAGACGAGGGGCGTCCGGAGTTCGTGCGAGGCGTCGCCGACGAAGCGACGCATCTGGTCGATGGTGCGCTGCCGGTCCTCGAACGCGGTGTCGATCCGTTCGAGCATCGAGTTGAGGGAGCGGTTGAGCCGCCCGACCTCGGTGTTCGGGGTGTCCGCCTCGAGCCGCTGGTTGAAGTCGCCGGCGGCGAAGCGCGCAGCGGTGTCCTCGACGTCCCGCAGGGGGTCGAAGGTCGCGGTCACCAGGAGCCGGGTGAGCATGGCGCCGAGGAGGATCACCGAGATGCCGAAGCCGAGGAAGATGACGGTGAAGCGCGCGATCGTCTGGTCGGTGTCGGCGCTCGACACGGCTACGAGCACGTAGCCCGTCTCGGTGCTGCCGCTCGTCTGGTCCTGCAGCGACGCGGGGATGACCTGCGCGCGCCACTCGTGGTTGTGCTGGCTGTCGTAGAGCGAGAAGCGCATGCCGCTCTGGGCAGCGGCCGAGAAGTCGAGCTGGCGGATGTCCGGGCGGCTCGACGCCTTCGTCTGGCAGATCCGGTCGCTGTCGGAGTTGTACGCGGCGACGTACGCGCTCTGGGAGAGCACCACGGAGAGCTTGCAGTACTGCTCGCCGTCGCTGATGTTCTGGCCTTCGAGCTGCTCGGTCGTGTTCTTCACGCTGTTGTCGAGCTGCGACATGAGGTACGTGGACAGCACGGTCATCGTGCCGAGTCCGGAGACGAGCAGGCCGAGCGCCACCAGCAGGACCGTGATCCCGGTGATCTTGGTGCGCAGGGAGATCCCGTCCCACCAGCGGCTCATTCGCGTGTGCATGCTTCCCCAACGATAGACAGCGGCCGCCCGGTGAAACCGGACGACCGCCGTGAAGTCGGACCCGTTGGCCCGGACGACCTACGAGGCCTTGGATGCCTTCAGCATGTAGCCGAAGCCGCGCTTGGTCTGGATGATCGGCTCGGCCGAGTACTGGTCGAGCTTGCGGCGCAGGTACGAGATGTAGGACTCGACGATGCCCGCGTCGCCGTTGAAGTCGTACTCCCACACGTGGTCGAGGATCTGTGCCTTCGACAGCACGCGGTTCGGGTTGAGCATCAGGTAGCGGAGCAGCTTGAACTCGGTCGGGGAGAGTTCGATCTGCGCGTCGCCGATCGTGACCTCGTGCGTGTCCTGGTCCATCGTGAGCTCACCCGCGCGGATGATCGCGTCTTCCTCGTCGTTCATCGTGCGACGGAGGATGGCCTTGATGCGCGCGACGATCTCGTCGAGCGAGAACGGCTTGGTGACGTAGTCGTCGCCGCCGACCGTGAGCCCGGTGATCTTGTCCTCGGTGTCGTCCTTCGCGGTGAGGAACAGGATCGGCGAGGTGTAGCCCGAGGAGCGGAGGCGCTTGGTCACACCGAAGCCGTTCATGTCGGGCAGCATCACGTCGAGGATGATCAGGTCCGGCTCTTCCTCGAGCACGGCGGAGATCGCCTGTGCCCCGTTGCCCACCGCGCGCACGGCGAAGCCGGCGAAGCGCAGCGAGGTCGTCAGGAGGTCGCGGATGTTCGGCTCGTCGTCGACGATCAGGATCTTGGGGCCATCGCTCATGGACTTATCTTCTGACCGTTCCCTCGAGGTTTCCTGAGAGCGGTGCGTGCGTCACCCCACCGGCGTCTGGATCTGGTCCGCGTCGAGGATCGTGTACGAGTAGCCCTGCTCGGCGAGGAAGCGCTGCCGGTTCTGCGCGAAGTCCTGGTCGACGGTGTCGCGCGTGACGAGGGTGTAGAACGACGCCGGCAGGCCGTCCTTGTTCGGACGGAGGAGCCGACCGAGACGCTGCGCCTCTTCCTGCCGCGACCCGAACGACCCGGACACCTGGATCGCCACGGTCGCGTCGGGCAGGTCCACCGAGAAGTTGGCAACCTTCGAGACCACGAGGACGTCGATCGCCCCGCTCCGGAACGCCTCGTACAGGCGCTCGCGCTCGTCGACCGGCGTGGCACCGGTGATCTCCGCGGCGTCGAGGGACGAGGCGAGGTCGTCCAGCTGGTCGATGTACTGCCCGATGACGAGGATCTGCTCGCCGCGGTGCTTCGCGATGAGGTCCCGCACCACGGGGGTCTTCGCCGGGGAGGTCGCGGCGAGCCGGTACCGCTCGTCGTCGCTCGACGCCGCGTACTCGAGCCGGTCCTGGTGCGGCAGGTCGATGCGCACCTCGAAGCACTCGGCGGGGGAGATGTAGCCCTGCGCCTCGATCTCCTTCCACGGGGCGTCGTAGCGCTTCGGCCCGATGAGGGAGAACACGTCGCCCTCGCGTCCGTCCTCGCGCACGAGCGTCGCTGTGAGACCGAGCCGGCGCCGTGCCTGCAGGTCGGCGGTCAGCTTGAAGACCGGCGCCGGCAGCAGGTGCACCTCGTCGTAGACGATGAGCCCCCAGTCGAGGGCGTCGAGCAGGGACAGGTGCGTGTACTCGCCCTTCCGGCGGGCGGTGAGGATCTGGTAGGTCGCGATGGTGACCGGGCGGATCTCCTTCACGCTGCCCGAGTACTCGCCGATCTCGTCCTCGGTCAGCGACGTCCGGCGCAGCAGTTCGGACCGCCACTGCCGTGCGGACACGGTGTTCGTCACGAGGATGAGCGTCGTCGCCTTCACCGTGGCCATCGCCCCGGCGCCGACGAGCGTCTTGCCGGCGCCACAGGGCAGCACCACGACGCCGGAGCCCTGGGCGAAGAACGTGTCGACCGCCTGCTCCTGGTACGGCCGGAGCTGCCAGTCCTCGGTCGCGAGGTCGATCGCGTGGGGCTGGCCCGGCGTGTACCCGGCGAGGTCCTCCGCAGGCCACCCGAGCTTGACGAGTTCCTGCTTGATCTGGCCGCGTGCCCACGGCAGCAGCTCGACCTCTTCCGGGGAGCGCATGTCGCCGAGCAGCGGCTTGATCCGCTTCGACCGGATGACCTCGGCCAGGACCGACGGCTCGCTGGCGGTGAGGAGCAGGACCGGCTGGCGCTCGAGTTCCTCGGACGGGGAGTTCGCGATCGCCGGCGCGTCCGCGCGTTCCTCGCGTCGGATGACGAGCCGTCCGTACCGCGCCACGGTGTCGCGGATGTCGACCGTGACGCTCTGCGGTACCGGGAACTTCGCGAAGTGCTCGAGCGTGTGGATCATGCTCTCGGCGTCGTGTCCGGCGGCCCGCGCGTTCCAGAGACCGAGCCGCGTGATGCGGTACGTGTGCACGTGTTCCGGCGCGCGTTCCAGCTCCGCGAACACCGCGAGGTCGTGCCGGGCGTCCTCGGCGTCGGGGTGTGCCACTTCGAGCAGCACGGTGCGGTCGCTCTGCACGATCAGCGGTCCGTTCATGACGGATGAGCCTATGCCGCGCGCCTGCGAACGAGCGCGGTCCGGCCAGTCGTGTGGATCAGGCGTCGCTCTCCACAGCCACCACCAGGGAGAGCGGCAGGGTGCGCTCGACGTCGACCGCCGTGTCCCGGCCGCGCACGCGACCCGCGGCGACCGAGGTCGGCACGATCGAGAACGGCCGCTCGGTGCCGTCCGGCATCCGGACGGTCAGCCGGATCGGCGTACGCCCGCGCACGGCGAGGTCGATCTGCCGCCCCAGCCACTCCTGCTCCGGTTCGGCCTCGCCGCGCTCGGTGGTGAGCCGGAGCCGTTCCACGAGCGCGTGCGCCGCCTGCTCCGGGTTGCGGGCACCGGTGCGTCGCCGGCCTGGAGGCGCGGACCCGGTCGCGGGGCGGGCTGCGGCCGTCAGGACGGCCGGGTAGCGCTGGTCCTCCAGCGCCGAGTGGACGACGTGCGGTGGGTAGCGGGTCAGGAGCGTCGTCAGGTCGCTGCGCTCCCAGGCCAGCTGGCGGAGCTCGGCGTCCACGCCGACGAGGTCGAGCTGGTCCGCGGTGCCGTGCACGCGCGTGCCGACGCCGCCGTCGCCCAGGTCGACGACGATGCTGCCGTCGCGGGAGGACACCTGGTCGATGAGGTAGGCGAGGGGCTGCGGGAGGCCGGTCGCCGAGAGTCGCTCGAGGAGCGCCACGACCTCGTCACGGGCGAGCCCGGCGCGGAACGCCCGTCGCAGGGAGTCCTCGGAGATCCGGTACCGGGCGGCGAGCCCCGGCGCCTCGAGCACGGCGACACTCCGGAGTGCGTCGTCGTCGACCGGGGCGAGCGGTCCGGGAGCGATCACGGTGAGGTCGTGCTGCAGGTACACGCCGTCGACCGTCGGCGGCAGGTCGACCGCCGCCGGGGCGCTGTCGCCGTCGAGCAGGGCTCGGCCGGTGCTCGTGACCACGCCCTCGACCCCGAGACCGAGTGCCTCGGCGGACCCCGCGACGTCGAGGAGGACCGCGTCCAGCCAGCGCGCACCGGCCGGGAAGGCCCAGCGGCCGAGGGCGACCAGGTCGCGGAGGTCGTCCCCCGCGAGGGCGAGGACCTGGCGCACGGCCGGGTCGAGCGCGTCGTGCCACGCCGTGACGAGCGTGGACCACCGGTCCGGCCAGCTCGCGACGAGCCAGGCCTCGCCCGCCGGGGTCGTCGTCCAGGTGCCGTCGTCGGGGTCGGCGAGGCCGACCCGGTCCAGCAGCGTCAGCCGATCGGGCACGACGGCGGCGTCGGCGCCGGCACGCTCGCCGAGGACCTTCGCGAGCGGCGTCCCGATGCCGCCCTTCACGAGCTCGCGCACCGCGCCCTCGGACACGGCTCGCAGCAACTCGGCGAGCACGGTCATGGTCTCGAAGGCGTGCTCGGCGCCGACGGTGCGGGCGGCCTGGTCGTCCCCGTGCTGCGGGGCCGCGCCGGCGGGGCGGGCGTCCTCCGCGCCTCCCGGCTCGAGGGCCACGATGTCCGGGTGGGCCGCGAGCCGGGCCGTCACCGCGTCGTCCACCGCGCCGTCGTCGTCCGCCAGGCCGAGTGCGACCGCCGGGGCGAGCGCACCGGCGTCACCGGTGCCGTCACGCAGCGCGAGGAGCGTGGCCCGCGGCAGGTGCTCGATCGCGGCATCCACGGCGTCGTCGGTGCGGAGTGCCTCGGCGAGGTCGAAGAAGTCGGAGACGTGCAGCGGCCCGGTCTCGCTGAAGACCGCCGTCGGGAGTCGACGAGCGAGGACGAGCTGCTCGAGGGCGTCGTCCGGCATCGCCCGGAGTCGGGCGGCGAGGTCTGCGGTGGTCGTCATCGTCCGCCGCGATCGTCCGGCGCGGGCCTCAGCGCGCCGTCCGGTTCGCTCGCGCCCGGCGCGTCCAGGTGATGCCGAGCAACGTGAAGACGAGGACCATCCCGATCGGGAAGCCGATCAGCGGGATCGCCATGATCACCGGCCACGGCATCGAACCCTGGGCGCTGGGGACGGTCAGCCACATCACGATCATCGCCGCGATGCAGAGGAAGGCGGCGATGAAGATCCCGCCGACCATGAACGCGAGTGCACGTTCGGTACGATTGAACGTCACCGGGGAATCCGCGGAGTCCTGCGGGTTCCCGGTCGATCGGGTCGGCTTGGCCATCGACCCAGGATATCCGACGCACCACGGCCGGACCACGACCACGAGGAGACCGACGAATGCCCACCGGCAAGGTCAAGTTCTACGACGACCAGAAGGGGTTCGGGTTCATCACCGGCGACGACGGCGAACCCGTCTTCCTGCACGCGTCCTCGCTGCCCGACGGCGTCACGTCGGTGAAGGCCGGATCCCGGCTCGAGTACGGCGTGGTCCAGGGGAAGAAGGGGTCGCAGGCGCTGTCCGTGCGGCTCCTCGACCCGCAGCCGTCCCTCGCGAAGATGTCCCGCCGCTCGGCGGACGACATGGCCGTGATCGTCGAGGACCTCGTGAAGGAGCTCGACCGGATCAGCGGGGACTTCCGGCACGGCCGGTACCCGAAGAACGGAACCCGTATCGCCGCGATCCTGCGGCACGTCGCCGACCAGTTGGACGCCTGATGACCGACACCGTACCCATCGCCCCGGTCCCGTCCGAGGACCTCACTGCGCTCGCGCGCACGGCGCTGCTCGAGGTGACGCCCGAGTCCACGGTCGGCGCTCCCGCCGGCACCGTGGACGAGGGCGACGGCGTCGTCTCCGTCCTCTTCGCCAACCGCATGCCCGGCTACCCCGGGTGGCGCTGGACGGTGTCCATCGCCCAGGTCGCCGGCGACGAGCCGACCGTGCTCGAGGTCGAGCTCATGCCGGGTGACGGCTCGCTCGTCGCTCCGGAGTGGGTGCCCTGGTCCGAGCGGCTGGCCGAGTACCGGGCCGGCCAGGACGCCGAGGGTGCGCACGACGACGACGACGAGGACGCCGACGAGGACGACGACCTCGACGACGACGACGACGAGGACGCGGACGACGACTCCGACGACGACGAGGCGGACGACGACGACGAGGACGCCGACTACGACGACCCGGACGACGACGAGTCGGACGACGACGAGGCGGACGACGACGACGACTTCGACGCCGACGAGGACGACCTCGACGAGCCGGACGACGACGACATCGACGGTGTTGACGTCGACGGCCTGGCCGAGGCGGACGGCGACGTGCACGAGGACGCCGAGCCGCGGGACACCGACGCGGCGGCGCACACCGCGCAGGAAGCCGACGTCGACCAGCAGGCCGACGACTCGTCCTCGCAGCCGTCCCGTGGTGCCCGACGGCGTTCCCGCCGGGTCCGTCCCACGGACCCGGACGGCGACCTCGAGGTGGACCGCCTGGACCCCGCCGAGACCGACCCCGACCACCACCGGGCCTGAGGTCCCTCGGACCACCCCTGCCGGGCCTGAGGTCCCTCCAGACGACGGAACGCCGCCCGACCGGGCGGCGTTCCTTGTACGGGCAGGTGTCTCGTGGAGCCGGAGGTCAGGCCGAGCGCTGCGCGTCGACCACGAAGTCGATCGCCCGCACCAGCTTCGCCACGTCGTCCGGGTCGATCGCCGTGAAGGTCGCGACGCGGAGCTGGTTGCGACCGAGCTTCCGGTAGGGCTCCGTGTCGACGATGCCGTTCTGGCGCAGGGTCGCGGCGACGGCCTTCGCGTCGATCGAGTCGTCGAGGTCGATCGTCGCGACGACCTGCGACCGGTGCTCCGGCACGGTGACGAACGGCGTCGCGTAGTCGACGGACTCCGCCCAGTCGTAGAGCGTCGACGAGGAGGTCTTCGTGCGGGTGTCGGCCCAGGCGAGACCGCCGGACTGGTTGATCCACTGCACCTGGTCGTCGAGCAGGATCAGCGTGGCGAGCGCCGGGGTGTTCAGCGTCTGGTTCAACCGCGAGTTGTCGACGGCGTTCTTGAGCGACAGGAACTCCGGGATGTACCGGTCGCTCGCCGCGATGCGCTCGACGCGTTCGAGGGCGGCGGGCGAGAACAGTGCGAGCCAGAGGCCGCCGTCCGAGGCGAAGTTCTTCTGCGGTGCGAAGTAGTAGACGTCCGTCGCGCTGACGTCGAACGCGGCGCCGCCGGCGGCACTCGTGGCGTCGACCACGGTGAGCGCGCCGTCGTCACCGGCCGCGCGGACCACGGGGGCCATGACGCCGGTCGAGGTCTCGTTGTGCGGGTAGGCGTAGACGTCGACGCCCTCGACGGCCTCGAGCGCGGCGAGGGAGCCACCGGGGGCCTCGACCACGTGCGGTGCCTCGAGCCACGGCGCGGCCGCGGCCTTGGCGAACTTCGAGCCGAACTCGCCGAAGGACAGGTTCTCCGCGCGGCGCTCGACGAGCCCGAACGCGGCGGCGTCCCAGAACGCGGTCGACCCGCCGTTGCCGAGGACGACCTCGTAGCCATCCGGCAGGTCGAACAGGTCGGCGAGACCCTGTCGGACGCTGCCGACGAGGTCCTTCACGGGCTTCTGACGGTGGGAGGTGCCGAGGATCGTCGCCCCGCGGGTCACGAGGGACTCGAGCTGCGCGCCACGGATCTTGGACGGGCCGCAACCGAATCGGCCGTCGGTCGGGAGGAGGTCGGCGGGGATGACGATGTCTGCCATGCGCCGATCCTACCGAGTGGTATCCCAGCGCTCGTGACCGGCCGACCGGACGGGCGGGGCGGGCGTGCACCGCGCCTCCCGGCCGGTCCGTGGCCGTCGCGCGCGGAGTTCTCCACGGGGGCGCCGGGTCGGGTCGGTCCTCGCCACTGCGAACAAGTAGGGTGGTGCGGGCTGAGCCCAGACATGAGAGGCGGACCGTGACCGATCTCGTCGACACCACGGAGATGTACCTCCGCACCATCCTCGACCTCGAGGAGGAGGCGATCGTCCCGCTGCGCGCTCGCATCTCGGAGCGCCTCGGACACTCCGGACCCACGGTCTCGCAGACGATCGCCCGGATGGAGCGCGACGGCCTGGTCGTCGTCTCCGGCGACCGCCACCTCGAGCTGACCGAGGAAGGCCGGTCGCGGGCCACCCACGTGATGCGCAAGCACCGTCTGGCGGAGCGCCTGCTCTCGGACGTCATCGGGCTCGACTGGGCGTTCGTCCACGACGAGGCCTGCCGCTGGGAGCACGTGATGAGCGAGCAGGTCGAGGTCCGACTGCTCGAGATGCTCGGCAACCCCACGGAGTCGCCGTACGGCAACCCGATCCCCGGCCTCGCCGAGATCGGCGGACCCACGGCAGCCGGCTTCCTCGACGGGGTGCAGAACATCGTCGCGGCGACTGAGGGCACCGACGCCGTCGCCACCGGTGTCATCCGCCGCCTGGGCGAGCCCGTGCAGTTCGAGCCGGAGCTCCTCCACCAGCTGCGGACGGCCGGCGTCATGCCGGGGCGCCTCGCGAGCGTGCAGCGCGCCGGCGCCTACGTCGCCGTCCGCGTCGACGGCGAGGACTCGGGCATCGAGCTGCCGAGCGAGGTCGCGCAGCACGTCTACATCGAGCGCTCCTGACCCCGCTGCCCCCGGAACTGGGGATCGACCGGATTTCCTGGTCTGATCAGGGCTTCTTTACCCATTCGTTACAAAGCGGCGTTTTCATCTCGACAAGGTAACGACCGGCACGTACACTCGACGAGTCCGCCGGCCACCCACGAGGCCAAGGACCCGTGACAGGACGTCTCGAACCCGTCTCCTGTCTCGATCGGAAACGATGACGAACGGATGGGGTTGCGCGACCGCGGTCACCCACGCGGACGTGATGACGAGACGCCGGAGACACCCCTTTGACGCAGACCGGTTCCGCCGCGGACGCCCAGACGCCCGTGAACCCGACGAACACCGCGAACGCCACCGACGCACC
Source organism: Curtobacterium sp. L1-20 (assembly GCF_048755855.1). GTDB lineage: Bacteria > Actinomycetota > Actinomycetes > Actinomycetales > Microbacteriaceae > Curtobacterium. The sequence continues at coordinate 68,577 of NZ_CP151473.1, read as the reverse complement.
CATCTCGCGCCGCGCAGTCCGGCAGAGCGAGGCCCAGGCCACCCGCCCGGCCCGCGTGACCCCGGTCCGTGACGCCCCGCTCCCCGGCGGTCGTCGTGCGGCCCAGGCGGCCCGCACCGCTGCCGCCACGAAGGCGAGCTCGTCGGCCCGCAAGCGTCGCTTCCTCGCCCCGGTCGTCCTGACCGTCGCCGCCGGCATGTTCGGCACCGTCGCGGTCGCCCCGGCCTTCGCCGCGACCCACCAGACGCCCGACGCCGCGAGCGCCGAGCGTGCGGTCCGCGCGACCCAGGCCCAGAACTTCTCCGTGTCCGACGCGGTCGCCCTCGCCGGCACCAGCCGCGACGGCTACGGCGCCACCGCCCAGTCGACGCTCGACGCCGAGGCCGCCAAGAAGGCAGCGGACGCCGCCGCGAAGCAGGCAGCGGCGCAGGCCGCCACCACGCAGGCCGCCCGCGCCGAGACCGCATCGAAGTACGCCGCCTACACCGGCCCGACCGCGTCCGACTACGTCGCGTCCGCCAGTGCCGCGAACACCCCGTTCTCGCTGCCGGCCGTCGTCGCCACCGCGAAGCAGTACATCGGCACCCCGTACGTCTTCGGCGGCGCGGACCCGTCCGGGTTCGACTGCTCGGGCTACGTCATGTTCGTCTACGCCCAGTACGGCATCAACCTGGCGCACTCGGTGCCGCTGCAGGACCAGGCCGGTACGACGATCCCGACCTCCCAGGCGCAGCCCGGTGACGTCGTCATCTTCAACAACGAGGCGCACGACGGCTTCTACATGGGCAACGGCATGATCATGGACGCCCCGAAGCCCGGTGGCGCCGTGTCGATCCGCCCGATCTGGACCAGCGACTACCACATCGTCCGCTTCGGCATCTGACGTCGTCGGCCCCCGGGAACGCGTCCTTCCCGTGAACATCGCCGGAACCGGCCCGTGCACCCTCGTGCCGGGCCGGTTTCTGACGTAGCCTGACGCTGCACCGGTCCGATCCGGTCCGCACAGGGAGACCTCATGTCAGCGTTCCGCACGACCCGCACCATGGGTCGGCGCGCGCACGTCGACATATGGTCGACCACCGCCTGCGTGCACGAGCACGCCCCAGCATGACGAGAGCACTGCCCATCCGGGTGGTGCTCTTCGTGGTTCCGGGGTCGTCCGCGCGAGCGACGGTCACCTGAGCGGTGCCCCGGCCCGACGCACCCGCACCGCCTGGAAGCCGTCCAGGCACGTCGGAAGGGAACCCATGCGCACTCTCGTCCTCAACGCCGGTTACGAGCCCCTCGCGGTCATCTCGTTCCGTCGGGCCCTCGTGCTCGTCATGAACCAGAAGGCCGCCATCGTCGCCGCGGACCTCGACCACCCGGTCACGGGCTCGACGTCCACCTACGACCGTCCGTCCGTCATCGTCCTCACCCGCTACGTGCGGATCCCGCACTCGCGACTCGTCCCGGTGTCGCGCCGCGGGGTCCTCCGCCGGGACGCCAACCGGTGCGCGTACTGCGACCGGCACGCGACCACGATCGACCACGTCCAGCCCCGTTCCCGCGGTGGCGAGGACTCGTGGGAGAACCTCGTCGCCTGCTGCCTCGCGTGCAACAACACCAAGGGCGACCGCACCCCGCAGGAGATGGGGTGGCGGCTCCGCTTCCGCCCGAAGGCACCGCACGGCGCCTCGTGGGTGGTGCGGGGCATCGAGCGCCCGCAGTCCGAGTGGGACGAGTACCTCGTGGCCGCGTAGCGGCCGGACCGGCCGACGTCAGGCAGGAGGCGCGGTACGGGCCGGCAGCGCGCCTCCCGTCGTCGGGCCGGACAGAAGGTGCGGTGCGGGCTGGCAGCGCGCCTCCCGACCGCCACGGACCGAGCTGGGCGACCCGGCCCGCGATCGCCCCGTCGCATCCTGCACCGCAGACGTCGACGGCCCGTCCCCCTGCGGGGACGGGCCGTCGATCCGTGCGGTGACCGCTACTTGAAGACGTCCTTGACGTCCTCGCCGACCTTCTTGGTCGAGGCCGCGGCCTGGTCCTTCTGGCCCTCGGCCTTGAGGTGGTCGTCACCCTTGTGGTCGCCGAGCGCTTCCTTGGCCTTGCCGGCGATGTCCTGCGCTGCGTTCTTGATCTTGTCGTCGAGTCCCATGACTGCCTCCTTCGTCGCTCGCACTCGCGGTGCGTGTGCATCGACGGTACCGAGCGGGACGGATGCCCTTGCAGCGAGCTCCCAGATCCGTCAGGAGCCGACGGTGTCGTCGTCCTCGGCGCTGAGGTACAGGCGGTGGCTCGTGATGATCAGCGACAACCAGCCCCCGCCGGTCACCCACCCGACCGCGACGTCCGTGAACCAGTGCGCCCCGAGGAGCACCCGGGACAGGCCGACCGTCGCGGCGGTGCCCGCGGCCGCGGCGATGACCGCGACCTGCGGGGCGGTGCGTTCCTGCCGGAGCGCCAGCAGGTAGGCGAGGACGCCGAGGATGGTCGTCGTGTTCAGGGTGTGCCCGGAAGGGAACGACGGCGACTCCTCGAACGGCGGGATGGCGTCGCGGCGGCGCGGGCGGTTCCGCTTGATGAGGTCCTTCCCGAGCACCGTCATCGCGAGGGAGCCCGCTCCTGCGGCGACGAAGAGGGTCGCCGGACTGAGCCGACGGTCGCGGACCGCGAAGGCCACCGCCGAGCCGATGGTCAGCACCGGCATCGCCACCGGGCCGAACACGTGGGCGATGGCGGCTGCCGCGCCGTCGGTCACCGGTGAGCGCAGCCGCTTCGCCCGCTCGAGCGCGGGCCGGTCGAGGCTCTGGATGCCGTCCCGACCGGTGACGCCGTCGTAGATGTACGCGGCTCCTGCCGTCGCGGCGACCGCGATGCCGCCGCCGACCGCGAGCGTCGTCACCAGGGCGCGGTGTGCACCGACCCGCTGGGCGAACGAGCGGTGCCGGGACGCGAGCCGTCGCCCCGCGCGGCTGCGCCACTCGGTCACGTCGCGCGGCCCGATGCGTCGGTCGTACCTCGCGGTGCCGGAGGGTGCGGGGGAGCCGAGGTCGGTCATGCTGCCAGTCTGACCGGGCGGTGTCGCGGGTTGTCAGGAACGGGGTGCGGTGCTGGCCGCGTGCGGTCGGCGCCGGCTGTTGCTGTCGCTGTCGCCGTCGCCGTCGCCGTCGCCGTCGCGGTCGGGAGGCGCGGGGCGGGCCCGCACCGCGCCTCCCGACCGCCTGTCGGTCGCCGCGCGTAGCGTGCCGCCATGGCGGAGACACCCGAGATCGACGACGCGACCATCGCCGACCTGCGCGCCCGGCTGCGCGCCACCCGCTGGCCCGACGCCCCCGCCGGCGTGGGCTGGTCGCTCGGTGTCGACCTCGACGAGCTCCGTCCCCTCGTCGAGTACTGGGCGGACGGGTTCGACTTCGACGCGCACCGGGCCGAGTTGGCGGCGCTGCCCTCCCGTCGGGTGGTCGTCGACGGCACCCGGATCCACGTGCTGCACGCCCGCGCCACCGGCCCCGGCGCCCTGCCGGTCCTGCTCGCGCACGGTTGGCCCGACTCCGGCTGGCGGTACCGGAAGGTGCTGCCGATGCTCGTGGAGGCGGGCTTCGACGTCGTCGTGCCGGACATGCCCGGGTACGGCTTCTCGGAGGCGCCGCCGCAGCCGGTCGACGCCCGGCAGGTCGCCGCGATGTGGGCGACGCTGATGACCGATCTCGGGTACGAGCACTTCGCCGTCTCCGGCGGGGACATCGGCACGCACGTCGCCCGCTACCTCGCACTCGACCACCCCGCCCGCGTCGTCGCGGTGCACCGCATCGACGGCGGGCTCGCCTGGCCCGGACTCGACCCGTCGACGCTGTCGGAGGCCGAGCGCGCGTTCGTCGTCGAGACCGACCGGTGGCGCACCGCCGAGGGGGCCTACGCGATGATGCACCGGACGAAGCCGCAGACCGCGGCGGTCGGGTTGAACGACTCCCCGGCGGGCCTGGCGGCGTGGATCGTCGAGAAGCTCCGGTCGTGGAGCGACTGCGACGGCGACCTCTGGTCCGTGTACACGCGGGACGAGGTCCTGGCCCTCCTCACCGAGTACTGGGCGACCGGGACCATCGGGTCGGCGATGCGGATGTACCACGCGAACGCGGAGATCCCGGCCTCGCAGCTGAGCCGCCGGGTGGAGGTCCCGTCCGGGTTCTCGATCTTCCCGGGCGACCTCGTGCGGGCACCGCGGGAGTGGCTGGAGCGCACGACGAACCTCGTGTACCACCACGAACTCGACCGCGGCGGGCACTTCGCGCCGTTCGAGCAGCCGGACCTGTTCGTCGACGAGCTCCGCGCCTTCCTGGAGCCGTTCCGCCGCTAGAGTGGATGAGCCAGCCTCTGTAGCTCAATGGAAGAGCAGTTCCGTCCTAAGGAAACGGTTGGGGGTTCGAGTCCCTCCAGGGGCACCAGACGTCGACGGCGGGGTTCGAGTCCCTGCAGTGCTGTCCAGGGGCACCACAGGTCGACGTGCGGGGGCGGCCTTCCGGGACACTTCGCCGGGGAGTTCTCCACAACCGTCGCGCTGGACGGTAGCCCGGTCCGCGCGCCCCGTACGATTGACCCCGTGTCCAAGGTCCTGAGCAGTCTCCCCGTCGGCGAACGAGTCGGCATCGCGTTCTCCGGAGGTCTCGACACCTCCTGCGCCGTTGCCTGGATGCGCGAGAAGGGAGCGATCCCCTGCACGTACACGGCCGACATCGGCCAGTACGACGAGCCGGACATCGACGCCGTCCCGAGCCGCGCGCACGAGTACGGCGCGGAGATCGCCCGACTGGTCGACGCGAAGAGCGCCCTGGTGGAAGAGGGCCTCGTCGCCCTGCAGACCGGTGCCTTCCACATCCGCTCCGGCGGCAAGACCTACTTCAACACGACGCCCCTCGGCCGCGCGGTGACGGGCACGATGCTCGTCCGTGCCATGAAGGAGGACGGCGTCGACATCTGGGGCGACGGCTCCACCTACAAGGGCAACGACATCGAGCGGTTCTACCGCTACGGCCTGATGGCGAACCCGCGCCTCCGCGTCTACAAGCCGTGGCTCGACTCCGAGTTCGTCGCCGAGCTCGGCGGCCGCAAGGAGATGAGCGAGTGGCTCGTCGCCCGCGGCTTCCCGTACCGGGACTCCACCGAGAAGGCGTACTCGACCGACGCGAACATCTGGGGTGCCACGCACGAGGCGAAGAGCCTCGAGGAGCTCTCCAGCGGCCTGGACATCGTCGAGCCGATCATGGGCGTCGCCGCCTGGCGTGACGACGTCGAGGTCGCGACCGAGGTCGTCACCGTCCGCTTCGAAGCCGGTCGTCCGGTCGCGATCAACGGCGTCGAGTACCCCGACGCCGTCGCGCTCGTCTACGAGGCCAACGCGATCGGTGGTCGCCACGGACTCGGCGCGTCGGACCAGATCGAGAACCGCATCATCGAGGCGAAGAGCCGCGGCATCTACGAGGCGCCGGGCATGGCGCTGCTGCACATCGCCTACGAGCGCCTGCTCAACGCGATCCACAACGAGGACACCGTCGCGTCGTACCACAACGAGGGTCGTCGGCTCGGGCGCCTCATGTACGAGGGGCGCTGGCTCGACCCGCAGTCCCTCATGCTCCGCGAGTCCCTGCAGCGCTGGGTCGCGTCGGCGGTCACGGGCGAGGTCACGCTCCGCCTACGTCGCGGCGACGACTACACGATCCTCGACACCACGGGTCCGGCGCTGTCGTACCACCCGGACAAGCTGTCGATGGAACGCGTCGGCGACGCCGCGTTCGGCCCGGACGACCGCATCGGCCAGCTGACCATGCGCAACCTCGACATCGCGGACTCGCGGTCGCGGCTCGAGCAGTACGCGGCAGCCGGCCTGATCGGCGGCGCCACGGGGGACCTCGTCGGGCAGCTCGAGTCGGGCGAGGCCGAGGAGATCCTCGGCGGCGCCGTCGTCACGTCGGACGCCGACGACGCGCTCGGGCGTGCGACGGACGCCGCGTCCGAAGGTGCCGCGTTCGACTCCGGCACCGACTGACCACAGCACGGACGAAGGGGCCTCCGCAGTGTGCGGGGGCCCCTTCGTCGTTGTCGGACGCTGCGCACGCGTCTGGTGCGTGTGCATCGTGCGACATCGCACCTGTCGTCCGACGCGTGGGGTGTCGGAGCATGCATGTGCATCGTGCGACAAGCCCGTCGTCGTACGACCCCGACGTTGTCGCTCCGCCGCCCCGCGCACGCACCGAGCAAGCTCGCGCGGCGCCCGCCCCACCGGACGAGCGCCCGCCCGGCACCGGACGAGCACCCGACCGGCAGCGGACGAGCACCAGCGCCGCCCGCGCCGCCAGTCGTCAGCGCGCCTCGATCGTCTCCGGCCGCTTCTGCCGCCACGCGCGTGCGGGCGTGTCCGGCCCGTCCCAGACCTGGATCGCACCCCACGCGGCGGCGAGCAGCGGAACGGAGATGATCGCGCCGGTGATGCCCGCGAGCACGGTGCCCGCGGTCAGGCCGATGAGGATGACGAGTCCGTGCAGCTTCAGCGTCTTGCCCATCAGGACCGGCTGCAGGAGGTTGCCCTCGAGCTGGTTGACGAGCACGACGATGCCGACCACGATGAGCGCCTGGACGGGGCCGAGCGCGACGAGTGCGACGAGGGCCGCGAGGATGCCGGCCGCGGTGGCGCCGACGATCGGGATGAACGCCGTGATGAACACGACGACGGCGAGGGGGAGCGCGAGGGGTACCCCGACGATCGCGATGCCGACGCCGATGCCGATGGCGTCGACGGCTGCGACGGTCGCGGTGCCGCGCACGTAGCCGCCGAGGGTGTGGACGACACGGTCACCGACGCGACGAGCACGCTGGTAGCGCGCACCGGTGAAGGGGCGGAGCAGGAACTCCCAGATGCGCGGCCCGTCCTTGAGGAAGAAGAACAGCACGACGATCATCAGCACCAGGCCGGTGAGGAAGTTCGCCGTGGCCGATGCGCCGGCGAGCGCGCCCGAACCGAACTGCGAGCTGGTGACGAAGTCCTGCACGCCCTTGACGGCCTGGTCGATCTGCGACTGGTCGATCGAGAACGGCAGCGTCGACGCGAAGTCCTGCAGCTTGTCGAAGCCGCTCAGCGCGGACTTCTGCAGGTCGGGCCACTGCGACACCACGGCGACGACGATGAGCCACCCGACGAGTCCGAGCACGATGAGGACGCCGACGAGGACCGCGAGCGTCGCGAGCACCGACGGCACCTTGTGGCGCCGGAGCCAGGAGACGACGGGGTGCATCGCGGACGCGATGATGAGGGCGAGCAGTACCGGGATCGTCACGACGCTCAGGGTCGCGGCGGCGTAGACGATGCCGATCACGATGACGAGCACGATGATGGCCTGCAGGCACCGCGTGGCGATGCCGCCGAACGAGTCCGACCACTGCCTCGCCACGTGCGTCGGTTGTTCCGTGGTGGACGGGGTACTGGGGGTGTTGCCGAACAGGGGCATCTGGCTCCTCGGGGTGCGGGTGTGCCCGCCCACCGTACCGGCGACCCGGCCCGCGGTCCGGGCCGTTCGATTCCCGCCGTGCGACGGCGACGTGCCGATCCGCTGAGCGCCTCGACGATGCGGTTTGCGGAGGGAGTTCGTCGGCGGCGCCGAACGCCGTTACGGTGAGGGGACCAGGCCGACACAGGGTCTCGTGTTCTTGATGCTCCCCGCGGTCCGCGGGGTCTGGCGCGGCGAGCGGGTCTGGTCGAATCCGGGGTGCGCATCACTCCGACGAAGGGCCGTCCCATGACCGCCGCCACCGTTCCGTGCTCCTCCGCCACCGATCTGTTCGTGAGTTCCACCCGGACCCCGGTCCAGCCGGTCGCCGGCTCGTTGCTGGAACTCGTCCTCTCGTAGGGCTCCGCTGCCGGACGCGCACCAGCGCGACCGGTCGACGGACTGGAGGCGCGGTGCCGGCTGGCACCGCGCCTCCAGTCCGTCCGGGGACCGTCGCCGGTCAGGCGGCCGCTCCCTCCACCATCGCGTCCGCCCGTTCCGGCGACCCGGCCGCGAGGCCGCGCGCGATCCGACCGCGGGCCGTGGCCCAGAGCACCAGGGCCGCGACGAAGACGAGCACCTCGGTCACGGTCAGTGCCCAGATGATCCCGGCGAGCCCGAACCACACGTTGCCGACGAGCACGATCGGGATGAACAGGACGCCCTGCGCCATCGAGAGCACCATCGCCGGCACGACCATGCCGGTCGCCTGGAACAGCGAGGTGAGCAGTCCGGTGAAGCCGTTGACGATCGTCGCGACCAGCTGCGCGGTCAGGATCGTCAGGCCGATCGCGAGCACCGCGTGGTCACCGGAGAAGACGGTGAACACCTGCTCACGGAAGACGAACACCGTGCCGGAGAACAGCAGCACGATCGTGCCGACGGTGAGTGCGGCTCCGCGGAGGGCGGCGCGGAGGCGGGCTGCGTCGCCCTTGCCGAAGGCGTAGGCGAGGAGCGGCAGGACCCCGATCGTGACGCCCATCACGAGGAACTCGGGGACCTGGGCGACGCGGACGGCCACGCCCATCGCGGCGAGCGGGTCGTCGCCGTACGCGGCGGCGAGGTTGTTGAGCACGAGGGTCGTGACGATGAGGAACGAGGCCTGCAGGAGCTCGCTCGAACCGACGCCGAACACGCCCTTCAGGATGTCCGGCCGGAGCGTGACCCACCGCGGTGCGAAGCTGACGTTCTCGCTGTGGCGCTGCAGCCAGACGACCCAGTACCCGATGGCGGCGAGGTTGCCGAGGCCGATCGCGAGCGCTGCACCGGCGACACCCCAGGGCAGCACGAGGATGAAGAGGACGTCGAACACGAGGTTGCCGACGGTCGACAGCACGAGGCCGACCATCGCCTGGCGGGCGGCGCCCTCGGACCGGACGATCTGCTCGAGGGCGAAGGACGCGGCGAGCACCGGGACGAACGCGAGCATGACGGACACGTAGGCGCTCGTCGCGGGGACCGCCGCCGCGTCCGCGCCGAGCACGGCGACGAGGGGCTGCAGGAACACCAGTCCGACCACGGCGAGCACGGCGCCGGTGACGATCGCGCCCCACAGGGCGAAGGACGCCACGCGCTTGATGTCCTGCGCCACGGCGGGGTCGTGCTCCGATGCGCCGAGCATGCGGGACATCAGCGCACTGCCGCCGACACCGAACACACCGCCGACCGCCATGATGATGCCCAGGAGCGGGGTGCCGAACGTGATGGCGGCGAGCAGGGCCGTGTCGTGCTGCGAGCCGATGAAGCCCGCGTTGATGACGTTGTAGACGGCGCTGACGACCATCGCGGCGGCCATCGGCACGCACAGGTGCACGAGGGCGCGTCCGATGGGGGCGGCGGAGAGGTACCAGCGGTTCCTCGCCGCGGCGGTCGCGGTCGTGGTGCCCTCGGCGGTGGGTGTCGTGGTGCTCATGGCTGCCTCCTTCTGGGCAGGGCCCCGCCCGCCCTTCCGGGCAGGACGGCGCGCACGGGCCGCGGATGCGGTCGCGTGGGTGGGCGGCCGCGGGCGCGGTCGCACGGTGCGCGGCCGCGTGTGCGGTCGCGTGGTGCGCGGCCGCGGGTGCGGTCGCGTGGTCGGCCTCGCCGGCCGTCGGCCGGGAGGCGCGGGGAACGCTGGGAGCGTCGGTCCTAGCGGGTGGGCTCCGGCAGGTCTGCCGTCACCTTCTGCAGGAGCGCCTGCAGCGTGGCCCGCTCGTCCGCGTCGAGCGGCGCGAGCAGGGTGTCGTCGAGGGCGAGCATGGCGTCCTCGAACCCGGCGATGAGGGCGGTGCCCGCATCGGTGGCGTGGACCCGCTTCGTCCGGGCGTTCCCGGCGTCCGCGCGTCGCTCGACGAGGCCGCGACGCTCGAGCCCCTGCAGCAGGCTCGAGACGCTGGCCGCACTCGTCCGGGTGATGTCGGCGATGTCCCGCTGGATCGCCCCGGGTGAGCGCTGCAGGTACCCGAGCACGAAGGACTGCTCCTGGGTGAGGTCGCGTTCGCGGACCCACTCCTCGGCGGCCTTGCGCTGCGCCCACCCGATCCACCGCATCTGCTGGAGCGGTGAGTCCATCCGGGGAGCGTGCTGCGCGCGGGGTGCCTGCTGCGTCATGGTCAGAACACTAACTGTTCGAACTCTAACTGTCAACGGACTGATCTGTTCTCCCGTCCGGTGAACCGCGGATCCGACCATCGAACCCGTGCGCACGGGCGGTCCCAGCGGGATACTGAGGTGGTGCGTGAACTCCAAGCCGCCATCGCAGCGGACCTCAACGTCCAGCCGACCATCGACCCCGAGCAGGAGGTCGCCCGTCGGGTCGGGTTCCTGCGCGACTACCTGCTGACCACCGGCGCGAAGGGGTACCTCCTCGCGATCAGCGGCGGTCAGGACTCCACGCTCGCCGGGCGCCTGACGCAGCTCGCCGTCGAGTCCCTCCGCGCCGAGGGGCACCCCGCGGAGTTCACCACCGTGCGGATGCCCTACCGCGTGCAGGCGGACGAGGACGACGCGCAGCTCGCCCTGCAGTTCATCGCGGCCGACCCCGGCATCACGATCAACATCGAGCACGGCGTCGACGGGGTGGTGCAGGACACCGCCGCGTCGGGCGTGCCGCTGAGCGACTTCGTGAAGGGCAACGTGAAGGCGCGCATGCGCATGGTCGCCCAGTACGCCGTCGCCGGCCAGCGCGGCCTGCTCGTGGTCGGAACCGACCACGCGGCCGAGGCCGTGACCGGCTTCTTCACGAAGTACGGCGACGGCGGCGTCGACCTGACCCCGCTGACCGGCCTGTCCAAGAGTCAGGGCCGACAGCTCCTCGAGCACCTCGGTGCCCCGGCCCGCCTGTACGAGAAGGCCCCCACCGCGGACCTGCTCGACGAGACCCCCGGTCAGACCGACGAGGCGAACCTCGGCCTCAGCTACGCCGAGATCGACGCCTACCTGCAGGGCCACGACGTGCCCGTCGAGGTCGCCGAGGCGATCGAGTCGCGCTACCGCGCGACGGAGCACAAGCGCCAGGTCCCGGCGACGCCCTTCGACGACTGGTGGCGTGTCGGCGCGTAGGCGCGCGCGGAACCCTCCGCCAGGCGCGGTGCAGGTCCGACCTGCACCGCGCCTGGCGTCTGTCCACAGCCCTCGACGGGTTCCTTCCGGCCGCCGGACCCCGCTCCTAGGATGGGAGGCAACGGAACAACAGATGCGGAATCCAGGCAGAGCCCTGGTCCGGAGGGGGAGTCATGGAAGTCCTGTTCGCGCTCGGAGCCGTGCCGCTGATCATCATCGGGATCATCGTCCTGGCGGTCATCGCGCTGATCTACGCCAAGGTCGTGTACCGCAACGCGGGCGCGGACGAAGCGCTCATCATCACGGGCAAGCGCTCCCGCAAGGTCAAGAACGCCGACGGCACCGAGACCGTCGAGTCCGGCATCAAGGTCGTGCTCGGCGCCGGGGTGCTCGTCCGACCGTTCTTCGAGAAGGTCGCGAAGCTGTCGCTCAGCTCGCGGGCGATCGACATCAACGTGAACGCGCAGGACTCCCGCGGCGTGACGATCGACGTCGAGGCGGTGGCGCTCGTCAAGGTCGGCGAGGCCGACTCCTCGATCCGCGCCGCCGCGCAGCGCTTTCTCGGACAAGAGAAGAAGATCGACGACTTCGCGCGCGAGGTCCTGTCCGGGTCCCTCCGTGCCTCGATCGGTGCGACCGACGTGTCCACGATCATCCGGAACCGCGACCAGCTGACCGTCGCCGTGCTCACCGTCGCACAGGACGCGCTGCACAGCCAGGGTCTCGACGTCGACTCGTTCGAGATCAAGGGCATCTCGGACCGCAACGAGTACATCAGCGACCTCGGCCGTGCCGAGCGTGCGCGGGTGCGGCTCGAGGCCGAGAACGCCGAGGCGCAGGCAGACCGCGAAGCACGCGAGGCCCGGGCCACCGCCGACCAGGCGATCGCCGAGGCCGAGAACACCCTCGCGATCCGCCGTGCCGCCCTGCAGCTCGACGCCGACCGTGCGTCCGCCGAGGCCGCGGCCGCCGGGCCGCTCGCCCAGGCGCGGGCGGCGCAGGGCGTCGTCGAGCAGGAGCAGCTCACGGCGCAGAAGCGCGCCGAACTCCGTCGCGCCGAGCTCGAGTCCGAGGTGTCCGCCGTCGCCGAGGCGCAGGCCCGGAAGACCCGGGTCGAGGCCGAGGCCGCGGCTGCCGCGCAGGTCGAGACCGCACGCGCCCAGGCCGAGGCCCGTCGCATCTCCGCCGAGGCGATCGCTGCCGAGGCGAAGGCCGAGTCCGAGGCCCGCAAGCTCGCCGCCGACGCCTCACGTGCCGAGGGAGAAGCCGCGGCCGACGCGATCCGCGCCAAGGGTCAGGCCGAGGCCGACGCCACGAAGGCCCAGGCCGACGCCCTCGCCCAGCACTCCGAGGCGGTCCTCCGGGTGAAGGCCATCGAGACGCTGCCGAGCATCGCCCGTGAACTGGCCGCACCGATGGGGAACATCGACAAGCTGACAGTCGTGTCGTCCGACGGAGCGGGTGCGCTCTCGAAGAGCGTCGTCAGTCAGTTCAGCGAGGTGGACGCGCTGCTCGGCACCACGGCCGGGTTCACGCTGAGCGACATCGTCAAGAGCACGACGACCGGTCAGGCCGCGGCCCGCGCCGTCGTCCGCGAGCAGACCCCGGAGCCGGCTCCCGCCGACTAGGCGTCGGCCGACGCGTTTCGGGCGCGGCGGGGCTCAGGCCTCGTCGTGCCCGTCGTGGTTCCGGCGGTCACGCTGTTGGCCACCGGCGTCCTCGCGCTCGCCGCGGTGGTCGTCACGCGGATCGAAGGCGTCCTCGGCCTCGCCGCGCTCCGCCCGCTCGTCGCGTTCCTGGGCCAGCCGCTGCTGCCAGACCACGCTGCGCGCAGCGCCCTCGAGCAGGTCGTCGACGCTGCGGCCCGTCTGTGCGGCCAGCGCGCCGCTCAGGCCGGCGGTCAAGGTGCCGCCGGCGGCGGCGAGGCGTTCGACGACCTCTTCCTGCCGTTCGGTCAGCGGTTCGTCGACGAGTTCGTCGATGGTGTCGCGGATGTTCTGCTCGCTCGCGTCCAGGGCCGCATCGTCACCCGAGTGCAGTGCTGCTGCCTCGCCGACGACGACGAGACCGAGGCGCGCGGCGTCGTCCTCCGGACGCGGGGTGCTGTCGTGCTCGTCAGTCATGGGGTGGACCGTACGCTCCGGCACACCGCGTTCCCTGGAGGTCGGGGTACCTCCGCAGTCGGAGGGACGGCCGGTCCGCGCATCACGGTCGGGTTGCCGATCCGTCGCGCGCGGACCAGCGGCGGAGGAGCCACTCGGCGGCGGCGAGGCCCTCTCGCCGTTGGAACCCTCGCAGCTCCGGCATGTGCGGGACCGCCGGTCGGGACGCCTTCTCGAGGAAGGTGCCCGCGAGTCCGGCGAGCACGGCGTCGACCGCGGAGGCGGGCAGCTCGGTGAACAGCCGGTGGGTCGCCAGGTGCCGCTCGACGTCGACCGCATCCCCGCGCACGAGGACGTCGAGCAGGTAGGTCAGGGGGTCGAACCAGTGCGCGCCGACGGCGGCCCACGGCCAGTCGATCACCCAGACCCGACCGACGGCGTCGACCAGCAGGTTGTCGGCCCGACAGTCGACGTGGGTCAGGTGCTCCCCGTCGAGCACCGCGGCGGCACCGGTCGCGGTCCGGGCGAACGCCCGCGCCTCGGCAGCGACGTGTGGCGGAACGGCCGCAGGCAGTCCCGCGTCGAGCATGCGGTCCCACGCGCCCAACTCCTCGGCGAGTTCGTCGGCGAGCCGGGGCAGTGTCAGCAACGCCCCCGTGGCGACGGGGAGGGTGTCGAGCGCGTCGAGCACAGCGGCGACGTCCGAGTCGTCGCCGGCTCCGCCGGGGTGGCGCCCGTCGACGTCGTCGAGGACGAGCGCGATCCAGTCGTCGCCGGCGAACTCGTCCTCGACCACGCCGATCATCCGTGGAGCCTGGACGGATCTCGGGAGCTGCCGCACCACACGGGCTTCCTGCTCGTGCAGGCCGAAGCCGTCCGGGTTCCGCGACCGGGAGATCGCCTTCACGAACGCACGGCGCCCGGTCAGCGTCGTGATGCGGTCCGCGCTCCCGGGGGAGAACCCTTCCGCCTGTGACCGGGCATCGGAGACCGCGTCACCGAGCACGTCCTGCACGCGTGCGCGGAGGCCGGGCGGCAGATCGTCCCACCTCAAGCGCCCCATGAGTCCACGCTAGCGGGGCCGACGGCCGCGGGCTCCCCACCGAGAATGCTCGTCGCCGGGCCGATGGAGACCCCGGAAACCACGAATCCGACGTGGAACCGGGCGTTCGCCTGGTTCCACGTCGGATCCGTGGTTCGTCGACCGCCACACGGACGGCCGAGCGATCAGCTGCGGGCGCGGTTGCGGCCCGAGAGCTTCAGGTAGATGAACAGCACGATGATCGCGCCGATGATCGAGCCGATGATGCCGGCCGGCTGGAAGAAGCCGTCCATCGGGTCGTGCTGGAAGATCAGGAAGCCGAGGAAGCCCCCGACGAACGAGCCGATGATGCCGATGAGGATGGTCATCGGGATCGAGATGTGCTGCTTGCCGGGCATGACGAGCCGGGCGACGGCGCCAGCGATGAGTCCGATGACGATGAGGCTGATGATGAGACCGAGCACGGTTTCCTCCTTGTGGGGTCCTCGTGTCCAGCGGGTTGCCGGGTTCACGACCAGCAACTGATGCAACTCTCTCGTCCCTCAGCGTGCACTCAGGTTCGCGGTTCGGGCTGCCGCGCGCTCGACCGTGCCGCCCGTCGTGCGGTCAGACGACGCCGGAGGCCTCGAGCTCGGAGCGCAGCTCGGCGTCGGACGGCTCGACGAAGTGCTTGCCGTTCGGCAGGACCACGACGGGGATGTTCTTCCGCCCGCTGATCGCCTCGGCGCGGTCCGCGGCGGAGAGGTCCGCCTCGACGTCGACGTACTCGTAGTCCACGCCGAGCGTGTCGAGCAGCGCCTTCGACCGCCGGCAGTCGCGGCACCAGTCGGCTCCGAACATCGTCACCTTGTCGAACGTGTCGTCAGTCATGCCGACCCAGAACACCGGCGCGCTCGCGACCATTCCCGCCGCGCACCGAGACCGCTCCGTGCAGCACCGGAGCACCATGTCCCCATGAGCCTGCCCTCGGACGCCACCGCCGTCAGCACCGTGCACCCACACCACCGGCACGGCTGGTGGTGGAAGACCCTCCTCGCGGGGTTCGTGCTCTGGGTCGTGACCATCGTCGTCACGGTCTCGACGAGCAACACGAACCTCGTGCCGACGATCATCCTGCTCGGCAGCTTCCTCGTGCCCTTCACCGTCGTGCTCTTCGTGATCGAGCGGGTCACCGGTTCGGTGAGCACCATGCAGCTCGTCGTCGCGTTCTTCGTCGGCGGCATCCTCGGCGTGCTCGGAGCGTCCCTCCTCGAAGCGGACCTCCGAGCCGGCCCGGGCATCTACATCGTGGTCGGCTTCGTCGAGGAGTTCGTCAAGGGCGTCCTGCTGGTCGTGGTCGGCTGGCGGGTCCGACCGAAGACGGCACGGCAGGGTGCGCTCCTCGGGGCGACGGTCGGGGCCGGCTTCGCCGCGTTCGAGTCGGCCGGGTACGCGTTCAACGCGGCGATCACGACACGGGGCATCGATCTCGTGTCCCTGCTGCAGACGGAGGTCGTGCGCGCGATCCTGTCGCCGGTGGGCCACGTGCTGTGGACGGCGATCCTCGGAGCGGTGCTGTTCGGGGCCGCACACGGGCGTGCCCGCTTCCGCTGGGCGTGGTCGATCCCGGTCGCGTACGTCGGCGTCGCGCTGCTGCACGGGCTGTGGGACTCGAACTCGACGATCTCGACGGTGCTCGCGTTCGTGTTCACCGGCACCCCGTTGTCGGCGGCACGGAACGGCGCGGTGCCGGCGTCGATCGCGGGCCTCGCCACGACGCTGTACGTGGTCGGCCTCGCGATCGTGTCGGCGGTCGGCGTCGCCGTCCTCGTGACCGTGCTCCTGCGGGCCCGGCGCCGAGCCGCGGCAACGCCGAGCGATCCGGGCACGCCCACCGACGGCGTGCCCGGCAGCGCGCCCGGCGGTGCTGTGCTCGCCGACGGTCGCGCGTCGGCGTGGTCGGACGGCCGCGACGACCGCCGGCCGGACTGGGACGGCACGCCTCCGCCGCACACCCTCGCCTGACCCGCCGCCGCGTCCGTCCCGCACACGCTCGCCCGAGCAGCCGCGCCACCCCTGCCGCCGCCGCGCAGCCCCCGCCCCCGACGGTCGCGGGGCCACGCCCTCGCCCTACGATTGAGGCATGCCGCCCGGACCCGACCCCGCGACGCGCGCCTGGGCCTCGGCGGCCGTGCGGCGCTTCGCGTCCGCGACGAACCTGCTCGTCGCCGCCCGGCGCTTCCGCATCGTCGGCGGCGACCCCCGCGACACCGCCGCGCTGCACGAACTGCTGACCGGCCTCGGCGCACGCCCCGCCGCGGACCACGAACCCGTCGACCAGCTGTGGTGCCTCGGGACGCCGGACGACAGCACCGCCGTCGTCGAACGCGAGGCGGACCGTCCCCGCGGCGCGACCCTCGTCGTCGTCGACGCCGGACGGCACGTCCCCGCGGTCGACGAGGACGCGTTCGGCCCGGTGACGAACGTGCGGCCGGGGGTCCTCGGCGTCCCGACGCTCTCCGACGACGTCTTCCTGGTCTCCACCGGGCGCGAACCGGAGGCCGACCCGGCCGCCGACGCCCGCCTGCGCTGGGCGCGACGCGCGATGCCGGTCTCGCGTGCGGTCGCCGCCGAACTGCGCGACGGCGGACTCCTGCGTGGCACCCGCATCGGCGTGAGCATGGTCCTCGAACCGAAGACGGCGGTGCTGAGCCTGCTGCTCCGCGACGCCGGCGCCGAGGTCGTCGTCTACGCGCACGCCGACGAGACGGACGACGCCGTCGCCGAGGCCCTCCGTCGCGCCGGGGTCCCGGTGCACGCGAGCAGCACGGCGACCGTCGCGGAACAGAAGGACCTCGCGCTCGCGATGCTCGACACGCGTCCGCACATCCTGCTCGACGACGGTTCCCACGTCATCCGCCTCGCCCACCAGGAGCGCCCGGACCTGCTGCCGACGATGCTCGGGGCAGCGGAGGAGACGACGAGCGGACTCCGCCCCCTGCGGGTGATGGCGTCGCGCGGCGAGCTCGGCATCCCGGTCGTCGCGGTGAACGACGCCCGCACGAAGACGTTCTTCGACAACCGGTACGGCACCGGGCAGTCGACGGTGTTCGCGGTGCTCGACCTGGTCGACGGACTCCCGTCCGGCAGCGACCGGGTCCGCCCGGGAGGCGCAGCGGTCGTCACCGGATTCGGGCACGTCGGCGAGGGGGTCGCCCTGGTGCTCCACGCCCTCGGCTTCCGCGTCACGGTCGCCGAGACCGACCCCGTGCGCGCCCTGCAGGCGCTCTTCGCCGGGTACGAGGTCGCGCCGCTCGTCGACGCGGTACGCGACGCCGACCTGGTGATGAGCGCGACCGGGGTCGCCGACACGATCGACCTCGCGGCGCTCCGGGCCTGTGCGGACGGCGCCGTCGTGGCGGTCGCCGGTGGGGTCGAGCAGGAGGTCGCGGTCGACGCGGCGCTCGCCGACGGGGCCGTGCGGACCGCGGTCGGCCGCAAGGCGGAGCGCTTCGCGTGGGCGGACGGCCACCACGTGGTCGTGCTCGACGACGGCGGGTGCATCAACATCACCGCCGCCGAGGGCAACCCGGTCGAGATCATGGACCTGTCCTTCGCCGCACAGCTCGGGGCGGTCCGGATGCTCCTCGAACACGGCGACGAGCTCGACCGTGCCGTCGTGCCGATCGACCCCGCGGTGGACGAGGCGACCGCCCGGGTGGCGCTCGCCGCGTTCGGGAGCCGGCCCGCGCCTCCCGGCCTGCCCGCGGAGCACCCGGCGGACCGCGCGCCCGACGTCCGGACCCGCCGCTTCGGGGACCCGTCGTGACCGCGGACCGCGCGGTCACCGTGCACTCCGCGCGGATCGTCGTCCCGATGACCGCGCCGCCGATCGCCGACGGGGCGGTCGCCGTGCGCGACGGGCGCATCCTGCACGTCGGCGACCGGTCCTGGGTCGTCGACCAGCTCGTCGCGGCCGGGACCGCGTTCACCGAGCGGCGGTGGCGCGGCGCGCTCCTGCCCGGGCTCGTGAACGCCCACACGCACCTGCAGTACACCGGCATGGCGGGTGTCGGGCAGCGGCAGTACGACGGTTTCGAGGACTGGGCTGCCGCGTTCAACGGGGACTACGCCGAGCCCCACGACTGGCGCGCCGAGGCGGCGGCCGGAGCCGAGCAGTCGATCCTCGCCGGGGTGACGAGCATCGCGGACGTCGTCACCGACATCGAGGCGGCGACCGCGCTCGAGACGCACGGGCTCGGGGGCATCGCCTACTGGGAGGTCATGGACTGGGAGAACGCGGCGTGGCAGACGCACGGCCGCGACCAGGTCCTCGCCGAGCTCGAACGCTTCCCGACGACGCCGGCCGCCGGCCTCTCCCCGCACGCGCCGTACTCGCTCGACGTCGCGCCGCTGCTCGAGCTGCCGGACATCGTGCGCCAGCGCGGACTGCGGCTGCACCTCCACCTCGGCGAGGCCGCGTTCGAGGGCGAGCGGGTCGCGCTCGGCCCCGTCCCGGGGCTCGAGGGCGTCGACGGCGTCGGCCATGGCACCGACTGGCACCTCGCGAACGCGCCGTCGTTCCGGGCCATGCGAGCGCTCGGGTTCGGCGCGAGCGCCACCGCGTTCGTCGACCGGCTCGGCGTCCTCGGCCCGGACTGCCACATCGCGCACGGCGTCTACGTGACCGCTGCCGACCGGGCACTGCTCCGGGCCCGGGGGACCGCGGTGGCGCTCTGCCCCCGGTCGAACGCGGTCATCGGGCTCGACCCGCCGCCGGTCGCCGACTACCTGCGCGAGGGCAGCCCGATCGCGATCGGCACCGACTCGCTGTCGTCGTCGCCGTCGCTCGACCTGATGGCCGACGTCACCGCGCTGCACCGGATCGCCCGCTCGCAGGGGTACGGCCACCGCAACCTGCACGGGCGGCTCCTGACCGCGGCGACGCTCGGCGGCGCCCACGCGATGGGGCTCGCCGTCGGACCGGACCGCGTCGGACACCTCGCCGTGGGCGCCCGCGCCGACCTCGCGGTGTTCGACGTCGACGCCCGCACCGTGCCCGACGCGATGGCCGAGCTCGTCGAGGACGGAGCCGGCCGCGCGGTCGCCACCGTCGTCCGCGGCGTCGTCCGGGCGGCCGACCGTGCACTCACCCCGAACCCCGTGGAGGAACCGTGACCGAAACCGCACCCCGACCCGGCATGGCCGCACGACGCACGGTGGGCGGCGAGCTGATCGAGTGGCTCGACGTCCCGAAGCGTGCCGTCGCGCTCGGCATGGAGCCGCACCCGGAAGGCGGGTGGTACGTCCGCACCTGGACCTCGCCCGCGACGGTGACGACCCCGGCGGGGGACCGGCCCGCCGCGACGCTCATCCACTTCCTGCTGCCCCCGGGTGAGGCGTCGGCGTGGCACCGGGTCACGAACGACGAGATCTGGATGTGGCACGGACCGGACGCCGTCGACCTGCAGCTCGGCGGCGACGGCGACGAGCCGGTCCCCGGGGCGACCATCACCCTCGGGCCGGACGCCGGGCGCGACCGGGTGAACGACGCGCAGGCGTTCGTGCGGGGTGGCGTCTGGCAGCGCACGCTGCCGGGCGACGGCGAGGTCCTGCTGAGCTGCCTCGTCTCGCCGGGGTTCTCCTTCGAGGACTTCACGATGCACGACTGAGCTGCCGCTGCCGCTGCCGCTGCCGCTGCCGCTGCCGCTGCCGCCGCCGGCGTCACCGCGCACGTCGCGCCGTGACACCGGTTTCGCGCTGGTATCCCACGCCGAAGTACACTTCCTCCTGCCCCGACCCCCTCACGAAGGCCCGACCGTGACCCGTTCCCTCCGCCTCACCCTCGCCGTCGCCACCGCCGCGGTCGCCGCCCTCGCGATGTCCGCCTGCGCCTCCGGCGGCAGCGGCAACGCCGACGGCACCGTCACCGACGGCAAGCTCACGATCGCGACCGGACAGCCGGCGTACTCGCCGTGGGTCGAGGACAACAAGCCGCAGTCCGGCAAGGGGTTCGAGGCCGCCGTGGCGTACGCGGTCGCGAAGGAGATGGGCTACGCGAAGTCCGACGTGGTGTGGAAGCGGAGCACCTTCGACAGCGCCATCGCCCCCGGCCCGAAGGACTGGGACCTCAACGTCCAGCAGTTCTCGATCGACGCCAAGCGCAAGAAGGCGGTCGACATGTCCACGCCGTACTACACGACGACCCAGGCCGTGGTGACAACCGAGGGCTCGAAGGCCGCCGGTGACACCACGATCAGCGCGCTGCAGCAGGACGCGATCGGCGTTGCGACCGGGTCCACGAGCATCACGAGCGTGAAGGACGTCCTCGGCGTCACCCCGCAGGTCTTCAACTCGAACGACGACGCGGTCCTCGCGCTCAAGTCCGGGCAGATCGACGCGATCGTCACCGACCTGCCGACGGCGTTCTACATGTCCGGCGCGCAGCTCGACGGCAAGGGGACGGTCTCGGCGCAGTTCCCCGCGGACGGCAAGGGCGACCAGTTCGGCTTCGTGCTCCCGAAGGGGTCGGAGCTCACGAGCAAGGTCGACGCGGCCCTGAAGGCGCTCGACGACGACGGCGCCCTGCAGGACCTGCAGACCAAGTGGCTCTCCTCGGAGACCGACACCCCCGTCCTGAAGTAGTCGCATGAGCGTCCCCGCCGGCGCCGGCACCCCGGTCGCCGCCCCCGCGCCGAGCCAGGTCGAACTGGAGCGTCGGCTCTACCGTCGGCAGCGCGGACGCCGGTCGATCGTGGTCTCGGTGGTGTCGACGCTCGTCGTCGTCGCGGTCGTGTACTTCGGCGTCGTCAACACCCCGGGTTGGGCCGCGGTCCAGCAGTCGTTCTTCGACCCGCAGACCGCGATCGACACCTTCCCGGAGATCCTGCTGGGCCTCTGGCTGAACGTCCGGATCCTGTTCTTCAGCGCGATCGGCGTCGCGGTCCTGGGCACGCTCCTCGCCGTGGTGCGGGGACTGCGCAACCCGGTGTTCTTCCCGCTGCGCATGCTCGCGACCGGCTACACCGACCTGTTCCGCGGGTTGCCGCTCATCATCGTGCTCTACCTCGTCGGCTACGGGATCCCCGGGCTCGGGGTGTTCCCGCGGCTGCCCGCCGAGGTCTGGGGCACCATCGCGATCGTGCTGACGTACTCGTCGTACATCGCCGAGGTGCTCCGTGCCGGCATGGAGGCGGTGCACCCCTCGCAGCGGCTCGCCGCCCGGTCGCTCGGCCTCTCGCACGCGAAGACGCTCCGGCTGGTGGTGCTGCCGCAGGCGATCCGGAAGGTGACACCGGCGCTGATGAACGACTTCGTGTCGATGCAGAAGGACGTCGGGCTGGTGTCGATCCTCGGCGCCGTCGACGCGGTCCGGTCGGCGCAGATCGCCCAGGCCGAGACGTACAACTTCACGCCGTACTTCGTCGCCGGCCTGCTGTTCGTGGTGATCAGCCTGCCGTTGATCCGCGTCACCGACGCGATCGCACGGCGGCAGCAGCGGCGCGAGCAGATCGGAGGGACCGTGTGAGCGAGGCAGCGCGGGCCGGGAGCGGCCAGGCGGGCGCGGGTCGCGCCTCCCGTCCGGTCGACGGCCAGGAGGCGCGGGGCGGGTCGCCGACGGCGGCCCCCGTCCTGGAACTGCGCGGGCTGCGCAAGGCCTTCGGCGAGCACGAGGTCCTGCGCGGCATCGACCTGACCGTCCACCGCCACGAGGTCATCTGCGTCATCGGGGCCTCGGGCTCCGGCAAGTCCACCCTGCTCAAGACGGTGAACCTCCTCGAGGGCATCGACGACGGCGAGATCCTGCTGCGGGGCACGGACATCGCCGACCCGCGCACCGACGTGGACGCCACCCGGGCCCGCATCGGCGTCGTCTTCCAGCAGTTCAACCTGTTCCCGCACATGAGCGTCCTCGACAACGTGACCCTCGCATCGCGGCAGGTGCACGGGATCGGGAAGGCCGAGGCCGAGGCGACCGCCCGACGGCTGCTCGACCGGATCGGCCTCGGCGACTTCGCCGACGCCTACCCGGACCGTCTCTCCGGTGGCCAGCAGCAGCGCGTCGCGATCGTCCGGGCCATCGCCTCCGACCCCGAGCTGCTGCTGCTCGACGAGGTGACGAGTGCGCTCGACCCGCAGCTCGTCGGCGAGGTGCTCGACCTCGTGACCGAGCTGAAGCGGCAGGGCTCCACGATCCTGATGACGACGCACGAGATGCACTTCGCGCGGAACGTCGCCGACCGGATCGTGTTCCTGCACCGCGGCGAGGTCGTCGAGCACGGGACACCGGCCGAGGTGCTCGACGCGCCGGGGCACCCGGCGCTCGTCGAGTTCCTGGCGCGCGTCCACGCCTGACGCCGTGCCCGCCCGGCTGGGGCGCGGCGGCTACGGCGTCAGCAGCACCTTGCCGATGACCTCGCCGTCCCGGACCCGCCGGTGCGCCTCGGCGGCGTCCTCGAGCGGCAGCACGGCGCTGACCACCGGGCGGACCCGACCGCTCGCCACGAGCGGCCACACGTTGTAGCGGACTGCCTCGACGATCGCGGCCTTCTCGGCGGCGGGGCGGGCGCGCAGCGTCGTGGCACTGATCGTCGCCCGCTTCCGCATCATCGTTCCGAAGTCGAGTTCGGCGGTCTTCCCGCTGCCCGAGGCGATCACCGCGACGTGGCCGTTCGTCGCCAGGACCTCGAGGTTCCGGCCGAGGTACTCCGGCCCGACGACGTCGAGGACCACGTCCACGCCGCGGCCGCCCGTGAACTCGAGGGTGCGGGCGACGAAGTCCTCCGACCGGTGGTCGATGACCAGGTCCGCTCCGAGGGCACGTGAGGCCTGCACCTTCCGCTCGCCGCCCGAGGTCGCTACGACCGTGGCTCCGAGGGCCTTGGCCCAGAGCACGGCGTGCGAGCCCATGCCGCCGGTACCGCCGTGGACCAGGAGCGTCTGCCCGGGTCGGAGCCCGGCGAGCATGCCCACGTTCGACCAGACCGTGCACGCTGCTTCGGGGAGGGCCGCCGCCTCGACGAGGTCGACCCCGTCCGGCACGGGCAGCACCTGACCCACCGGCGCCGCCACGAGGGAGGCGTAGCCGCCGCCGGAGAGGAGGGCGCAGACACGGTCGCCCACCGCGAAGCCCTGGACGCCGGCGCCGAGCGCGCGGACCGTGCCGGAGACCTCGAGCCCGAGCACGTCGGATGCGCCGGGCGGCGGCGGGTAGTTGCCCGCCACCTGCTGCAGATCGGCGTTGTTGACGCCGGCGGCCGCGACCTCGATCAACACCTCGCCGCTCGCGGGCACCGGGTCCGGGAGGTCGCTGACGTGGAGGGAACCGTGGTCCGGGGTGATCGCTCGCATCCTCCGACCGTACGCGACCGTCGTCGGTACGCTCGACGGGGATCGGCGCTCCGTCCGGAGCGCGCGACCACGACCGGGGGAACCACCACCATGCGCTCCAAGATCGTCCCGCTCGCCACGGCCGCCATCGCGGTCGCCCTCCTCGCCGGGTGCTCCTCCGGCGGATCGGGCGGCGCCGCCACCGGGGGAGCCTCCGACACGGCGTCGTCCGCCGCGCCGAAGCCCACGAAGACCGCGTCGGCGCAGACGAAGGCCGAGGCCTGCGCCCAGCTCGAGGGCGAGTTCCGGAGCTTCGTGGCCTCGCAGTCGTCCGCTTCGGCCCCTGCGGACCCGAAGGCGCGCGCCGCGGTGGTGTCGGAGCTCAACGAGCGACTCGACGCGGCGCTGCCGGACATCGGCAACACCACGGTGAAGACCGCCTTCTCGGACTTCAACGCCGCCGCGAAGGACTACGCAGCCGCGCTCACGTCCGGCGGCTCGGCCGATTCGGCCGCGGCGAAGAAGGCGGAGTCCGACGTGCAGGCGGCGCTCCAGGAGGTCTCGGCGGCCTGCCCCGCCTGACGACCGGACCGGTCGTCCGTGCGGACGAGTGGGTCCGCCCCGCGCCTCCTGGTCGGTCAGGAGGCGCGGGGCGCGCCCGTCAGTCGGCTGCCGGTCGCGACGCGTCCAGCCGGGCCACGTCCTCCGGACGGAGCTTGATGGTCGGCGCCGTCACGGAGTCGAGGATCGACTGCGGGCGCGAGGCACCCGGGATCGGGACGACGACGTCACTCTTCTGCAGCTCCCACGCCAGCGCGACGACCTGCGGGCTGACGCCGCGGTCCCGCGCGATGTAGGCGAAGTCCTCGTAGGCGGTGCCGAGGTCCGCGGCGGAGGCGATGCCGCCGAGCGGGCTCCACGGCAGGAACGCGATGCCGAGCTCGTCGCAGAGCTCGAGTTCCGGCTCGCTCGAGCGGAACTTCGGCGAGTACTGGTTCTGCACCGACGCCAGCCGGCCGCCGAGCACCTCGTTCGCGGTGCGGATCTGGTCGGGGTCGGCGTTCGAGATGCCGGCCATCCGGATGACGCCCTCGTCGAGCAGTTCGGCGAGAGCCCCGACGGACTCCGCGTACGGGACGGCGGGGTCGGGACGGTGGAACTGGTACAGCCCGATCGCCTCGACGCCGAGGCGCTGTGCCGACGCCTTCGCCGCCTCCTTGAGGTACTCCGGGTGCCCGTTCTGTGCCCACGCACCCGCCTCCGGGCGGAGGTGTCCGCCCTTCGTCGCGATGAGGACCGCGTCGGTGTCGCCGTGGAACTCCCGCACCGCCTTCGCGATGAGCGACTCGTTGTGTCCCACCTCGTCGTGGGCGGCCAGGTGGTACGCGTCGGCGGTGTCGATGAGGGTGACCCCGGCCTCGAGCGCCGCGTGGATCGTGGCGATCGACTGCCGTTCGTCCGGTCGCCCCTCGATGGACATGGGCATCCCGCCCAGCCCGATGGCACTGACCGACACGTCTCCGATGACTCGTTGCTTCATGGCCCCAGCATGCGCCGGGGCGACGGCTCCGCGTCCAGGGTCGGCGCCGTCGTGGCTCAGCGCCGTGCCCAGGCCGGGGCGTGCTCGGGCAGCGGACCGAAGGCGATGCCCCGGGCGTAGACGCCGCGCACGGGTGGCACCCACCGGGCCAACAGGACCGGCACCTTCGGTGGCCCGTCCCGCAGCGCTCCGGAGAAGGCCCGCTCGAACACCACCCGGTGCAGCACCGCCTGGGCGGCCTGGACGACGGCAGCGGGGGCAGAGCGTCGCCGTTGGACCGCCGCCAGCGCACCGTCGAGCGCCGCGCCACGGGCTCCCCGCCGGAGCGCGGGCGCGAGGACCGCCGCGGTCGCGACGGCGTCCTGCACCGCGAGGTTGATGCCGACGCCGCCGGCCGGGGACATCGCGTGGGCGGCGTCGCCGATGCAGAGCAGCCCCGGCCGCCACCAGCGTCGCAGCCGGTCCATCCGGACGTCGAGGACGTGCACGTCGTCCATCGAGGCGATCGCGTCGACCCGACCGGCGAAGTCCGGCCGGAGCCGCGCGACCCGCTGCCGGAAGGCCGCGACGCCCGCGGCCCGGAGCGCCGCGTCGGACCCCTTCGGCGCGAAGTACGCCACCTGGTGGTAGTCCGGCCGCGGGAAGCTCAGCAGGACGTCCGTGTCGGAGAAGGCCGGCACGAGGGCGGTCTCGGCGTCGCCGGCTTCCCGGGGCAGGCGGAACCACCACGTGTCGAAGGGCACCGGGAACGAGCGCGGCCGGAGCCCCACGGCGTTCCGCAGCGCCGAGTCACGACCGTCGCAGGCGATGACCACGTCGGCGCGGAGCTCCTCGGGCGTGCCGTCCGGGTCGCGGTACGGACGGAGGTGCACGCCGGTCACCACCCCGTTCTCCTCGATCGTCCCCGTCGCGACGAGGCCCATCGTGATGTCGAACGCGGGTTCGTCCCGGGCAGCGGTGACGAGCATGTCGAGCAGGTCCCACTGCGGCACCATCGCGACGTGGTCGTACGGCGGCCGCAGTCGGGAGAAGTCCCCGAGCAGCGCCCGCGAGCCGTCCGGCAGCGGCAGGGAGAAGTCGTCGAGGCGGGACTGCGGCAGCGCACGGAACCGGTCGCCGAGCCCGAGTTCGTCGAGCAGCCGGATGGTGGAGGCGTGCACGGTGTCGCCGCGGAAGTCCCGGTTGAAGTCGTCGTGCTTCTCGACCACCCGCACGGCGACGCCGGCCCGGGCCAGCAACAGGCCGAGCACGACCCCGGCGGGGCCACCGCCGACCACCGCCACCGTCGTCCGTGCCACCGTCGTCCGTGCCACCGTCACCATGCGGCGGACGCTACGCCGTCGCGGCCACTGCGCCCGGTCGGGCTGTCGGCCGCGCCGTCCGGGCCCGACTCAGGCCGTGCTGCCGACCGAACTCGACGTCGGACCGTCGACGGCACCGGCGAACACGACGCCGCCCCAGACGATGCACGCGATCGCGAGCACGAAGCCGACGGCGGCGATCCACCACGAGCTCCGCCGACGCACCCACGCGCCGATCGCCAGGACGGCCGTGGCGACGCCGATCACGAAGGCCCCGCCGACGGCGATCGCCGCACCGCCGAAGTACGCGCCGGGGGAGCACCCCCTCGACGCGTCGCACGTGGCGGTCGCGGACGCCACCGCGATGATCCCGACGACCGCCGTGACGACGGTCATGACGGTGCCGAACGCCAGCAGCAGCACCGTGGAGACGCGGTCGGCCACCTTCGCCGCCGGGAACAGCGTCGTGCCGCCCTGTTCCCACGCCGCGCGCTGGGCGCTCGAGGAGCCGGAGGGGGCGGACTGCGGCGGTCCGCCGGGGACGTTCGACCAGGTCATGGGACCGTCCTACCGTGCCTCGACGCCGAACGCCTGTGCGAGGCGCTGGATCTTCTGCGCACGACCGAGCCGCGGCAGGTCCGAGCCGTCGCGGATGACCTTCCCGCGGGCGTCGAAGTCGTCGAGGAAGTCCTGGGCCCAGGCGACGTCGGTCGGCGTCGGGGAGATGACCTCGTTGATCACGGGCAGCTGCTCGGTGTCGAGGCAGAGCTTCCCGGTGAGGCCGAGCGACACCGCGACCTGCGACTGCTCGCGGAGGATCGGGTGCGACGACCCGACGGTCGGACCGTCGATCGGGCCGGGCAGGTCGCCGACGCGGGACGCCACGACGAGCTTCGACCGCGGGTACGCCATCGCCAGGGTGTCCGCCGAGGTGCCGGTGTCGCGGCGGTAGTCGCCGGAGCCGAACGCCAGCCGGAAGGCCCCCTGCGCCCGAGCGATCGACACCGACTCCTCGATGCCGAGCGCCGACTCGACGAGCGCGATCACCGGGGTCTGGCCGCCGAGGCGGTGCCACGTGTCGGTGACCTGCGCGGGCGACTCGGTCTTCGCGAGCATGACCCCCTGCAGTCCGGGGAGGCCGCGGAGCTCCTCGACGTCGTCCGCCCAGAAGTCCGTCGTGACGTCGTTGATGCGCACCCACGCTTCGCCGCCGCCGGCCAGCCACGAAGCGACCGTGGTGCGCGCCCCCGGCTTCGCCGCGGGGTCCACGGCGTCCTCGATGTCGAGGATGATCTGGTCGGCCCGGGACCGCTGGGCCCGCTCGAACCGGTCGGACGCGGTGCCGGAGACGAGGAGCCACGACCGGGAGATCTCGGCGGGGACCGACCGGCGCCGGTCCGGCCCGTCCGTCGCGGGCGCAGGGGTGGTCGGGGCGGTTCGGTCGTCGATGGCCATGCCCACGTTGGTACCACACCGACTCGACGGGCAGTGCTCCCGACGGCCCCGGAAACCCGGAAACCTCGGGTCATTGCCAGAGAGGCAGCCCGATCCCGCCTACAGTGTCGGATGTGTGGCGAGCGGACAGGGTGACCGACGACGGGGACGACGTGAACGACGACGTCCGTGTCGATGGACCCGACGCGCCCGGGGACGACCAGCGGGGGCAGCAGGAAGAGACCGTCGTGAGTGACGAACCCGACCGCACCCTGCGTCCCGAACTGCAGCTCACGAGTCCGCAGGCGATCAGCCTGGGCGACCCGCGCCTCCAGGCCGGCAACGCCGCCGAGCCGGTGTGGGACGTCTGGCGCAAGCAGCTGACCGGCGTCGGCGGGACGAGCCCCCTCACCCACTTCTCCGACCACCCGCGTGCCCGGATCGAGCTCTCGACGACGCACCCCGGCGGTCTCGCCCAGTTCATCACCGGCAAGACGACCCTGCTGTCGAGCCTCATCCGCGACGAGGTCGCGCTCCGCGCCGCACGCATCGCCGCCGCCCAGGTCGAGGCGAAGGGCACCGAGCTCGCCACCGTGCGCGGCATCGACGCCGTGAAGCTCGGCATCGGCATGGCCGACTGGACGCACGGCGACGAGCACTTCCGCGGACCCGTGCTCCTCCGCCCGCTGGCCATCCGACGCCACGGCCGCGACTTCGAGGTCCGGCTGCTCGGCGACCCCGTGCTCAACCCCGGTCTGGCCGACGCCCTGCACGAGCAGTTCGGCGTCATCCTCGACGCGCAGTCCTTCGTGGCCCTCGCGCAGCAGGACGGCTCGTTCACCCCGAACCCGGTCATCGACCGGCTGCGGGGGCTCACCGCGCACATCCCCGGCTTCTCCGTGCACGCCCGGCTCGTCGTCTCGACGTTCGCCGAGGTCGCCTCCGGCATGGTCGAGGACACCGAGGACCTGTCGCACCCCGTGCTCGACGCGCTCGCCGGCAACCCGAGCGCCAAGTGGCAGGTCGAGCAGTCGTACCACCCGGTCGAGCAGACCCCGTCGGACGAGCGCAGCCCCGAGACGGACACGCTGCTCCTCGACGCCGACGACGAGCAGGAGAACGTGATCGCACAGATCGCGGCCGGCAACTCCATCGTCGTGAAGACCCTCCCGGGCACCGGCGGGACGCAGACCATCGTGAACGCGCTCGGCGGCCTCGTCGCGGCGAACAAGCGCGTCCTCGTCGTCAGTCCGCGCCGTGCGACCCTCCGCGGCATCGCGGCCCGCTTCGCCGAGGTGCAGCTGCCCGGCGTCGCCGTGACCCCCGGCACCCTGCGCCGGGACGTCGTGCGCGCCATCGCCCGCAACGAGAAGGCGTCCCGTCCGAACCTCCGCGAGGTCGACGACGCCCTGGTCCGGCTGCGCAAGGTGCTCACGGACTACCGCGGGTCGCTGACGCGGATCGACCCGGACTTCCACGTGTCGGTGCTCGACTGCCTGGTCGAGCTGTCCCGCCTGTCGCTCCTCCCGGTGCCGCCGTCAACGACCGCGCGCCTGTCGAAGACCTCGGTGACGAGCATGGTCGAGGGGCGCTCCCGCGTCGCCGAGACCATGGTCAGCGCCGCGAACCTCGGCGAGTTCCGCTACGGCCCGGACGACTCGCCCTGGTACGGCGCCAAGTTCGGCTCGAGCGACGGTGCGCAGCGCGCCCACAAGACCGCGAAGGACCTCGACACCGACGGGCTGCCGACCCTGCTGCGCCGGGCGCACGACCTCGTGGCCTCGACCCACATGCGGCAGTTCACGACGATCAACGAGCTCGGCATCTACCTCCGCCTGCTCACCGAGATCCGGGACACCCTCGATCGCTTCCTGCCCGTCGTCTTCGACCGCTCGGTCTCCGAGCTGGTGGCGGCCACCGCTCCGCGCGGCGAGGGCGCCCCGATGTCCGCGACGAACCGCCGCCGGCTGAAGAAGCTCGCCCGCGAGTACGTCCGCCCCGGCGTGCACGTGTCGGACCTGCACGAGGCGCTCACCCGCGTCCAGCAGCAGCGCGTGCTCTGGCAGCGCTACGTCGCCGCCGGCGTGAACCCCGAGGTGCCCACGGGCATCGCGGACGTGCAGGTGCTGTTCTCGAACGTGGTCGAGGACCTCGCACGCCTCGACGAGCCGCTCGGCCGGACCGCACGCGAGCGCCAGCTGGCGAACCTGCCGATCGACGAGCTCGTGCCGACGATCGCGCGCCTCGCCGAGGAGTCCGACGTCCTGCACAACCTGCAGGAGCGCACCGAGCTCATGCAGACCCTGCGCGACCTGCAGCTCGAGCCGCTCATCACCGACCTGGCCAACCGGCACGTGCCGGACACGCACGTCCCCGCCGAGCTCGAGCTCGCCTGGTGGCAGTCCGCCCTCGAGACGATGCTCGAGTCCGACCGGGCGCTCCTCGGCGCGAACACCGACATGCTCGACCGCGTCGAGGCGGACTTCCGCCTCGTCGACGACGCGCACGCCGCCGGGGTGTCGCAGGGGCTCGCGTGGCAGCTCGCCGAGAACTGGAAGGTCGGCCTCGTCGACTGGCCGGACGAGGCCACGGCGCTGAAGACGCAGCTCAAGGAGGGCGCGATCAGCTCCCGCCTGCTGCAGGACTCCGCGCCGCACCTGTCCCGCTCGATCGCCCCGGTCTGGCTCGCGTCGCCGTACGAGGTCGCGCAGATCGCGGACACCATGCCGTTCGACACGGTGATCCTGGTGGACGCCGGTGCGGTCACCATCGCCGAGACCGTCGGTGCCGTCCGCCGCGCACGGCAGACCGTCGTGTTCGGCGACCCGGTCACGCAGACCCCGTCGCCGTTCCGGATCGCCGTCGACCCAGCCCACCGTGCACTGCAGGTCGACGAGGAGACGCTCGACGCGTTCCATGCCGACTCCGCGCTCGCGAAGCTCTCCACGCTGCTGCCGACCCTGTCGCTGACCCGGTCCTACCGCGCCGGCGGCGAGGACCTCGCCGAGCTCGTCAACCGCCGCTTCTACGGCGGCCGCATCGAGTCGCTGCCCTGGGCGGGATCGTTCCTCGGCCACGGCTCGATCGCGCTCGACTACGTCAGCGACGGCAAGGCCGTCCCGGACCCCGAGTCCGGCGCCGTCGAGAGCGTCGACGCCGAGGTGGACCGCGTCGTCCGGCTCGTGATGGACCACGCGCGCACCCGGCCGACCGAGTCGCTCATGGTGATCACCGCGTCGGCGAAGCACGCTGTCCGTGTCGAGCAGGCCGTGCTCACCGCCGCGCAGGGGCACAAGGACCTCACCGAGTTCGTCATCGGGGACCGCTCCGAGCCGTTCATCGTCGCGACGCTCGAGCAGTCCGTCGCGCAGAGCCGCGACCGCGTCGTGTTCTCGATCGGCTACGGCCGGACCCCGCACGGCCGGGTCCTCCGCGACTTCGGTCCGCTCGGCAAGCCCGGCGGGGAGCGCCTGCTCGCCGTCGCGATGACCCGTGCCCGTCGCTCCATGGTGATCGTGACGTGCTTCCAGCCGTCCGACATCGAGGCCGAGCGCATGGGCCACGGCACGGTCGCCCTCGCCGAGATCCTCGCCGAGGTCCGTGCCCGCACCACCGCCGAGTACGTGCCGGACGACTCCGACCCGTTGCTCGTCGACCTGGCCCGACGGCTCGAGATGCGCGGCATCCCGGTCGCGCTCGGTCACCGCGGGAAGCTCGGGCTCGTCGCCGCACACGGCGGCGTCTGCGTGACGATCGAGACGGACGCCTCACTCGTGAAGGGGTCGCTGCGCGAGTCGCTGCGGCTCCGGCCCGAGGTGCTCCGTCGACTCGGCTGGCACTACGTGCGCGTGCACGCGTTCCAGCTGTTCTCGGACCCGGACCGCGTGGCGAACACCGTCGCCGCGGTGCTCGGCGTCGACCGTGGTGCGACGCAGGAGATCTCGATCCCGCCGATCCCAGCCCGCCGATGAGCAGGCGGGCCTCCCGGCCCGCCGGACCGGTGACGCCCGAGACGGACCAACTGGTGGGGACGTGGACGCGGGCGGACGACGCGTCGCCAGCCGATCCTCCCGTCCGGCCGGCGACCGCGGAACGCGCGCCGGACGACCAGCCGGGAGGCGCGGGTCGCCGCCGCCGGCGCGTCACCACCCAGCCGACACCCGGCTACGACCCGGCTCCGGCCCCGGAACCGGCTCGGCACCGCGACGGCGAGAACGACGCCCGACTCCGCGGGGACGTCCCTCCCCACTGGTGAGCCGGTAGCCTTGCCTGCGATGAGTGACACCGCGCGACAGCGCCCCGACTGGCAGACCTGGCCGAACCTGATCACGCTGTTCCGGCTCGTGCTGATCCCGGTCTTCGTGGGGCTCGTCGTCGCCGGGCACCCGGGGTGGGCCCTCGTCGCGCTCGTCGTCATCGGGGTGAGCGACTGGGCGGACGGCTTCATCGCACGCCGCTTCGACCAGGGCTCGAAGCTCGGCAAGGCCATCGACCCCGTCGCCGACCGCCTGGCGATCATCGCGATCGTGCTGTCGCTCGTGCTGACGGGGCTCCTGCCGTGGTGGGTCGTGGCGGTCGTCGTCCTCGTCGACCTGGTGCTCGTGGTCATGTCGAGCGTGCTGTTCCACGGCAACCCGGACCTCGACGTCACCTGGACGGGCAAGATCCGCTCGGCGCTGCTCTTCGTCGGCCTGCCCGTGCTGCTGTTCTCGGCCGTGCACACGGTCGACGAGCACGCGCCGTGGGTACGGGTCGTCGCGCTCGTGTTCGTCTACCTCGGCACCGTCGGGCACGTGCTCGCCGGCATCCAGTACGCGGCCGCGATGGTCGCGAAGCGACGCGCGGTCGGGGCACCCACGCGCTGACGCTCGCCCGCGGCGCACAATGCAAGTCCGTGCGAACCACGTCACCTCGCGGTTCGGACGGACTTCGGTCGGTCGGATCGCCGAGGTCGCACCCCCGTACGAACTTCGCACCCCGAAGTGACGGGGTGCGAAGTTCATGCGGGGGTGCGATCGCGGTGCCGCGGGCGCGCGGTGGTCGCACCTGACCCACCGCGCGCCTCCCCGCAAGGCCGCCGCCGTGCCTACCCGCGCGCCCACGTCCGGAGCGCCCGCGTGCGGCGCGCCCGCGTCCGGGCACAGAACCACGGAACCGACGTCGAACCAGCCGCGGGGCTGGTTCGACGTCGGTTCCGTGGTCGGGGAGCGCTACAGCTTCGTCGAGCCGGCGATCCCGGGGCCCTCGGGCGCGGTCGACGGCGCGACGTGCGCGCCGCCACCGGACGGCACCGCGTCGCCGTTCTGCGTCCGCAGCAGGTCGCGGATCTCCAGCAGCACCTCGACGTCGGTCGGCGGGACGTCCTGCGGCGTCTGCTCCTGGTTCTTCTTGACCCGGTCGAAGGCGACCTTCTTGAGGTGGTTCACCGGCACCACGAGCGCGAAGTACACGACCGCCGCGACGATGAGGAAGTTGATGACCGCGCCGATGACGGCACCGAAGTACATGGTCGCGTGGTCACCCGAGACGGTGGGGATCCGCACCGGCAGCGCTTTGTCGAGACTCGAGGCGTTGAACACGGCACCGATCGCCGGGTTGATCACGGCGTTCACGATGGCGGTGACGATCGCGGTGAACGCGGCACCGATGACCACTGCGACGGCCAGGTCGATGACGTTGCCGCGGAGCAGGAACTCCCTGAAGCCCTTCACGCGGGCCTCCTTCCGGTCGAGGAGACCCCAACCTACCGAGGAGGCCGACGGCCGGTCAGGAGGCGCTGGGCGCAGCCGGCTTCGACTCGGACTTCTTCGGTTCGCTCTTCGCGGGCTCGGCCTTCGGCGCGCTCGACGAACCCTCGGCCTTCGGCGTGGTCCGGGAGTCGGTGCGGTAGAAGCCGCCGCCGTTGAAGGTGACCCCGACGGGGGAGAACACCTTGCGCAGCACACCCCCGCACACCGGGCACTCGGTGAGCGTGGCGTCGGAGAACGACTGCTTGATGTCGAAGGCGTTGCCGCACTCGGTGCAGCGGTACGAGTAGGTGGGCACCCTAGCTCCGGAACGTGATGATGCGGGACGGCGTGATGATGCCGTCGACGGGTTCGTCGTGGGCTTCGCGCGGGACCTCGTCGAGGTACTCCGCGTCGAAGATCACAGCATAGACGGGCGGGCGGTTCGCCATCGACCCGAGGGTCTTGTCGTAGTAGCCGCGGCCCCAGCCCATCCGGACGCCGTCGTGGCCGACCGCGGCGGCCGGGGCGAGGATCGCGTCGACGTCGTTGATCGCGAGCGGGGAGAGGACCTCGCCGACCACCTCGGGCATCCCGAGCGGCCCCTCGGTCTCGGACGAGCCGTCGCCCACCGCCCAGTCGAGCAGGCCGTCCTCGCGGGTGACCGGCAGGAGCACGCGGACGTCGTGCGCGAAGGCCCAGTTCAGGAAGGGCCGGACGTTCGGCTCGTCCGGCGCGGACAGGTACAGGGCGAGGGAGTGGACCTGGCGCTCCTCGACGAAGCGCTGCAGGGTCGCGGTGAGCGACGCGGTGTCGGCGTCACGCTCGGTCGTGGTCCGGGTGCGCCGCCGCTGCCGGAGTTCGGCTCGCAGGGCGCGCTTCTCGTTCCCGAGATCGGCGATCATGCGCAGGAGTCTACCGAGGCACCTCGTTGCGGCTTCCCGCCGGGAAACGCGCCGACCCCGTGTCCCCAGCAGTGACGACATGCCCCCTCCAGGGGCCATCCGATAGTTTCTTGCGCATGGGCTTCCAGATTTCGAAGGCGGTGATCCCCGCCGCAGGGCTGGGCACGCGCTTCCTCCCCGCGACCAAGGCGATGCCGAAGGAGATGCTCCCCGTCGTCGACAAGCCGGCCATCCAGTACGTGGTGGAAGAGGCCGTCGGCGCCGGACTGACCGACGTGCTCATGATCACGGGCCGCAACAAGAACGCGCTCGAGAACCACTTCGACCACGTGTCCGAGCTCGAGGAGACCCTGAAGAAGAAGGGCGACCACGAGAAGCTGCAGAAGGTGAACCAGTCCACGGACCTCGCCGACATGCACTACGTCCGCCAGGGTGACCCGCTGGGCCTCGGCCACGCCGTGCTCCGCGCGAAGATGCACGTCGGCCGCGAGCCGTTCGCCGTGCTCCTCGGCGACGACATCATCGACGCCCGCGACCCGCTGCTCAAGCGCATGATCGAGGTCCAGGGCGAGAAGAACGCCACCGTCGTCGCGCTGCTCGAGGTCCCGGAGTCGCAGACCCACCTCTACGGCATCGCGACGGTCGAGCAGACCGACACCGACGACGTCGTGAAGATCACCGGCCTCGTCGAGAAGCCGGCGCAGGGCGAAGCGCCCTCGAACCTGGCCATCATCGGCCGCTACGTCATCCGCCCCGAGGTCTTCGACGTCCTCGAGAAGCAGGAGCCGGGCAAGGGCGGCGAGATCCAGCTGACCGACGCGCTCATGAAGATGGCGAGCGCCGAGGAGTGGACCGGCGGCGTGTACGGCGTCGTGTTCCGTGGACGCCGGTACGACACGGGTGACAAACTCGACTACATCAAGGCGATCGTGCAGCTCGCCTCGGACCGCGATGACCTCGGCCCCGACCTCAAGTCGTGGCTCAAGGAGTTCAACGCGGGCGAATGAGTCGACCCATCCCGCACGGGTCCGGAACCCCGGACCCGTGCGGGACACCCGCTCCGGGGATCAGCCGGAGCACCGGAGGAACCTGAGCGATGACGACGATCCCGACCCTGTCCCACGGGCGGGTCACCATCCGGCCCCTCCGGCTGCGCGACACCCGTGACCTCGACGTCGCCCTCGCGACGAACCGCTCGTGGCTCCGCACGTGGGAGGCCACGAACCCCTCGGGGCACGTCTCCTCCGACGTCCGCGGCAGCATCCGCGCGCTCCAGGCCAACGCCCGCGCGGGTCTCGGCCTGCCGTTCGCGATGGAGCTCGACGGCCGCTTCGTCGGACAGCTCAACGTGTCCGGCATCACGTACGGCTCCCTCGCCAGTGCGTCCATCGGCTACTGGGTCGTCGAGGACGCCGCCGGACACAACGTCACCCCGATCTCCGTCGCGATGGCGGTCGACCACTGCTTCCGCGTGGTCGGGATCCACCGGATCGAGATCTGCATCCGGCCGGAGAACGCCCCGTCGCTGCGGGTGGTCGAGAAGCTGGGCTTCCGGTTCGAGGGCCTCCGCCGCCGGTACATCCACATCAACGGCGACTGGCGCGACCACTTCTGCTTCGCCCTCGTCGCCGAGGAGGTCCGCGAGGGCGTCCTCGAGCGCTGGGTCCGCGGCGAGGTCCCGCCGGGGGTGGGCAGCGTCCCGCTCGCCGCGCGGGACGAGGCGGCGCTGCCGCTGCAGACGACTCCCCGCCTCTGACGCGTCGGACCCGTCCCCGGGCGACCGGTCGGCCCGGAGGCGCGGGTCGTCCCCGGCGGTCCGGCCCGGCCCCGGTGATTCCACCGCGACACGCGCAACACGCGTCCGCCAATCACCTGGCGGGGGAACGCGCACCCCTACCGTGTCCCCATGGCAGGAATCGGCTCGTGGGGTGGCGGCATCGTGCTCCTCGTGGCGGCCGTGCTGTGGCTCGTCTACCTCATGCCCTCCTGGGCTGCCCGTCGCCAGTACCTCGCCACCGAGCGGAACGCGATCCGGCTCCAGCAGACGCTCCGCATCCTCGCGCAGACCGCCGAGCTGCCGGACGAGGTCCGCGTCGAGATGAACGCGAAGTCCCTCGCCGAGGCGCAGCGCGTCGCCCGTTCCGAGGAGGCGAAGCGCACCGCGATCGTCCGCGCCCACGAGGCCGCACGGCAGCGTGAGATCACCCGACGCCTCGCCGAGCAGGCGCCGGTGCTCGAGCGCGCCTCGTCCGTCCCGGCGCTCACCGCGATGCGCATGCGACGGTCCCGGCTCGGCGCGACGCTGCTCGGCACGCTCGGCCTCGTCGTCGCCCTCGTCGTCGTCGTCGCGGCGCCGTCGATGTGGCTCGTCGGCATCGCCGGTCTCGTCGCCGCCGGTGGGTCGGCAGCCGTCCTCGCACAGCTGCACCAGGTCGCGACGGCGCGGAAGGCGCGGACCGCTGCGTCCGCGCCGGACGTGACCCGTGCCTCCCGTCCGGCCAGCACGTGGACGGACCCGGCGCCGCCCCTGTCGACCGAGCAGCCCGCCCGGCCCGCGCGTGACCGGACCTGGACCCCGAACACGGTCCCGAAGCCCCTCTACGTCGCGACGCCGTCCGCTCCCGCCGCCGCGCCGGAGTCGTCGGCCGAGCTGGCGGCACGGCTGCGGGAACGGGTCGCCGAGGCCAAGGCGGAAGCGGAGGCCGAGGCCGCCGCGATCCGCGCTGCCGAGTCGGACCCGTCGCTCGCGCGGGTCTCGCGGATGCGCCCCGACGTCGAGGAGGCCGTGGCCTCCCTGTCCGCGCACGACCAGGGTCGCCTGGCCGAGCGTTTCGGGCTGCGCGCCCCGGCGTCGGAGGAGGCGACCGCTGCCGAGCCCGCGGCTCCGACGGCTCCGGCCGCTCCGCCCGCTCCGCCCAGCAAGTGGGCGGGCATGGGCGTGCTCGGCGACGACGCGTACCAGCAGGCCGACCTCGACGCGATCATGCGTCGTCGCCGCGCCGTCTGACGCTCCGGTCGAGCGGCACGCCCGGAACGGCCGCGTCGATTTCGGTTCCGCCGTCGGCTGGTGCTAGTGTGGTCGAGCACTTGGGGCTATGGCGCAGTTGGTAGCGCGTCTCGTTCGCAATGAGAAGGTCAGGGGTTCGAATCCCCTTAGCTCCACCAAGGCACCACGACGAAGGCCACCCGCTCGGGTGGCCTTCGTCGTTCCCGGCGCGTCGGCCGGGCACGCCGTCGCGTCAGCCGGGCACGCTCTCCGTCAGGATCCCGGCCTGGGAGAGCTCCGCGTGGATCGCGTTGGCGGCCTGCTCGAACGCGCGGTTGCCGCGCGAGACGCCCAGGGCGCCACCCTTGATCGCCGACTTGCCGGTACCGCGCAGCAACCGTGCCACGGTCCGGCCGTCGGGCGCGACCATGATCTGGACGTCGAGGCGGGTGTGGAAGGTGCGGTCGTTCGCCATGCCGCCGATCAGCAGCGTGAGGCCCAGGCTGCCGCGGGTCGCGCGCAGGGCTCCCTGGTCGGCGTCCTCGACGGTGTAGCCCTCGCGGGCGAGGGCCCCGCCGACACGGGCGCGGACGGAGTCGGGGTCGGCGGCGACGAAGAAGTCGTGGCTCTCGGGCATGGTGAGTGATCCTCTCGATGGTGGGTCCTACCGGAGATCATGCCGTGTCGTCGCCTACCCTGGAAGCACCATGACTGCTTCGCTGACCCGTCGGTCCCTGCTCTCCCTCGCCGGCGTGACCGGGATCGGCCTCGCCGTGGCCGCCTGCTCGGCCGACGGTGGGTCCGCGGGCGGCGGGGGCAAGAGTGCGGGAACCGGCGGCGGCACGTCGACGGGTGGTGGCGCGGCTGCGAGCCCGACCGCGAAGCCCGTCGCGAAGCGCGTGACGCCGGCGCAGGTCCCGCTCGCCGGCGGCGTGACGGTCACCGTCGCGGGCACCGGGCTCGCCGCGGTCAAGGGCGTCACCGTCGGCGGGGTGGCCGCTCGCGACGTGCAGGCCTCGGCGACGAAGGTCACCTTCACGGCGCCCCACCAGGCGATGTACACCGCCGGCGCTGCGGACGTCGCGCTCTTCACGTCGGCCGTCGACCCCTCGCCGTCGGCCAACCAGTCGTCGGACGGCAACGGCAGCGCGGCGAACGACGGGCAGTCCGGAGCGACGCAGGACTCCTCGTCCGCGTCGCCGGCACCGACCGACGCACCCGTCCCGGACGCCTCGACGGCCGTCGCGACCTCCACCCTCGCCTACGCCGCGCTGACCGACGTCGACCGGCAGCTGCAGTACGCGATGGCGCACTGGAAGGACTACAACCTCGCCGAGTACGGCACGATGAACCCGATCGGCGGGGACTGCGCGAACTACGTCAGCCAGACGCTCGTCGCTCGCGGGTGGCAGCAGCGGTCCGACTGGTACAACCGGGACGCCGGCGCAGCGCACTCCGCCACGTGGACCTACTGCCCGACGATGGACCCGTGGCTCACCGCGAACGCCGCCGAGTTCGGGTTGACGCGTCGCTCCCTCGACGAGCGGGACAAGGTCAAGGTCGGCGACATCGTCTTCTACGACTGGAACCACAACGACTCGCCCGACCACACGACGATCGTGTCCGAGGTCTTCACGGAGCCGGACGGCACGATCCGCATCAAGTCGGCCAGCCACAACCAGGACGGGCCGTACCGCGACCTCGACGAGATGATCACCGTGCAGCACCCGGGCGGCACCGCCTGGTTCCACACGTTCGACGCGTAGCGGGCGGGGCGCCGGCGTCGACCCGTGTGTGCATGGTCCGACGGAGCGCCGCACCCGCTGACCGCCGCCGGTCCGGCCACCCGCGCCGCACCCCGCGTCAGGGGTACCCGAGGAACCAGAGCAGCACGATCGCCACCGGCTGCAGGCACACGCCGACGACCAGCCACGTGACCGCCCGCCGCCGCGTCCCCACGAACACGTCCGACCCGAGGAGCGGTGCCGTCGGCATGAGCAGCCGGGGCAGGCTCTGCTGCGGCAGGAACACCGCGACGAGGTACAGCGCGTACGACGCCGTGAACGAGACGACGTCGACGCCGAGCGCCCGGACGCCCGGCCGCGTGAAGAACAGCACCGCCCCCACGAGCACCACCACCACGAGCACGATGCCGAGCGGCCCGAGCCACGTCCCCGCCATCGTGAACCACGGCGTCAGCGGCGCGAAGTGCTGCCGCCCGACGAACCCGACCCACCAGGACAGCTCGGTGTCGAGGTAGGCACCCGGTCGGCCCGTCGCCGCTGACGCGACCACCGGCCACGCCAGTCCCGCCGCGGCGACCAGGAGCCCCGACGCGACGATCCAGGCCGCGTCCCGGACGGGGAGGGACCGCCGCTCGCGGGTCCACCGCACGACGAGGTGCACGGCCAGCGCGACCGCGAGCGCCAGCACGCCCGGCTTCGTGAAGGCCGCGACGATCCCGAGCGGTGCGACCACCCAGTACCGACGCCGCACCAGGGCGAGCAGCGCACCGAACAGCAGGAGCAGGAACGTGCTCTCGGCGTAGGCGACCTGCAGGAGGAACCCCGTCGGCGCGGCGGCGAACAGGGCCGTGGCCCAGCCCGCCCTCCGCCGGTCGCCGACCGCGAGGACGAGCCGGTACAGCAGCACGCAGGCACCGGCACCGGCGAGCGTCGCGACGACCACGCCCGCCACCCAGAAGGACCCGCCGGTGAGCGGCATGACGGCGCGGACGAGTGCCGGGAACACCGGGAGGAACGCCCACGCGTTCGGCAGCACGTGCCCGGCGTCGTCGAGCGGCAGCGTCGCCGGGTACCCGTGCTCGGCGATGGTCCGGTAGAACGACGCGTCCCACGAGCCGGAGAAGGTGAAGAACGACGGGTCGCGCCGGTACGAGGCGAACGTCCAGCCGTTCCCGGTGGCGACGAGGTAGGTCGTCGCCAGCAGGACGGTGCTCAGCACGCGGGACGCCAGCCAGAGGAGCAGGGGAGTGGTCCAGTCGCGGTGGCGCACCGCCGGGCCCGGGACCGGCCGGGAGGCACGGCTCGTCTCCGCAGCGCTGGTCACCGACCGATCCTCGCACGACCACGGCGTCCGACCCCTGTCCGTAAGGCGTACGGGTCAGGCCCGTCCCACCGGGGGAGCGTTGCATCGCTGGCGTTCCCTGGAAACGAACCACAGGAGGAAGCATGCCCTTCATCACCGTCGGCGCCGAGAACGGCCACGACATCGACCTGCACTACGACGACTTCGGTACGGGCGACCCCGTCGTCCTGATCCACGGCTGGCCGCTCTCCGGTCGCTCCTGGGAGGGGCAGATCCCGGCGCTCGTCGGGGCCGGACACCGCGTCATCGCGTACGACCGCCGCGGCTTCGGCCAGTCGTCGCAGCCGTGGGGCGGGTACGACTACGACACCTTCGCCGCGGACCTCGACAAGCTCATCACCGAGCTCGGGCTGACGAACGTCACGCTCATCGGCTTCTCGATGGGTGGCGGCGAGCTCGCCCGCTACGTCTCGACGTACGGCACGGGCAAGGTCGCGAAGCTCGTGTTCGCCAGCGCGGTCCCGCCGTACCTCTGGAAGTCGGACGAGAACCCCGAGGGCGGCGTCGACCAGGACCTGGCGGACTGGTTCGCGAACGGCATCGAGGGCGACCGGCCGGCGTTCCTCCACGAGTTCGTCGACATGTTCTACACGCCCGGCGGCAAGGTCTCGCTGACGCACAAGCCGCTCGTCAGCGACGACCAGCGCGCGTACGACCTCGCGATCGCGGAGCTCGCCTCGCCCAAGGGCACGCTCGACTGCACGGTGGCCTTCGCGACCACCGACTTCCGCGACGACCTGACGAAGGTGGACGTGCCGACCCTCGTGATCCACGGCGACGCCGACGGCATCGTGCCGTTCGAGGTGTCGGGACAGCGCACGGCCGCGGCGATCCCGAACGCGCAGACGCACGTGATCGAGGGCGGCCCGCACGGTGTGCTCGCCTCGCACCGCGACGAGTGGAACGAGGCGGTCCTCCGCTTCCTCGCGTCCTGACCCACTCCGCGCCCGGAACGGTGCGGGCTGCAGACCGCGCCGATCCCGGCGCAGCGTGAGCGGGAACGGTCGGGTCCGTCCGCCGGACCCGACCGTTCCTGCGCGCGGCGGGCGCGCCTCCCGGCCGCCCTCGGCGGGTCAGCGGCCGGTGACCGCGCGCCGGATCTGCTCGATCGGCACCTTCGGGGTGCGGTCGGCGTTCAGCAGCCCGTTCGTCTCCTGCATGGTGTCGGTGAGCTGCGTGTAGCAGGACCCGGCGAGGAACGAGCTCGCGCGGATCGCGTCGTAGAGCGCCGTGATCCGTGCGATCCAGTCGTCGCCGTCGGACGCCGAGGTGTACCCCCAGCCGTCCTCGCGCTGGGTGCCCGGCTGGTAGTTCACCCCGCCGAACTCGGTCAGCATGACCGGTTGTCCGCGGTCGACCGCGCCGCCGACGAGGATGCGCCGGTCGGCCGGGCCGATCCCGTCGACGAGGACGGTGCGAGCGGCGGCATCGGCGTAGGTCGCGGCCAGTCGCTGACCGTCGCCCTCGTAGTCGTGGATCGTCAGGATGTCGGAGTTCGTGTGCTCCCACCCGTCGTTCGAGATCACCGGACGCGTCGGGTCGATCGCACGGGTCACGTCGGCGAGCGCGCGGGCGTAGGCCTGCTGTGCCGGGTCGGTGGCGATGTGCTGCACGCCCCAGCTCTCGTTCGCCGGGACCCAGGTGACGATGGACGGGTGCGAGGCGTCCCGCTCGACGGCGTCCATCCACTCGCGCACCAGCCGCTGCACCGCTCGTGGCGAGAACGCGTACGCACCGGGTGCCTCACCCCAGACCAGGATGCCGAGCCGGTCCGCCCAGTACAGGAACCGCGGGTCCTCGATCTTCTGGTGGTTCCGGGCGGCGTTGAAGCCGAGGTCCTTGATCAGCTCGACCTCGCGACGCAGCGCCGCACGCGAGGGCGCCGCGATGTGGGACTCCGGCCAGTACCCCTGGTTCAGGACACTGCGCACGTCGTACCGCCGGCCGTTGAGCAGGAAGGCGCCACCGTCGGTCCCGACCGTGCGGATGCCGAAGTACGTCGCCACCGCGTCGGCCGC
This sequence comes from Curtobacterium sp. L1-20, assembly GCF_048755855.1. Classification (GTDB taxonomy): domain Bacteria; phylum Actinomycetota; class Actinomycetes; order Actinomycetales; family Microbacteriaceae; genus Curtobacterium. Next base: position 26,049 of record NZ_CP151473.1, on the reverse strand, counting down.
GGTGCTGACGGGCCGCTGCCCGGTGCCGGGCAGCAGCAGTGCGACCGTGGCGTCGACGAGCCGTGGGGCCTCCGGGGTCCAGTGCAGTTCGTCCTCGGCCTGCCCGTTCGACTGGCGGGCGATCGGGACGACGACCTCGAACTCGTCGCCGGTCGTCCCGAGGGTGGTCTCGATCGTGGCGAGGTGCTCGTCGCGGTCGTCCCAGCGGGCCTCGACGCGGAGGCGCTCGCCGCCGGTGCGCTCTCCGGTGGTGCGGACCGTCAGGCGCATGGTCGCGTGGTCGACGTTGGTCCAGCGCAACGATGCGATCGACACGGTGGGCACGGCCTCGAGCCACACGGTCTGCCAGATGCCGGTCGTCCGGCGGTACCAGATCGCGTGCGGGTCCTCGTGCCAGTCCTGCTTCCCGCGGGGCTGGGTGAGGTCGTGCGGGTCGTCCTCGGCCCGGACCACGAGGGTGTGCACCGCGTCGGGGTCGGTCGCGAGGGCGTCGGTGACGTCGAACGAGAACGGGGTGTGGCCGCCCTCGTGCTCACCGATGAACTGCCCGTCGATCCAGACGCGGGCGCGGTGGTCGACGGCGCCGAAGTGGAGCACCAGGCGCGGCGCGGCGGATCCGTGGCCGGCGGCCTCGAGTTCGGCACGGGAGATCCCCCGGGAGTACCAGACCACGGGGTGGAAGCCCGGCTCGTCGATGCCGGACGCGACGGACTCCGGCGGGAACGGCACGACGATGTCGCGGGCGTCGGGGAAGCCGCCGCGCCAGGCGGGGTCGTCGCCGTCGTTCCGGAACGACCACGTGCCGTCGAGGTCCGCCCACCGGGAGCGGAGCATCTGGGGCCGGGGGTACGTGCCGTCCTGCCGTGAGGCGAGCGGAAGGGCCGACGAGGGTGCGGTGTCAGGTGCGGCGACGGTGCCGTCGAGCGTGCTCATGCCTCCATGCTGGCGTGGCTGTACATCGTTGTAAAGAGGGATGCGGGGTTTGCCGTCGACACGGTCACGCGGTGGGTCGGTCGATCGCCCTCGGTCGATCGCCCTCGGTCGACCGCGGCGGCGGCCGCGGCCGATCCCGGTGGTGGCCTCAGTCGATCGCGGCGTCGCGCGTGAGGACCATCACGTCCATCCGGCCCTGCTGCACGACCTCACCCCGCTGGTTCCGGAGCGTCACGGTGCGTTCGACGATCCCGGTCCGTCCGGAGCTCGTCGGCCGTGTCGACAGGATCTCGACCTCGCAGGTCAGCGTGTCCCCGATGAACACCGGTGCGGTGAACCGCCACTCGTCGATGCCGAGCAGGGCGACCGCGGACCCCTCGAAGACCCCGGTGCGCGCGATGAGCCCGAGGCAGAGCGAGGTCCCGAGCAGCCCGTGCACGATGCGCTGGCCGTAGCGCGTCTTCGCGGCGAACTCGACGTCGGTGTGGACCTGGTTGTTGTCGTTCGTCCACGAGGCGAAGGACACCACGTCCGCCTCGGTGATCGTGCGGCCAGGGGTCGTGAAGGTCTGTCCGGCGGCGAGGTCCTCGAGGTAGTGCGGCACGTCGTCATCCTCGCAGACCGGCCCGCGCAGGTCCGCACGTCGCCGCGAGGAACCGGCACCACCCCAGGTGCCGACGCGTACGGTTCGCTGCATGAGCGACGAGGCACCCGACGAGCGCCCCCACGAGCCCCTGCCGACCGCCACGGCGCCGGCCACACCCGGGACCGAGCCCGGCGACCGCGACCTCGAGCAGTGGATCGCCCACCAGCGCTGGTACACGGCGAAGGGCGGCACCCCGCGGCTGCGGACGATCGCCCGGACGGACGGCACACGACTGGTCGTCGACGACGCCCCCACCGGAGCCGTGCTGTACCAGGCGCCGGTCACGGGCGGCGCCGACGCGTTCCGGGACGCCACCACGGACCTCGAGTGGGTCCGTGCGCTGGCCGCCCGGATCGACGCCGACCCCGAGAGCCTCCGCCCGATCGGCACCGTGACGAGTGCCCGTGTCCTCAGCGGCGAGCAGTCGAACACCTCGGTGATCTGCGACACGGAGTCCGGCGGCCAGGTCATCGTGAAGGTCTTCCGCGTCCTGCACCACGGCGACAACCCCGACGTGACGACGCAGCTCGCACTCTCGGCGGCCGGCAGCACCCGGGTCCCGCGGGTGTCCGGTGCCCTCCGTTCATCGTGGCCGGACCCGGGCCGCCCCGACGGCACGGCCACCGGGCACCTCGCCTTCGCCCAGGAGTTCCTGCCCGGCCTCGAGGACGCCTGGCGCGTGGCCCTCCGCGACGCCCGTCAGGGGACGCCGTTCACCGACGGCGCCGACCAGCTGGGCGCGGCGCTCGCCGAGGTGCACAGCACCCTGGCACAGGCCCTGCCCACCGAGCCGGCGGACGACGTGCGACGGGATACGGCGATCGCCACCATGCACGCCCGCCTCGACGCCGCGGCCGCCGAGGCCCCGTCCGTCGCCGAGCACGTCGACGCGGTCCGTGCCGTCTACGACCGCGCCGCCGCCGCGACGTGGCCCGACCTGCAGCGCATCCACGGCGACCTCCACCTCGGGCAGGTCCTCGCCGCACCGGGAGCGCGCGGCTGGGTCTTCCTCGACTTCGAGGGCGAACCGCTCCGGCCGCTCACCGAGCGCTCGCTGCCCGACGTCACCCTCCGTGACGTCGCCGGCATGCTCCGGTCCTTCGACTACGTCGCCGGTGCGCTCGCGCAGGACGCCGAGCCGGTGGACGCGCGCGCGTGGGCGGACGCCGCACGTGCCGCCTTCCTCGACGGGTACCAGCGGGGGACCGGCGCCGACCTGCTCGCCCACCGCGCGCTGCTCGACGCGTTCGAGCTCGACAAGGCCGTCTACGAGGTGGTCTACGAGGCGCGCAACCGACCCGACTGGATCGGCATCCCGCTGGCGGCCGTCACCCGGTTGGTGGGGCAGGGCGCGGTCTGACACCGGGCCGCCACGGCGGCGGGCCTGCGACCGGGCCCCAGGACGGACGGGAGGCGCGGTGCCAGTCGGCACCGTGCCTCCCGTCCGTCGGACGGACCGGTCAGTTGACCGGACCCGTGTACTTCTCGCCCGGGCCCTTGCCCGGCGCGTCCGGGATCGTCGACGCCTCGCGGAAGGCGAGCTGCACCGAGCGCAGGCCGTCCCGCAGCGGGCGGGCGTGGTGGTCACCGATCTCGGTCGCCGCGGCGGTCACCAGGCCCGCGAGGGCGGTGATGAGCTTCCGCGCCTCGTCGAGGTCGGTCTGCTCCTGCGGGTCGTCGGCCAGGCCGACCTTGACGGCCGCGGCGCTCAGCAGGTGGACGGCGACGGTGTTGATGAGCTCGACCGCCGGCACCTCCGAGATGTCGCGGGCCGCGTCGTCGGCGGCGTTCCCTGCCTCGGGTGCTGCTGGGGTGTCGGTCACGGTGCTCCTCTGCTAGACTCTGAAGCGGCAGATGCTGTCTGCGTGCCCGGACTCGTGCGAACGAGGCGATCACATCGGCAGCGTCACGAAAGAGGAGTCTCTCCCACCCGCGGCCGCGCACCACCAGGCTACCGGGTCCACACCGCTCCACCGGCGTCCGCGTCGGTCGGTCATCCGCAGGGATGGCGTCGGGCGGCTGCCGAACGGATCGCAGGTCCGTGCGTCAGATCTCCTCTCTCGTGCCGTCGCCCAGGGCAAACGCCCCGGACGGCCACCACCTGATTGAAGGAGCTCCGCATTCCCGATCCCCGTACCAACGACCGAATCCGCGTCCCCGAGGTCCGTCTTGTCGGACCCCAGGGCGAGCAGGTCGGCGTTGTCCCCATCGCCGTCGCACTGCGCCTCGCGCAGGAAGCCGAGCTGGATCTGGTCGAGGTCGCGCCGAACTCGAAGCCGCCCGTGGCCAAGATCATGGACTACGGCAAGTTCAAGTACGAGGCCGCTCAGAAGGCCAAGGAAGCGCGTCGCAACCAGGTGAACACGGACCTCAAGGAAGTCCGTTTCCGCCTGAAGATCGACGTGCACGACTACGAGACGAAGCGCAAGCGCGCCGAGGGCTTCCTCCTCGGTGGCGACAAGGTGAAGGCGATGATCCTCTTCCGCGGCCGCGAGCAGTCGCGTCCGGAACAGGGTGTCCGTCTCCTCCAGAAGTTCGCCGAGGAGATCGCCGAGTTCGGTGTCGTCGAGTCCCGTCCCACCCAGGACGGCCGCAACATGACGATGATCATCGCCCCGCTCAAGAACAAGTCCGACGTCAAGGGCGAGCAGAACGCCAAGCGTGCTGCTCAGAAGGCCGAGCGTCGCGCGTCGGAGCACGCCGCGAAGGGCAAGGACGGCGCGGACGCGCCCGCCGAGTCCGAGCCGGCCGAGGCTCCGGCCGAATAGGTCCCACCGACCGACCCGCGCAGTTCCCCACCCGCGATGGCGCGGCCCCCATCCATCCCACGGAAAGGCACCACCATGCCCAAGCAGAAGACCCACTCCGGGTCGAAGAAGCGCTTCAAGGTCACCGGCAGCGGCAAGATCATGAAGCAGCAGGCCGGTATGCGTCACAACCTCGAGGTCAAGTCGGCCAAGCGCAAGGCTCGCCTCAACGAGGACCAGGTCCTCGCACCCGCTGACGCGAAGAACGTCAAGAAGCTCCTCGGCCACTGAGCCCGACCGAACGTAAAGGAACAGATCAATGGCACGAGTAAAGAGAGCGGTCAACGCCGCCAAGAAGCGCCGCGTCATCCTCGAGCGCGCCGAGGGCTACCGCGGCCAGCGGTCCCGCCTGTACCGCAAGGCCAAGGAGCAGGTCACCCACTCCCTCGTCTACGCGTACCGCGACCGTCACGCGAAGAAGGGCGAGTTCCGTCGCCTCTGGATCCAGCGCATCAACGCCGCGTCGCGTGCGAACGGCCTGACCTACAACCGCCTCATCCAGGGCCTCGGCCTGGCTGGCGTCGAGGTCGACCGTCGCATCCTCGCCGACCTCGCGGTGAACAACCCCGAGACCTTCGCGGCGCTCGTCGAGACCGCCAAGAACGCGCTCCCGGCCGACACCTCGGCCCCGAAGGCTGCGTAGTCAGTCCTTCTGCTCGCGAAACCCCCGCCGGTCCGGCGGGGGTTTCGTCGTTCCTAGACTTGTCCCGTGAGCGATCTCCTCGAGAACCCCAAGGCCGGCCGCGTCCGTGCCGTCGCAGCGCTGTCGAAGAAGGACGTGCGCGCCGAGACGGGCCTGTTCCTGCTCGAAGGACCGCAGGCCGTGCGCGAGGCGATCGAGTACCGGCCGGAGCTCCTCCGCGAGCTCTACGTCACCCCGACGGCGGCCGCGCGCTACGGCCTCGACGATGCGCCGGTCGACACCTGGTTCGTCACGGAGCAGGTGCTCGACGCGATGGCCGACACCGTGACGCCGCAGGGCGTCGTCGCGGTGTGCCAGCAGTTCCCGACGTCGGTCAAGGACGTCTTCCCGGACGCCGGTGCCGACCAGGAGGCGCGGGGCGGCCTCCCCGGGATCGTCGCGATCCTCGAAGAGGTGCGTGACCCCGGCAACGCGGGGACGATCATCCGGGCCGCGGACGCCGCGGGCGCGGACGCCGTCGTCCTCACCGGGCGGAGCGTCGACCCGTACAACCCGAAGGTCGTGCGGTCGACCACGGGCTCGCTGTTCCACGTCCCGGTGTCGGTCGGCGTGACCCTCGCGGACGCGGTGTCCCGCGCGCGGGGCCTCGGGTACACGATCCTGGCCGCCGACGTCTCGGGCGACGACCTGCCCGAGGTCCGTGCCGACGGCATGCTCGACGGACCGACCGCGTGGGTGTTCGGCAACGAGGCGCGGGGCCTGACGTCCGAGGACCTCGCCCTGGTCGACCGCGCCGTGAAGGTGCCGATCTACGGCAAGGCGGAGTCGATGAACCTCGCGACCGCCGCGTCCGTCTGCCTGTACGAGTCGGCGTTCGCGCAGCGCACGGCACACCCCTCCACAGGCGCCTGATCGGGCTCGCCCTCCCCAGGCTGGCCGGTACAGGACGGCGGTATCCCACGGGCCGGTAGGCTTGGGCCTCGTGTCAGAACCTCTCGAGATCAGCGAACCGGCCGTCGCCGACGCGGTGGACCGGGCCCTCGCTGCGGTCCGCGCGACGACGACCGTCGCCGAGCTGAAGCAGGCCCGGGCCGAGCACACCGGTGAGCAGTCGCCCTTGGCGCGGATGAACGCGTCCATGCGCTCCGTCGCACCGGAGCAGAAGGCCGCTGCCGGCAAGCTCGTCGGACAGGCCCGCGGCCGGGTGAACCAGGCCATCGCCGAGCAGGAGTCCGTGCTCGCCGAGGCCGAGGAGCGTGCACGGCTCGATGCCGAGCGCGTCGACGTCACCGCGCTGCCGTCCCGCCGCACGCCCGGCTCGCGCCACCCGCTCTCACTCCTCAACGAGACCGTCGCCGACATCTTCGTCGGCATGGGGTGGGAGGTTGCAGAGGGCCCCGAGCTCGAGCACGAGTGGTTCAACTTCGACGCGCTGAACTTCGACCCGGACCACCCGGCCCGCGCCATGGCCGACACGATCTTCGTCGAGCCCGTCGACCGGCACCTCGTCATGCGCACGCACACCTCTCCGGTGCAGGTGCGGTCGCTGCTCTCGCGAGACCTCCCGCTCTACGTGATCGCTCCGGGCCGTGTCTACCGCGCCGACGAACTCGACGCCACGCACCTGCCGGTCTTCACCCAGGTCGAGGGCATCGCGATCGACAAGGGCCTGACGATGGCGAACCTCCGGGGCACGCTCGAGCACTTCGCGCGTCAGGTGTTCGGCGCCGAGGCGCAGATCCGCCTCCGCCCGAACTACTTCCCGTTCACCGAGCCCAGCGCCGAGATGGACGTCTGGCAGCCGAACGCCAAGGGCGGCGCGCGGTGGGTCGAGTGGGGCGGCTGCGGCATGGTCAACCCCAACGTCCTGCGCTCGGCGGGCATCGACCCCGACGAGTACCAGGGCTTCGCGTTCGGCATGGGCATCGAGCGGACGCTGCAGTTCCGCAACGGCCTGAACGACATGCGTGACTTCCTCGAGGGCGACATCCGCTTCTCGCAGCAGTTCGGAACGGTGGTCTGATGCGCGTCCCACTCCGTTGGCTCGGCGAGTCCGTCGACCTCCCCGACGACGTCACCCTCGAGCACGTCCACGCGGCGCTCGTCTCGGTCGGCTTCGAGGAAGAGGACGTCCACACGTACGACCTCACCGGACCGATCGTCGTCGGCCGTGTGCTCGAGCGCGAGCCGGAGCCGCAGAAGAACGGCAAGACCATCAACTGGTGCCAGGTCGACGTCGGCGAAGCCGAGCCGCGCGGCATCGTCTGCGGTGCGCACAACTTCGACGTCGGCGACCTCGTCGTGGTGACGCTCCCCGGCGCCGTGCTGCCCGGGCCGTTCCCGATCGCCGCACGGAAGACCTACGGTCACGTGTCCGACGGCATGATCGCCTCGGCGCGCGAGCTCGGTCTCGGCGACGAGCACGACGGCATCCTGCGCTTCGCGGACCTCGGCATGGAGCCCGAGGTGGGGGCGGACGCGATCGCGCTGCTCGGCCTCGACGACGCCGCGGTGGAGATCAACGTCACGCCGGACCGCGGGTACGTGATGAGCATGCGCGGTGTCGCTCGTGAGTACGCGCACGCCACCGGAGCGACCTTCCACGACCCCGTCGAGCGCGTCACCCGGCGTGCCGGCGAGGGCTTCCGCGTGACGATCGACGATGCGGCGCCGATCCGCGGACGCGTGGGTGCGAGCACCTTCGTGACCCGTGTCGTCCGTGGCATCGACCCGACCGCGACGACGCCCGCCTGGATGGTCTCGCGCCTCGCCCTCGCGGGTGTCCGGTCCATCTCGCTGCCGGTCGACATCACGAACTACGTCATGTTCGAGCTGGGCCAGCCCCTCCACGGGTACGACCTCACGACGGTGCGGGGCGGGCTCGGCGTCCGTCGTGCCGCGCCGGGCGAGACCCTGACGACCCTCGACGACGTCCGGCGGACGCTCGACCCGGAAGACCTCGTCATCACCGACGACGACGGCCCGGTCGGCCTCGCCGGCGTGATGGGCGGTGCGCGCACCGAGATCTCGGGGTCCACCACGGACGTCCTCATCGAGGCGGCCGGCTTCGACCAGGTCTCGATCGCGCGGACCGCACGTCGGCACAAGCTGCCGAGCGAGGCGTCGCGCCGGTTCGAACGCGGCGTCGACCCGCAGGTCGCCGAGGCCGCTGCGAACCGCGCGGTCGACCTCCTGGTCGAACTCGCCGGGGGCACCGCCGACGCGCTCGGGTCGACCCTCGTCGACGACGCACCGCGACCGACCCTCTCGATGCGGCTCAGCCGTCCGGCCGAGGTGATCGGCGTCGAGTACACCGACGCCGAGGTGATCGACACGCTCCGTGCGATCGGAGCCACGGTCGAGGCCGACGGCGGACTGCTCGCCGTCACGCCGCCGACCTGGCGTCCCGACCTCACCGACGACACCACGCTGGTCGAGGAGGTCGCCCGCATCGTCGGGTACGACCGCATCCCGAGCGTGCTGCCGGTGGCGCCGCCCGGTCGCGGCCTGACCGGGCACCAGCTGGCGCGCCGTCGCGTGGCCGCTGCCCTCGCCGCCGACGGCCTCGTCGAGGTCGTCACGGCCCCGTTCGTCTCGCGCGCGACGCAGGACGCCTACCCGGGCATCGACGGCGACGGCGGCCCGAGCGTCGTCCTCGCGAACGCCCTCGACAGCGAACAGAGCCTGCTGCGTCGCAGTGGCCTTCCGGCGCTCGTCGACGCCGCGCGACGCAACGTGTCGCGCGGTCTCGTCGACGTCGCCCTCTACGAGACGTCCCGCGTCTTCCTGCCCGTCGAGGGCACGGAGCTCGGGACGGACACCGTGCCCGCGGGCGCTGCGCTGCCGGACCGCGAGACGCTCGCCGCCCTCGACGCCGCCCTCCCGCCGCAGCCGTTCCACGTGTCCGCGCTGCTGGCCGGCAACCGTGTCGCGAAGCAGCCCGGCGTCCAGCCCGAGGCCTACGGCATCGCCGATGCGCTCGACGTCGCGCGGGCCGTGGCCTGGGCCGTCGGGGTGGAGCTCACCATGGCGCAGACGACCCACCCGTCGTTGCACCCCGGCCGTGCCGCCTCGCTCCTGGTCGGCGACACCGTCGTCGGCGTCGCGGGGGAGCTCCTGCCCGAGCTGACCGAGGCCGCGGTGCTGCCCCGCGTGGTCGCCGTGGTCGAGCTCGACCTCGACGCCCTGGTGTCCGCAGCACCCGAGCTGGTCTCGGTCGCACCGATCGTCTCCTACCCGGCCGCCACGCAGGACCTGTCCCTCGTGGTAGCCGTCGAGGTGCCGGCGGGGGACGTCCTGGACGCGGTCCGCGCTGGTGCCGGGGACCTCCTGGAGTATGCTCGGCTCGTGGATGACTACCGGGGCACCGGCGTGGACGAGGGACAGAAGTCCCTGACGTTCGCGCTGCGCTTCCGTGCCACGGACCGCACGCTGACCGCTGCCGAGGCCACCGAGGCCCGCGACGGCGCCGTCCGACGTGCCGGCGAGCGATTCGGGGCGACCCTGCGCGACTGATCCACGGGATCAGCACCGCCCGGGGTCGCCGCCTCCGACTCCCTCGACGACCAGTCCGACCAAAGGTGGAATCCCATGTCCGTATCCGTCGCCGTGGCGGGAGCCTCCGGCTACGCGGGCGGTGAGCTCCTGCGCGTGCTCTCGGCCCATCCCGAGTTCGACGTCAGGACGGTGACGGCGTTCTCGAACGCCGGGCAGCCGCTCATCGCGACGCAGCCGCACCTCCGCTCGCTGTCGCACCTGACGCTCGTCGAGACGACGGCGGAGACGCTGCGCGGCCACGACGTGGTCTTCCTCGCCCTTCCGCACGGACAGTCCGGCGCGATCGCGGCGGAGCTCGGGGACGACGTCCTGGTGGTCGACTGCGGCGCGGACCACCGGCTCACCGACCCCGCAGCGTGGGACGCCTTCTACGGGGGCGAGTACCACGGCTCCTGGACCTACGGCCTGCCGGAACTGCTGCACGCGGCGCCCGTCCCCGGCTCGGCGGACGAGTGGCGCGACGTCGACGACATCCAGACGCAGGGACGGCAGCGGTCGTCGCTCGTCGGGACGAAGCGGATCGCGGTCCCCGGTTGCAACGTGACCGCCGTGACGCTCGGCATCCAGCCGGGCGTCCAGGCCGGGCTGGTCGAGTCGGACGACCTGGTCGCCGTGCTGAGCGTGGGACCCAGCGGCGCGGGCAAGAAGCTCGCCCCCGCCTACCTGGCCTCGGAGATCATGGGGTCGGCGAGCGCCTACGCGGTCGGCGGCACGCACCGGCACATCCCCGAGATCCAGCAGAACCTCGTCGCCGCCGGCGCCTCGGACGTCACGATCTCGTTCACGCCCGTCCTCGTCCCGATGGCCCGCGGCATCCTCGCGACGACCACCGCGAAGCTCGCGCCCGGTGTGCGCGCTCGCGACGTCCGTCTCGCGTGGGAGCAGGCCTACGCCGACGAGCCCTTCGTGCACCTGCTGCCCGAGGGCGAGTTCCCTCGGGTGGCGGACACGATCGGCGCGAACACGGCGCTGATCGGCATCGCCGTCGACGAGGCAGCGGGCCGCGTCGTCGCGGTGACCGCGCTCGACAACCTGGCGAAGGGCACGGCCGGAGCCGCGGTCCAGTCGACGAACATCGCCCTGGGCTTCCCGGAGACCCTCGGCCTCAGCGTGGACGGAGTCGCACCGTGACGGACGCGAGCAACCAGGGCCAGACCGCACCGAGCCTCCAGGGCCAGACCGCACCGAGCGCGCAGACCGGGTCCGGTCTGCAGGGCGTGACCGCCGCCGCTGGCTTCCGCGCCGCCGGCGCGACCGCCGGCCTGAAGGCGAGCGGCAAGCCCGACGTGGCCCTCGTCGTGAACGACGGACCGTCGTCCGCCGTGGCCGCCGTCTTCACGAGCAACCGTGCCCAGGCGCACCCCGTGATCTGGTCCCGTCAGGTCGTCGGGGACGGCGTCGCCCGGGCGGTGTTCCTCAACTCCGGCGGCGCGAACTGCTTCACGGGACCGTTCGGGTTCCAGACCACGCACATGACGGCGGAAGCCGTCGGTGAGTCGCTCGGGATCGGTGCTGGCGACGTCGTGGTCTGCTCCACCGGACTCATCGGCGTCGGTGACCAGACCTTCCGTGACGGCGTGCTCCGCGGTGTCGCGATGACGGCCGGGTCGCTGTCCGCGTCCGGCGGGCCGGATGCCGCCGCGGCGATCATGACGACCGACACCCGATCGAAGCAGTCCGTGGTCACCGAGGACGGCTGGACCGTCGGCGGGATGGCGAAGGGAGCGGGCATGCTCGCGCCCGGCCTCGCGACGATGCTGGTCGTCATCACCACCGACGCGGTCCTCGGGTCGGACGAACTCGACCAGGCGCTCCGCGCAGCGACGCGGGTCACCTTCGACCGCGTCGACTCCGACGGCTGCATGTCCACCAACGACACGGTGGTGCTGATGTCGTCGGCCGCGAGCGGTGTGACCCCGGAGGTCGGCGACTTCCAGGAGGCACTGACCGCGGTCTGTGCGGACCTCGCACGGCAGCTGCAGCAGGACGCCGAGGGCGCCAGCCACGACATCGCGATCTCCGTGGTGAACGCCGCCACCGAGGACGACGCCGTCGCGGTCGGACGGAGCGTGGCACGGAACAACCTGTTCAAGGCGGCGGTCTTCGGCAACGACCCGAACTGGGGCCGGGTGCTCGCGGCGATCGGCACGACCGACGCCGAGTTCGACCCGTACGCGGTGGACGTCTCGATGAACGGTGTGCGCGTCTGTCACGCCGGAGCGCCGGATGCCCCGAGCGACAGCGTCGACCTGACGCCGCGCGACACACACGTCCTCATCGACCTCGGGGTGGGGCCGTACGCCGCGACGATCCTGACCAACGACCTCACGCACGACTACGTGCACGAGAACAGCGCGTACTCCAGCTGATGGGCGACCTGACGAAGCAAGAGGAGCACGAGCTCGCGGCCGTCAAGGCCGCGACGCTCATCGAGTCCCTGCCGTGGCTGAAGCGGTTCTCGGGGAAGATCGTCGTCGTCAAGTTCGGCGGCAACGCGATGGTCAACGAGGACCTGAAGCGCGCCTTCGCCGAGGACATGGTCTACCTCCGCTACGCGGGGCTGCACCCGGTCGTCGTGCACGGCGGCGGACCGCAGATCTCGGCCGCGCTGAAGGAGCAGGGCATCGAGTCCGAGTTCCGTGGCGGGTACCGCGTCACCACGACCGAGGCGATCTCGGTCGTCCGCGACGTCCTCGCGGGCGAGGTGAACCGCGAGATCGTCGACCTGGTGAACGAGCACGGCGCAGGCCTGGCGGTCGGCGTCTTCGGTGACGGTGGATCCCTGTTCACCGGCGAGAAGAAGGGCGTCGTCGTCGACGGCGAGCACTTCGACCTCGGCCACGTCGGCGACATCACCCACGTCGACCCGTCCGGTGTCCTCGCCGCGATCGAGGCCGGCCGCATCCCGGTCGTGTCGAGCATCGCCATCGACGACGCCCACCCCGACCAGGCGCTCAACGTGAACGCCGACGCGGCGGCGGGTGCGCTCGCGATCGCCCTCAAGGCGTCGAAGCTCATGATGCTCACCGACGTCCCCGGGCTGTACCGGAACTGGCCCGACCGCGACTCGATCGTCGACCTCATCGCCGTCGACGAGCTCCGCGAGCTGCTGCCGTCCCTCGAGTCCGGCATGATCCCGAAGATGACCGCGTGCCTCGACGCCGTGGTCGGCGGCGTCGGCGGAGCGACGATCATCGACGGTCGGATCCCGCACTCGATCCTCCTCGAGGTCTTCACCCTGCGGGGTGCGGGCACCGAGGTGATCCCGGACCCGAGCCGGCGCACCGAGAACCAGATGACCCACGCCGAGATCGGCCGACGCGTCGCGTCGCCGACGAGCACGGCCGGCCTGGGCGCCAGCCGCCCGAGCACCGCCGGACGGCACGAAGCCACCACCGAGAACGTCGGCACGACCGAGGAAGGACACGCGCAGTGAGCACCGAGACGCAGACCGAGACCTGGAACGACCGGTTCGGGGCGTCGCTCATGCGATCCCTGACGCCGCCGAAGATCATGCTCGAGCGCGGGCAGGGCTGCCGCGTCTGGGACGTCGAGGGGAAGGAGTACCTGGACTTCCTCGCCGGCATCGCGGTGAACTCCCTCGGCCACGCCCACCCGGCGCTCGTCGAGGCGGTCTCCGACCAGGCCGCCAAGCTCGTGCACGTCTCCAACTACTTCGCGACACCGCCGCAGCTCGAGCTCGCCGAGCGGCTCAAGCGCATCACCGGTGCCGGCGACGCCGGTCGCGTGTACTTCGGCAACTCCGGTGCCGAGGCGAACGAGGCCGCGTTCAAGCTGGCGCGCCTCAACCGGGGCGAGGACGGCCGGAAGACCCGGATCCTCGCGCTCAAGCAGGGCTTCCACGGACGGACGATGGGGGCGCTCGCCCTCACCGGCAAGCCCGCGCTGCAGCAGGACTTCCTGCCGATGATCCCGGGCGTCGAGCACATCGACTCCACGGTGGAGGCGCTCGAGGCCGCGATCGACGACACCGTCGCGGCGCTCATCGTCGAGCCGATCAAGGGCGAGGCCGGCGTGGTCGACCTGCCCGAGGGCTTCCTGCTCGCGGCCCGGCGCCTCACCGAGGAGCACGGCGCCCTCTTCATCCTCGACGAGATCCAGACCGGTGTCGGCCGCACGGGCAACTGGTTCACCTTCCAGGGGCACGGGTTCACCCCGGACGCCGTGACCATCGCGAAGGGCATCGCCGGCGGCTTCCCGATCGGTGCCCTGGTGACCTTCGGCTGGGCGTCCGACCTGTTCTCCGCGGGCCAGCACGGTTCGACCTTCGGCGGCAACCCGCTCGGCACCCGCGTGGCCAACGCCGTGCTGCAGGAGATCGAGCGTGCTGACCTCGTCGCCGGTGCGGTGACGAAGGGCGAGCGCATCCGTGCCGGGATCGCGAGCATCGGTTCGCCCCTCGTGCACGAGGTCCGCGGCACCGGCCTGCTCATCGGCGTCGGGCTGACCGGTCCGGTCGCTGCCGCCGTGAGCGCGGACGCGCTCCAGCGCGGCCTCATCATCAACGCCCCGAACGAATCGAGTCTGCGCATCGCGCCGCCGCTCATCGTGTCCGACGCCGAGATCGACGAGTTCGTGTCGATCCTCGGCCAGAGCCTCGCCGCGGTCGCCGCCGAGCAGGGCACCGCCACCCAGGAGACCTCCGCATGACCCGTCACTTCCTCCGCGACGACGACCTCTCGCAGGCCGAGCAGTCCGCGATCCTCGACCTCGCCGTGCAGATGAAGGCAGACCGCTGGGGCCGGAAGCCCCTCGCCGGTCCGCAGTCCGTCGCGGTGATCTTCGACAAGTCGTCGACCCGCACCCGCGTGTCCTTCCACGTCGGCATCTCCGACCTCGGCGGCAGCCCGCTCGTCATCACGACGGCGAACAGCCAGCTCGGCGGCAAGGAGACCCCGTCGGACACCGCACGCGTGCTCGAGCGCATGGTGTCGGCCATCGTCTGGCGGACCTACGGACAGGCCGGGCTCGAGGAGATGGCGGCGGACACCACCGTGCCCGTGGTGAACGCCCTCTCCGACGACTTCCACCCCTGCCAGCTCCTCGCCGACCTCCTGACCATCCGCGAGCACCGCGGGACCCTGGCCGGGCAGACCGTCGCGTTCGTCGGCGACGGCGCGAGCAACATGGCGCAGTCGTACCTGCTCGCCGGCGCGACCGCGGGCATGCACGTCCGGGTCGCCGCTCCTGCGGAGTTCGCGCCCACGGCCGAGGTGGTCACCGACGCCGAGCAGCGCGCCGCGGAGACCGGCGGATCCGTCCTGGTCGTCACCGACCCCGTGGCGGCCGTGGCCGGCGCGGACGTCGTCGTCACGGACACCTGGGTGTCGATGGGCAAGGAGGACGAGAAGCAGGCACGTCTCGACACGTTCAACGGCTACCGCGTGGACGACGACCTGATGGCGCACGCCGCCGACGACGCCGTGTTCATGCACTGCCTCCCCGCTGACCGAGGGTTCGAGGTGACCGCCGAGGTGATCGACGGCCCGCGCAGCATCATCTGGGACGAGGCGGAGAACCGTCTGCACGCCCAGAAGGCGCTCCTCGCGTGGCTCCTCGCCGCCAACGGCGGTGCGCCCGTGCACACCGCGAGCGTGGACGCGACCGTGAGCGCCCCCGGCGTCTGACCCGGAGAGCACAGTGGCAGACCGCGTCGTCCTCGCGTACTCCGGGGGACTCGACACCTCCGTCGCGATCGGCTGGCTGCGCGACACCACCGGCAAGGACGTCGTCGCGCTCGTCGTCGACGTCGGTCAGCGCGGCGAGGACCTCGCGGTCGTCCGACAGCGCGCGCTCGACTGCGGCGCCGTCGAGTCCATCGTCGTCGACGCGAGGGACGAGTTCGCCGACGACCACATCGCTCCGGCCATCAAGGCGAACGCCCTCCACCAGAAGCGGCACCCGCTGGTCTCGGCACTGAGTCGCCCGCTGGTGGCGAAGCACCTCGCCCTCACCGCGAAGCAATTGGGAGCGGACAGCATCGCCCACGGGTGCACCGGTGCGGGCAACGACCAGGTCCGCTTCGAGGCCGCCGTCGCCGCGATCGCCCCGGACCTCGCGACCCTCGCACCGATGCGCGACCTCGGACTGACCCGCACCCGGGCGGTGGCGTACGCAGCGGAACGGGCGCTGCCGGTCGAGCCGTCGGTCCGGTCGCCGTACTCCGTCGACCAGGACCTCTGGGGCCGTGCCGTCGACGCAGGCCCGCTCGAGGACCCGTGGAGCGCCCCGGCCGAGGAGCTCTACGCCACGACGCAGGACCCGACCGTCCCCCGGGACCCGGACGAGGTCACCATCACGTTCGAGCAGGGCGTGCCGGTGGCCATCGACGGACAGCGGTTCAGCGTGCTGCGTATCGTGCAGGAGCTCGACGCGCTCGCCGGCAAGCACGGGGTCGGCCGGCTCGACGTGGTCGAGGACCGCGTGATCGGCGTGAAGGCGCGCGTGGTCTACGAAGCACCGGCGGCGGTCGCCCTCATCGCCGCCCACGAGGAACTCGAGAACCTCACGCTCGAGCGTGACGTGCTCCGCTTCAAGCGGCAGGCGGAGGCCGAGTGGGCCGACCTGGTGTACGACGGGCTGTGGTTCGGCGGCCTCAAGCGCAGCCTCGACGCGTTCATCGACCACACCCAGCTCCGCGTCGCGGGCGACGTCCGGCTGCGCCTGCACGGCGGACGCGCGGTCGTCACGGGCAGGCGGTCGGGCCAGAGCCTCTACGACTTCGAGCTCGCGACGGACGACGCCGGCGGAGCGGCCGACCAGTCGCGCGCGAAGGGGTTCACCGACACCTGGGCACTCCCCGGAAGGATCGCCGCCCGCCGCGACCGGGCCGACTAGCACCGGCACCGGCACCGGCACCGGCACGAGCACCACCACCAGCACGAGCACCACCACCAGCACCCGACCCCACGACGAACGAGCAGAGCGAGACATGACCGACGCGAACCAGCCCGCCGCCAAGACCGACGCCACCAACACCGGCGCCCTCTGGGGCGGCCGCTTCGCCGACGGCCCGAGCGCAGAGCTCGCCGAGCTGTCCCGCTCGACGCAGTTCGACTGGCAGCTCGCCCCCTACGACCTCGCCGGGTCCCGCGCCCACGCCCGCGCGCTCCACACCGCGGGGTACCTGACCGAGGACGAGCTCGACCGCATGCTCGGCGGCCTCGACCGGCTGCAGGAGCAGTACGACGCCGGGGAGCTGCGACCGGACGACGGCGACGAGGACGTGCACGGCGCGCTCGAACGGCTCCTCATCGTCGACCTCGGGCCCGAGCTCGGCGGCAAGCTCCGCGCCGGACGCAGCCGCAACGACCAGATCGCGACCCTCGGCCGGATGCACATGCTCGACCACGGCCGCCGCATCGGGCACCTGGTCATCGACCTCGTGGACGCGATCTCCCAGCAGGCCAGCGAGCACCCGGGCGCGATCATGCCGGGCCGCACCCACCTGCAGCACGCGCAGCCGGTCCTCCTGGCCCACCACCTCCTCGCGCACGCATGGCCGCTGGTCCGGGACCTCGAGCGGCTCCGTGACTGGGCGGACCGGGCGAGCGTGAGTCCGTACGGTGCCGGTGCGCTGGCGGGCAGCTCGTTGGGGCTCGACCCGACGGCGATCGCCCGGGAGCTCGGCTTCGCGCGCCCGGCAGACAACTCGATCGACGCGACGGCGGCGCGCGACGTGGTGGCGGAGTTCGCGTTCGTCCTCGCCCAGGTCGGCATCGACCTGTCCCGCCTGGCCGAGGAGATCATCCTCTGGAACACGAAGGAGTTCGGGTTCGTCCGGCTGCACGACGCGTTCTCGACCGGGTCGAGCATCATGCCGCAGAAGAAGAACCCGGACATCGCCGAGCTCGCCCGTGGCAAGTCCGGCCGGCTCATCGGCAACCTGACGGGTCTCCTCGCGACGCTCAAGGGCTTGCCGCTCGCGTACAACCGCGATCTGCAGGAGGACAAGGAGCCCGTCTTCGACTCGGTCGCCCAGCTCGAGGTGCTGCTGCCGGCCTTCACCGGCATGGTGGCGACGCTGTCCTTCGACACCGACCGGATGGCCGAGCTCGCACCGCAGGGGTTCTCGCTCGCCACGGACGTGGCCGAGTGGCTCGTCCGGCAGGGGGTCCCGTTCCGCGACGCGCACGAGGTCTCCGGTGCGCTGGTCCGCCACTGCGAGGAGCGCGGCATCGAGCTCGACCAACCCACCGACGACGAGTACCGGGCGGTGTCGGAACACCTCACACCCGAGGTGCGCGGCGTCCTCACGATCGAGGGCAGCGTCGCGTCCCGGGCCGGTGCCGGCGGCACGGCACCCGACCGTGTCGCCGACCAGCTGGCGTCGCTGACCCGCCGGGTGCACGACCTGGCGCAGGGAGCACCGTTCACACGATGACCGATCCCGTCCTCGCGCTCCTCGCCGAGCCGGCACCGGTGTCCGCGCCGGCGCTGCTCGGGGCGACGATCGCCGGGAAGGGCGTCACGCTGCGGATCACCGAGGTCGAGGCCTACTTCGGCCCCACCGATCCCGGTTCCCACGGGCACCGCGGACCGACGGCACGCAACCGGCACCTCTTCGGACCGCCCGGAACGCTGTACGCCTACCGGTCCTACGGCATCCACACGTGCGTCAACGTGGTGAGCGGGGCCGAGGGGGTGTCCTCCGGGTCGCTCCTGCGCGCCGCGGAGGTCGTCGACGGCGTCGCGACCGCCCGGGAGCGTCGCGGTCCGTCCGTCGCCGACGTCGCGCTGGCCCGCGGGCCGGGCAACCTGGGCAGCGCCGTCGGCGCCGTCCTCGGCGAGGACGACGGCACCGGACTCCTCGACGGTCGCGGCCCCTACCTGCTCACGTTGGCACCCGGTCTGGAGGCGCGGATCGCCTCCTCCGGTCCGGCCCGCGTCATCGAGGAACTCCTGTCCGAGACCCGCTCCGGACCGGGCGGAGTCGGAACGGTCCCGCGGATCTCCCGGGGCCCGCGCACCGGCGTCGGCGGCGTCGCCGGAGGTGCGGGGTACCCCTGGCGGTTCTGGTTGACCGGTGAGCCGACGGTCTCGCCCTACCGACGGCACCCGGGGGCACTGGACTGAGCCGCGTCGGCGCGATCGGCGAGACGCTGCTGGTCGGTGCCGGGACCGGCGGGGCGGAGCCGAGCCGCGCCTCCCGATCGCTCCCTCGCCGCTACGATGGCGAGGTGTCCAGTGAATCCGCTCACGATGTCCTGACGCGCCAGCAGAACGACCCGACCTTCGCCTCGGTCTGGGACGAACTGCGCTGGCGTGATCTGGTGCACGTCTCCACCGACGAGACGGCGCTGAAGGAGGCCCTCGACGGTGAGCCGATCACGTACTACTGCGGTTTCGACCCGACCGCGGCCTCGCTGCACTGCGGCAACCTCCTGCAGCTCCTGACGATGCGTCGGATCCAGCTCGCCGGGCACCGGCCGCTCGCGCTGGTGGGCGGTTCGACCGGCCTGATCGGCGATCCGCGGCCGACGGCGGAGCGGACGCTGAACACCCCGGAGACGGTGGCCGACTGGGTGACCCGACTGCAGGGCCAGGTGTCGCGCTTCCTCAGCCCGGACGGTGACAACGGCGTCCGGTTGGTCAACAACCTCGACTGGACGGCCCCGCTGTCGGCCATCGACTTCCTCCGCGACATCGGCAAGTACTTCCGGGTCAACTCGATGCTGAAGAAGGACGCCGTGGCGGCGCGTCTGAACTCGGACGCCGGCATCAGCTACACGGAGTTCAGCTACCAGATCCTGCAGGGCCTGGACTACCGCGAACTCTTCCTGCAGTACGGGTGCACGTTGCAGACCGGCGGGTCCGACCAGTGGGGCAACCTGACCTCGGGCACGGAGCTGATCCGGCGCACCGAGGGGAAGTCCGTGCACGCGTTGGGGACGCCCCTCATCACGAACTCGGACGGCACGAAGTTCGGCAAGAGCGAGGGCAACGCGATCTGGCTCGACCCGGAGATGACCTCGCCCTACGCCTTCTACCAGTTCTGGCTCAACACGTCGGACTCCGACGTGGTCGCGCGACTGCGGCAGTTCACGTTCCTGTCCCGTGCCGAGGTCGAGCGCCTCGAGCAGGCAGTGGCCGACGAGCCCTTCCGACGAGAGGCCCAGCGCACCCTCGCGTTCGAGGTGACCGCGATCGTGCACGGACCCGACGCGACGCAGGCGGCGATCGATGCGTCGGCGGCGTTGTTCGGCAACGGCGACCTGGGTGCCCTCGACACGGCGACCCTGCGGTCGGCGATCGCTGAGCTCCCGGGGTCAGTGACCCTCGCCGGCGACGCGGACGTGGCGCGCGCGCTCGTCGACACCGAACTCGTGAAGTCCCTCGGCGAGGCACGGCGCGCGATCGACCAGGGTGGCGTGTACGTGAACAACACCCGTGCGGAGGACCCGGCGACCCCGCTGGCAGAACTCGCACTGCCCGGGGGAGTGCTCGTGCTCCGTCGTGGCAAGAAGACCCTCGCGGGCGTGACGATCTCCTGACCGCGGACGCTCGACGGTGCCCGGTTCCCCACGTGGGAGCCGGGCACCGTTGCGTTCCGGCGGTGTGTTGCAGAACGCGACACGCCCGAGATGTGGGCTGCCTTGGCGCACCCGCCGAACCGTGCGTATAGTTCTTACTCGTCACCCCAAAGGTGCGGCGGAGCGGCTGGAGCGAAAGCCCAGAGCACGCCGGCCCTCAAGCGGGACCATCCTCCACTGAAGTTCAGAACCGGCCTTGCGCTGGATCGCTTCGACGCCTAGGATGACTACTCCACCGGTTCTCTCCCACGGGATGAGCCACTGGACCTCCGGGTCCGACGACACACCGGTGGTCGGAACCAAGAACGAAAGCCTCTCTGGCGGAACACCTTGATGGTGTCGAGTGGGGAGTGCGTCTGGTCCTTGAGAACTCAACAGCGTGCACATTGTCAATGCCAATTTATTGACCCCGTGCCTGATCAACTCTGGTTGGTTGGGTCGGAGACAATTCCTTTTGGATTGAAGATTGTCAGTAGACAGTCAACAGTCAGAATCAACTCGGTCTGATGCCTTCGGGTGTTGGGTCTGTATTTTTTTACGGAGAGTTTGATCCTGGCTCAGGACGAACGCTGGCGGCGTGCTTAACACATGCAAGTCGAACGATGATGCCCAGCTTGCTGGGTGGATTAGTGGCGAACGGGTGAGTAACACGTGAGTAACCTGCCCCTGACTCTGGGATAAGCGTTGGAAACGACGTCTAATACTGGATATGACTGCCGGCCGCATGGTCTGGTGGTGGAAAGATTTTTTGGTTGGGGATGGACTCGCGGCCTATCAGCTTGTTGGTGAGGTAATGGCTCACCAAGGCGACGACGGGTAGCCGGCCTGAGAGGGTGACCGGCCACACTGGGACTGAGACACGGCCCAGACTCCTACGGGAGGCAGCAGTGGGGAATATTGCACAATGGGCGAAAGCCTGATGCAGCAACGCCGCGTGAGGGATGACGGCCTTCGGGTTGTAAACCTCTTTTAGTAGGGAAGAAGCGAAAGTGACGGTACCTGCAGAAAAAGCACCGGCTAACTACGTGCCAGCAGCCGCGGTAATACGTAGGGTGCAAGCGTTGTCCGGAATTATTGGGCGTAAAGAGCTCGTAGGCGGTTTGTCGCGTCTGCTGTGAAATCCCGAGGCTCAACCTCGGGCTTGCAGTGGGTACGGGCAGACTAGAGTGCGGTAGGGGAGATTGGAATTCCTGGTGTAGCGGTGGAATGCGCAGATATCAGGAGGAACACCGATGGCGAAGGCAGATCTCTGGGCCGTAACTGACGCTGAGGAGCGAAAGCATGGGGAGCGAACAGGATTAGATACCCTGGTAGTCCATGCCGTAAACGTTGGGCGCTAGATGTAGGGACCTTTCCACGGTTTCTGTGTCGTAGCTAACGCATTAAGCGCCCCGCCTGGGGAGTACGGCCGCAAGGCTAAAACTCAAAGGAATTGACGGGGGCCCGCACAAGCGGCGGAGCATGCGGATTAATTCGA
The DNA here is from genome assembly GCF_048755855.1 of Curtobacterium sp. L1-20. GTDB lineage: Bacteria > Actinomycetota > Actinomycetes > Actinomycetales > Microbacteriaceae > Curtobacterium. The sequence continues at coordinate 4,433 of NZ_CP151473.1, read as the reverse complement.
TGCAACGCGAAGAACCTTACCAAGGCTTGACATACACCGGAAACGGCCAGAGATGGTCGCCCCCTTGTGGTCGGTGTACAGGTGGTGCATGGTTGTCGTCAGCTCGTGTCGTGAGATGTTGGGTTAAGTCCCGCAACGAGCGCAACCCTCGTTCTATGTTGCCAGCGCGTTATGGCGGGGACTCATAGGAGACTGCCGGGGTCAACTCGGAGGAAGGTGGGGATGACGTCAAATCATCATGCCCCTTATGTCTTGGGCTTCACGCATGCTACAATGGCCGGTACAAAGGGCTGCGATACCGTAAGGTGGAGCGAATCCCAAAAAGCCGGTCTCAGTTCGGATTGAGGTCTGCAACTCGACCTCATGAAGTCGGAGTCGCTAGTAATCGCAGATCAGCAACGCTGCGGTGAATACGTTCCCGGGCCTTGTACACACCGCCCGTCAAGTCATGAAAGTCGGTAACACCCGAAGCCGGTGGCCTAACCCTTGTGGAAGGAGCCGTCGAAGGTGGGATCGGTGATTAGGACTAAGTCGTAACAAGGTAGCCGTACCGGAAGGTGCGGCTGGATCACCTCCTTTCTAAGGAGCATCTGGCATCGTCGTGTCCTTCTGTTGGAGGGTGTGGTGGTGTCCAGGCGCCGAGTAACCCGAACGTGGTTGCCGGTAGCTCATGGGTGGAACATTGACAGTGCAGTCGTCAGCGCAGCTGCCGATCTCAGTACGTCCTGCTTGCAGGTCGGGAACGGGTTGGTGGGGAGCGCAGGTGGCTGGTGCACGTTGTTGGGTCCTGAGGGACCAGGCTTCCTGCCAGGGGTGGGGACACGTTGTGTGTTCTTGCTGGTGGTGGGGGTTGAGCTGTGCGGAGTGATCCGTGCTGGTTCTTCGAGTGGGCTGCATGAAGCTGACGCGTTGGCGTTGGGGGAGTGTGGTGCCGATCGTATGTTGAGAACTACACAGTGGACGCGAGCATCTTAGATCGCTCGTGATGATGACGAAGCCTTTCGGGTGGTTGTTGTTGTTTCGAGTCGATCGCAATTTTAATCTTTGTGGTCAAGTTTCTAAGAGCAAACGGTGGATGCCTTGGCATCTGGAGCCGAAGAAGGACGTAGAAATCTGCGATAAGCCTCGGGGAGCTGATAATCGAGCTGTGAGCCGAGGATTTCCGAATGGGGAAACCCCGCTGGGCGCTTTTGTGACCTGGTGACTCCCGCCTGAATATATAGGGCGGGTAGAGGGAACGTGGGGAAGTGAAACATCTCAGTACCCACAGGAAGAGAAAACAACATGTGATTCCGTGAGTAGTGGCGAGCGAAAGCGGATGAGGCTAAACCGATCATGTGTGATAGCCGGCGGGCGTTGCATGGTCGGGGTTGTGGGACACGTCGCTCAGTTCTGCCGGACTGGGGCGGTTACAGCGCATCATAGTCGAACTGGTTGGAAAGCCGGGCCGTAGTGGGTGATAGCCCCGTAGACGAAATGGTGTTATGGCCGGATGTGTATCCCAAGTAGCACGGGGCCCGAGAAATCCCGTGTGAATCTGTCAGGACCACCTGATAAGCCTAAATACTCCCAGATGACCGATAGCGGACAAGTACCGTGAGGGAAAGGTGAAAAGTACCCCGGGAGGGGAGTGAAATAGTACCTGAAACCGTTTGCTTACAAACCGTCGGAGCCTCCTTGTAGGGGTGACGGCGTGCCTTTTGAAGAATGAGCCTGCGAGTTAGTGATATGTGGCGAGGTTAACCCGTGTGGGGCAGCCGTAGCGAAAGCGAGTCTGAATAGGGCGAATCAGTCGCATGTCCTAGACCCGAAGCGAAGTGATCTATCCATGGCCAGGTTGAAGCGACGGTAAGACGTCGTGGAGGACCGAACCCACTTCAGTTGAAAATGGAGGGGATGAGCTGTGGATAGGGGTGAAAGGCCAATCAAACTTCGTGATAGCTGGTTCTCTCCGAAATGCATTTAGGTGCAGCGTTGCGTGTTTCTCGCCGGAGGTAGAGCTACTGGATGGCCGATGGGCCTCAACAGGTTACTGACGTCAGCCAAACTCCGAATGCCGGTGAGTGAGAGCGCAGCAGTGAGACGGTGGGGGATAAGCTTCATCGTCGAGAGGGAAACAACCCAGACTACCAACTAAGGCCCCTAAGCGTGTGCTAAGTGGGAAAGGATGTGGAGTTGCACAGACAACCAGGAGGTTGGCTTAGAAGCAGCCACCCTTGAAAGAGTGCGTAATAGCTCACTGGTCAAGTGATTCCGCGCCGACAATGTAACGGGGCTCAAGCACACCGCCGAAGTTGTAGATTTCGCACACCGATAAGCCTTCGTGGTTCAGTCGTGCGGAGTGGTAGGAGAGCGTCGTGTGGCGAGTGAAGCGGCGGAGTGATCCAGCCGTGGACGCTACACGAGTGAGAATGCAGGCATGAGTAGCGAAAGACGGGTGAGAAACCCGTCCTCCGAAAGACCAAGGGTTCCAGGGCCAGGTTAATCCGCCCTGGGTAAGTCGGGACCTAAGGCGAGGCCGACAGGCGTAGTCGATGGACAACGGGTTGATATTCCCGTACCGGCGAACAACCGCCCAAGCTAATCCAGTGGTGCTAAGAGTCCTAACCCGGTATCAGCGGATCCCTTCGGGGTGATGCGGTCCGGTCTAACGCTCGACCCCATGCTGGTGCGGTTAGCGTATGAACAGGTGTGACGCAGGAAGGTAGCTGAGCCAGGCGATGGTATCCGTAAGGTGAACCTGGTGTAAGGATGTAGGGCTGACGATAGGCAAATCCGTCGTCTGTATGCCTGAGATCCGACGCGTACCCGTAAGGGGAAATCAGTGATCCTATGCTGCCGAGAAAAGCATCGACGCGAGGTTGCAGCCGCCCGTACCCGAAACCGACTCAGGTGGTCAGGTAGAGAATACCAAGGAGATCGAGAGAATCGTGGTTAAGGAACTCGGCAAAATGCCCCCGTAACTTCGGGAGAAGGGGGGCCGGACACGTGATACGGACTTGCTTCGTTGAGCGTTGAAGGCCGCAGAGACCAGTGGGAAGCGACTGTTTACTAAAAACACAGGTCCGTGCGAAGTCGCAAGACGATGTATACGGACTGACGCCTGCCCGGTGCTGGAAGGTTAAGAGGAGGGGTTAGCCTTTGGGCGAAGCTCTGAATTTAAGCCCCAGTAAACGGCGGTGGTAACTATAACCATCCTAAGGTAGCGAAATTCCTTGTCGGGTAAGTTCCGACCTGCACGAATGGCGTAACGACTTCCCAGCTGTCTCAACCGCGAACTCGGCGAAATTGCACTACGAGTAAAGATGCTCGTTACGCGCAGCAGGACGGAAAGACCCCGTGACCTTTACTACAGTTTGGTATTGGTGTTCGGAGTGGCTTGTGTAGGATAGGTGGGAGACTGTGAAGCGGGCACGCTAGTGTTCGTGGAGTCATTGTTGAAATACCACTCTGGTCACTTTGGATGTCTAACGTAGGACCCTGATCGGGTTCATGGACAGTGCCTGATGGGTAGTTTAACTGGGGCGGTTGCCTCCCAAAGAGTAACGGAGGCGCCCAAAGGTTCCCTCAACCTGGTTGGCAATCAGGTGGCGAGTGTAAGTGCACAAGGGAGCTTGACTGTGAGACTGACAGGTCGAGCAGGGACGAAAGTCGGGACTAGTGATCCGGCAGTGGCTTGTGGAAGCGCTGTCGCTCAACGGATAAAAGGTACCTCGGGGATAACAGGCTGATCTTGCCCAAGAGTCCATATCGACGGCATGGTTTGGCACCTCGATGTCGGCTCGTCGCATCCTGGGGCTGGAGTAGGTCCCAAGGGTTGGGCTGTTCGCCCATTAAAGCGGTACGCGAGCTGGGTTTAGAACGTCGTGAGACAGTTCGGTCCCTATCCGCTGCGCGCGTTGGAAATTTGAGAAGATCTATCCCTAGTACGAGAGGACCGGGATGGACGAACCTCTGGTGTGTCAGTTGTTCTGCCAAGGGCACCGCTGATTAGCTACGTTCGGACCGGATAACCGCTGAAAGCATCTAAGCGGGAAGCCGTCTTCGAGATGAGATTTCCATGCACCTTGAGTGTGAGAGGCTCCCAGCAGACTACTGGGTTGATAGGCCGGATGTGGAAGCGGGGACTAACGACCCGTGGAGCTGACCGGTACTAATAAGCCGAAGACTTGACAACACAACTATTTCCCACACCCTCACGGGTGTGGGGCTCGCGTCCACTTTGTGGTTCCCGACAGACGATCGGGAACACGAAATTGAACACCGCATGCATGCGGGAACAGCTTCATGATTCCAAGCGATTGGGTCGAAGGTGTTCCGGTGGTCATAGCGAGAGGGAAACGCCCGGTCACATTCCGAACCCGGAAGCTAAGCCTCTCAGCGCCGATGGTACTGCAAGGGGGACCTTGTGGGAGAGTAGGACGCCGCCGGAC